>QHSA01000109.1 GCA_003220315.1 Candidatus Rokuibacteriota bacterium
GCCTGGGGCTGGGGATGTAGTCGGACATGGAGATTCCTCCCACGAATTCGTGACGTAGCATAGCCGACCACGACGACTGACGCTCTACGTACTACCGAACGTGTCCGCCTGAGCGTCGCCGAGACCCGCGCGCTTTCCGAGCGCGCCATGTGCGGCGCCCAGCGCCTGAAAAAGGTGAAGACGATCGATGCGTGCGGTCTTCGCGCCGCGAGTCGCGCAACGTCTAGGATGCGTCGGCCGGTACTTCAGCGAGCAGACGGCCGAAGGCCGGCAGGCGGTCGCCGCTGTTGAACGCGCGCAGCATCGCCCAGATCGACGCCTGATTCGTGGTCACCACGGGCTTCTTGAATTCACGCTCCCAGGAGGCCACCGAGGACATCGTCGGGAAATTGCCGCCGGGCACCACGAAGACCTCGATCTCCGGCCGATCGATCCGGGCGAATGCATCGCGTGCGTGCTGTGGGCCGAGCCGGCCGATCGCATACGCGTCGGTCGCGCGAAATCCCTCGAGCGCGATCGTGTCGAGCCCGTACTTCGTCTTGAAATAGCGGGCGGCACGCTCGTTGACCGCATCCGAATAGGGAGACACGATGGCGACACGGCGCGCTCCGAGGGCCCGAACGGCGCGGCCGACCGCCTGCGCTGACGTGATTGCCGGAACGCCGGCACCGACACCCATCCGCTTCGTGACGACGTCGTCGTAGTCCTCGGCAAAGAGACTTGCCGACGTCTGAGCCAGGATCACCATCTCGACCCTGGCCGTTCCCAGCAAGCGCGACTGATAGTCGATGTCCTCGTCTCGGCTGGGCGAGAAACTCCCGGCGCCACTGGACATGAGGCGCCCGAAGTGCGCCTGGTACGTCGTCGGCAAGAGTCGACACTCCATCTCGACCGTCGTATTCGTGGAAGGAATCAGGACGCCGAAATGCCGTTGCTTGAGGGTGTTCTCGCGCATGGTGGGTGAGTATACTCGCGCGACGGGTCATCCCCAAGGAGAGTCGCCATGACCAACGATGCCCTGCGCACGATTTTCCCGATCGCCGGCTGGGGCGAGGAGCGCGCCCGCGCGGTCGAGATCACCGGCGGCACAGATCCGATATTGCCGACGTCGTTCCGGATCGCCGAGACCAGCGCGGCCGCGCTCGCGGCGACCGGCCTCGCCGTCTCCGACTTGTGGCAACTGCGCACGGGACGGCGTCAGGACGTCGCGGTCGATAGACGCCAGGCGACAGCCTCGCTCCGCAGCGGGCATTACATGAAGCTGAACGGCGCGTCGGTGTCGACCGAGCGCAACGCCGTAATGGGCGTCTATCCGGCGAAGAACGGCCGCTGGAGCTATCTCCACTGCAATTTCCCGAACCATCGTGCGGCCGCCCTCGGTGTGCTCGGCGTGCCGGAAGATCGCGAGGCGGTGCGCGAGGCAGTGGCGAAGTGGGACGCGCTCGAGCTCGAGGAGGCGATCATCGCCGCGAAGGGCGCCGGCGGTATGGTGCGAACCATGGACGAATGGGCCAAGCACCCGCAAGCCGCCGCGATCGCATCGCTGCCGCTGATGGAGATCGTCAAGATCGGCGGCAGCCCGCCCGAAAAGCTCCCCGACGGCGATCGGCCCTTGTCGGGCATCAGAGTGCTCGATCTGACGCGCGTCCTCGCCGGCCCGACGTGTGCTCGCACGCTCGCGGAGCACGGCGCCGACGTCTTGAAGATCAGCGCCGCGCACTTGCCGAATCTCGGCTACCAGGAATACGACACGGGTCACGGCAAGCTCTCCGCCCATCTGGATCTGCGCGAGCCGGAGGACGTCGAGACGCTCCGTGGGCTCATCCGCGATGCCGACGTGTTCTCGCAAGGGTATCGGCCTGGCACGCTCGGCACTCGCGGCTTCTCGCCCGAGGCGCTGGCGAACGTGCGGCCCGGCATCGTGTTCGTCTCTCTGTGCGCGTTCAGCCACCTCGGGCCGTGGGCGTCGCGCCGCGGCTTCGATACGGTGGTGCAGACGGTCAGCGGCATCACCGCTCGTCAGGGCGAGCTGTTCCCGGGCGCGGCGCCGGGTCCGCAGTTCTATCCGGTGTCGGCGATCGACTACCTGACCGGCTATCTGATGGCTTTCGGCGCCATGGTCGCACTCGCGCGCCGCGTGCGCGAGGGCGGAAGCTGGCTGGTGCGGATCTCGCTCGCGCAGACCGGCCGCTGGCTCGTCGGACGGGGCGAGGTGCCGAAGGGCGACCTCAAGGACGTGCCGAAGGAATTCACGTCAGCAGAGCTGGAGCGCTGGTCGGTGACGACGGACACGCCGGTCGGTCGGCTGCGTCATCTCGGACCGGTGGTGCGCCTTTCCGAAACGCCGCCGCGCTGGGCCCGGCCCTCGGTGCCACTCGGCTACCACGAGCCGGTGTGGCCGGCGCGAGCCGTGTAGCCTGCCTGCGTCCCGGCCCGGCGATCACGTCCAAGCACCTCCGCGGCGGGCGATTGCAGGACCTTGGCGTTGAGTGCGTCTAGGCCGTCGCGCGGAGACGCTCGGCCTGGGCTTTTCGCCTCATCCGCATCTACTGCGGCAATGTGTCGGGCGAGCACCAGGGCCGCGAAGTCGTTGACCGGCACGGACGCGCTCGTGCCTCGGTCGCGGTTCCTGCTGCCCCACCGTGCACAGTGCGGGCGGTTGCGCCGGTTCCTCGCCGAGTTCTCGATCTCGGCCTACCAGAGTGAGGATGAATCCCAGCTTTGGCTCGAGGTCTTTGATTGGCTGATTCGCTACGAGGAGCACGATCCTGACTGGGCCGATGGTTATCTCGCGGCTGTCTCCGGACGAGAGGGAGGATCGCGGGTGTGGACCTATGACCACGAATTCCGGACGACATGGCGGCGGCCGGATGGCACCCGGGTACCGCTCGCGGTGAGCTGAGACGCCCGCCGCCGCCTCCGCCGAGTCGGCGTCCTCTTCAAGAGCGTCGGCAAGAGCGCCCGTGGAAGCCAGCCTCGTGGACCCCTGCGGCACGCCGCCGAAGCCCCTCGTGGGGCTGTCGGACCGGCTCGTCGCGCTCCACCTCAGCGAGAAGATCGCCGAAGGGCGGCCGGATGCGGTCGTCGCCGATCCGCGCGTCCGAGGCCTATCTCGGTCAAAGAAGTCTATCTACTCGAACAATGTCCTACGTGACCACTTAGGCGGTAAGGTCTCGGCGCCATTTCCGGTGCCACGCGCGTGTCCGTTTGTGGGCTTTTCGGTTCGTTTCTGTCCATTCCACGGAGCCCAGGGCAGAAGCCAGAACCGCGCGTGAACTCGCAGAAGTTGCAGAAGCTTCGGAGAAGTTGTGCGTGGTGGCCCCAACGGGATTCGAACCCGTGTTTCAGCCTTGAGAGGGCCGTGTCCTGGGCCTCTAGACGATGGGGCCGCGCGAACAATGCGCCAGCACCGAGCGAGTGGATGGCTGGGGGAGGAGGATTCGAACCCCCGCTACGTGGTCCAGAGCCACGCGTCCTACCACTAGACGATCCCCCACCAGCCCACGACGCGCTACAACCTTACCACACCGGACCCGCCAGCACAGGCGGCGCGTCTGCCGGCACGACGAGCACAGTCGCCTCAGCGGATGGCGGTCTTCAGCGTGCGGCTCGGGCGAAAGCGGGGCACGCGCGCCGGCGGGATCTTGATCTCCCTGCCCGTGCGCGGGTCACGCCCGTTGCGGGCGGCGCGCTTGGTGACCACAAATGTGCCGAATCCCGAAAGCGTGACACGACGGCCGCGCCGGAGCGACTCGACGATCCCGCACACCATGGCCTCGATGGCGCGCTCCGCGGCGATCTTCGAGCCCCCCGAGCTCTTCGCCACGATCACCACGAGGTCCGCCTTGGTCACCCCTCCTTCTAACCGCGCGAGGTGGACGGTGTCAATGAGATCGTCACGCGCCGCACGGCGTCGAGGAAGAGGGCCGGCTGGAACGGCTTGTCGATCACGGGCACCTGCGCTTCCTTGAGGAAGAAGAACGCCTCGCGGTTCGCCGTGTCGGCCGTGATGAAGACGAAGCGCCCGCGAAGCGTCCCGTCGAGCGCGACCGCGCTCCGGTAGAACTCCTCGCCGCCGCCCTCGGGCATGCGGACGTCGGAGACGACGAGGTCGTAGCGGCGACGCCGCACGCTCTCGAGGCCCGCGCGCCCGCCCGACGCGACCTCGACGCGCCAGCCGGTCTGCCCGAGCAGAGTCACGATGAGCTCGCGCACGCTCGGCTCGTCCTCGACGACGAGCGCGAGCCGCCCCGCGCCCTGGATCGCCGGGGGCTCGACGGCGAGCTCCGCGGTCGGCAGCTCGGCCGGGGGGGCGACCGGCAGCTCGAGGGTGAAGACCGTCGCGCCCGGCCGGCTCTCGACCACGAGCCGCCCGCCGTGCTCCTGCACGATGCCGTACGAGACGGACAGACCGAGCCCGGCCCCGGTGCCAACCTCCTTGGTCGTGAAGAACGGCTCGAACACGTGCGCCAGCACCTCCCCGGGGATGCCGGGCCCGTCGTCGATGACCTGCGCCTTGACCGCGCGGCCACCTTCGCTGGTGCTCGTTCTCACCACGATGCGGGCGCCGCGCTTGCCGTCGTGGATGGCCTGCTCGGAGTTGAGCAGGAGGTTCAAGAACACCTGCTCGAGCTGGTTCGGGTCGCCCACGATCGCCGGGAGTCCCGAGGCGAGGTCGCGCTCGACGCTGATGCCCGAGAGTGTGAGCTGGTTCAGCCGGAGCGACAGGGTTCGCTCGATCACCTCGTTGAGGTCGAGGGCCGCGCGCTCGGGCGGGCGCTGGCGCGAGAAGAAGAGAAGGTTCCGGACGATCTTCGCCATCCGGTCCGCCTGGGACACGACCATCTCGATCGGCCGTTTCATCGCGGCCGGGAGCTCGCGCGCGAGCAGCAGCTGGCCGTAGCCGACGATGACGCTCAGCGGGTTGTTCAGCTCGTGGGCGACGCCTGCGACGAGCTGGCCGAGCGCCGACATCTTCGCGGCGTGCACGAGCTGCATCTGGGTGTCCCGGAGGCGCGCGAAGCTGTCGCGGGCGCTCGCGTACAGGCGCGCGTTCTCGAAGGCGAGCGCGGCCTGGTCGGCGAGGGCCTCGAGCGCCTGGAGCTCGTCGGGCGAGAGGAGGCGGCCGGGCTCGAGCCAGAGCGTCAGAGCGCCGATCAGGCGCTCGTGGGTGAGCAGGGGAATCCCGGCGGCGCCGCGGAAGCCGTGGGCGGCGGTGCGCTCGCGGAGCTCCGCCGAGAGCTCGATGGCCGGATCGGCCAGGATGTCGGGGGTCATGACGATCTTCCGCTCGGCGATCGCGCGTCCGGCGACGCCCTCGCCCGCACGGAGGACGAAGTCCGTGGCGGCCTCCGCGGCCACGCCGGCGACGGCGATCACGCGCAGGGTGCTGTCGTCGGGCTCGTACCGCAGGACGGCCGCGCGCTGCACCTTCACCAGCTCGAGGATCCCGCGGGCGAGCAGTGCCGCGATCCGCTCCACCTCGAGGCTCGCCGTCAGCTCGCGCGCGAGCCGCGCCAGCACCTCGGCGACGTCGCGCCGCCGCTGCGCCTCGCGGTAGAGACGCGCGTTCTGGATGGCCACGGCCGCCTGCGCGAGGAACATATCGATGATGTCGCGCGTCTCCGCGCCGAAGCTGAGCGGCTCCGAGTGGCCCAGCGCCATGACCGCGAGCAGCTCCGAGCCCGCGAGCACCGGGTACGCCGCGGAGGCATGCAGCCCCCAGCGCGACGCCCACGTCGGGTTGGCGACCCGGTCGTCGGCCGACGTGTCGCCCACGACGAGGGGCACGCGGTGGCGCGCGACCCAGCCGACGCCCCCGACGTCGTAGGTCAGCACCCGCGGCGCGAAGTCCTCCAGCATCTCGGACGCCGAGGCGCTCGTGAGCGTGAGCGTGCGCCGCTCCTCGTCGGCGATCCAGAACGACGCGAAGCGCGTGCCCGTCAGCTCCGCGGCGAGCACCGAGATCTGGCGCAGGAGGTCGTCGAGCTCGAGGGCGCTCGAGATGCGGCGGTTAACCGCCGCGAGGGCGCGGATGCGGGCCGCCTGGCGGCGCTCGGCCTCATAGAGCGCGGCGTTGTTGACCGCGACGGCCGCCTGCGCGGCGAGGAGGCGCAGCACCTCCTGCACCTCGAGCGACGGCGGGCCGTGGGGCGAGACGTAGCCGAGCACGCCGGCGAACGCCTCGCCGGTCGCGACCGGCACGCCGTAGTACGTGGCGTCCGGCCGTTGGCGCCACCACTCGGGCGCGAGGGTGTGCTGGTCGCTCACCGGGTCGATGACGAGCACGGGCCGCCGCGTCTCGACCACGAGGCCCGGCAGCCCCGCGGTCGCCGGGAACTCCTCCGGCAGCCCCTCCCAGCCGGGACCGGAGTTCGCGGCGTAGCGCAGCACCCGCCGGTCGGCGTCGAGGACGTGCACCGCCGCGAGCGCGCCGGGCGCCAGGCCCGCGGCGGCGTCGGCGATGCGCTGCATGGCGTCGGTCGTCTCGAGCGCGGTGATCGCCTGGCTCACGTCCACGAGGTCCCGCAGGTGCGCGGCGCGCTGGAGGGCCTCGGCGTAGAGGCGCGCGTTGTCGATGGCGAGCGACGCCGACTCGGCGAGAAGCTTGAGCGCGGCGACCTCGTCGTCGTCGAAGATCCGCTCGGTCCAGTAGTGGACGGCGAGCGCGCCGTGGACGCGGCCCTTGGAGGCGAGCGGCGCGGCGGCCGCGGCCTTGTAGCCCTCGCGCTCGACCTGGGCCCGGCGTTCGGGCGAGATCCGCACGTCCGAGTCGGTGAGGATGTTGCGTGTCGTCACGGGACGCGCCTCGAGGATCGCGCGGCTCATCGGGCCGCTCCCGACGGGAATCACGCCGCGCTTCGCGTACTCGCGGGAAAGCCGGCCCGTCGCGCGCATCACGCGGAACTCGGGCGCCATGCCGTCCCAGGAGACCACCAGCGCGGCCTCGGCGCCCATGACCTCGAGCGCCTTCCCGACGATCGTGTCGAGCACCTGGTCGAGGTCGAGCGAGGACGTGAGCGACTGGCCGATCGCCTCGATCGCCCGGACGAACAGCGCGCTGCGCCGTCGGTCGGTGACGTCCACCAGGAAGCCGACGACGCCGACGACGGCCCCGGCCGCGTCCCGCCAGGGAACGCAGCGCGCCCGCATCCAGCCCTTGCGGCCGAGGCTCGGGAGCGCGTACGAAAATTCGTCGGTGGAAACGACGTGGCCAGCGAGCGCGCGCCGCAGGTGGGTCGTGAGTGCCGTCTCGCGGAAGAACGGCAGGACCGCCTCGGCGCTCCGGCCGAGGGCGTCGGCGCGCGCGACGCCCGTGAGGCGCTCCATCGCCCCGTTCCACGCGATGACGCCGAGCCGCGCGTCGGTGACGAGCAGGGCGTCCTCGACGCCCTCGATGACGCTCAGGCTGAACTCGTCCACGCGGGATTTGCGGGGGCGCGGCCCCATCGTCGCGAGTATATAACGCCCGTGTGCCATAATGAGTGGCGGCCGAACGCGCGAAAGGAGCCGCGATGCGCCCACTCGTCGACCTCTCCACGATCGTCCTCGTCGTGCTGGCGCTGGCGCTCGCGGGGGTCGCGTACGTGAAGGACCCGGGGCTGCCGCTCCTCGGGGCCAAGAACGGCTTCTCGATGCTCAAGTTCATCTTGCCGCGCCTCGTGCCCGCGCTGATGCTCGCCGGCCTCATGCAGGTGCTCATCCCCGAACAGGTGGTCTCGCGCCACTTCGGCCGCGAGGGCGGGCTGCGCGCGATCCTCATCGCGACGCTCGCGGGCGTGCTCACGCCCGGCGGCCCGATGGTCAGCGTGCCGTTCATGGTCGCGCTCGCCAACTCGGGCGCCGCCCTCCCGTCGCTCGTGGCCTATATGACGTCGTGGTCCCTCTTCGGCGTCCAGCGGATCATCGCCTGGGAGGCGCCGCTGATGGGTTGGCACTTCGTCGTCGTACGCGTCATCCCGAGCCTCGCCTTCCCGATCGTGGCGGGCTGGCTCGTCGCCGTGTTCTACCGCGAGTGAGCGCGCTCCGCGACCTCCGGGAGCTCGTCGCCCGCCTCGAGCAGGCCGGGCGCCTCCGCCGGGTGTCCGTCCCCGTCTCGCGCGACCTCGAGATCACGGAGATCACCGATCGCGTCTCGAAGGGGCCGAGCGAGCGGAACGTGGCGCTCCTCTTCGAGCGCGTCGAGGGCTCCGACATGCCGGTGCTCGTCAACGCCTTCGGCGCGGCCGACCGGCTGGCGCTGGCGCTCGGCGTCGGGACCCTGGACGAGCTCGGCGAGCGCGTCGCCAAGCTCCTCGACGTGAAGCTGCCCGGCACGTTCGCCGAGCGGCTCCGGAAGCTCGGCACGCTCTTCGACCTCGTGAAGGCGGGGCCCCGGCGGGTGACCGACGCGCCGTGCCAGGAGGTGGTCGAGACCGAGCGCCCGTCGCTCGCGAGCCTGCCGGTGCTGCGCTGCTGGCCCAAGGACGGCGGCCGCTACATCACGCTGCCGTGCGTGTTCACCCGGGACCCGCGCACCGGCACGCGCAACGTCGGGATGTACCGGCTCCAGGTCTTCGACGATCGGACCCTCGGCATGCACTGGCAGACCCACAAGGGCGGCGCCGAGCACGAGCGCCTCACAAATGAATTTAGAGGGACGGAGCCACACCGCACCTCCAGCACGCCACCCACGGTCGGCGCCGGCCCCGGGGACCCCGCTAAAGTGATGCCCGTCGCGATCGCCCTCGGCGGCGATCCCGCGCTGATCTACGCGGCCTCCGCGCCGCTGCCGCCGAGCGTGGACGAGGTCGTCTTCGCGGGCTGGCTCCGCGGGAGGGGCGTCGAGATGGTGGCGTGCCGGACGATCGACCTCGAGGCGCCGGCGCAAGCCGAGATCGTGCTCGAGGGCTACGTGGACCCCCGCGAGCGCCGCCTCGAGGGCCCCTTCGGCGACCACACGGGCTACTACTCGCTCGCCCGCGAGTACCCCGTCTTCCACCTGACGGCGATCACGCGCCGCGCGCGACCGATCTATCCGACGACGATCGTCGGCCGCCCGCCGGAAGAAGACTATTGGCTCGGCAAGGCCACCGAGCGCCTGTTCGTGCCCATCGTCCGGCTGCTGCTGCCCGAGGTCGTCGATATCAACATGCCGGCCGAGGGCGTCTTCCACAACCTCGTGATCGTCTCGATCAAGAAGCGCTACCCGGGCCACGCGCGCAAGGTCATGACGGCGCTCTGGGGTATGGGGCTCATGATGCTGGCGAAGACCATCGTCGTCGTCAGCGAGCACGTGAACGTCCACGATCTCTCGGAGGTCGCGTGGCGCGCCACCGGCAACATCGATCCGAAGCGCGACCTCCTGCTCCTCGAGGGGCCGATGGACGACCTCGACCACGCCGCGCTCCGCCACCGGTTCGGCGGCAAGCTCGGGATCGACGCGACCGAGAAGGGCGCGCTCGACGACGTCGCGCAGGCCTGGCCCGAGGAGATCGTCATGTCGGACGAGATCCGCGAGCTCGTCACCCGGCGCTGGAAGGACTACGGCCTCTGAACCGGGTGGGGCGCGTGCTCGACGCGATCAAGTTCGAGCACACGGTCTTCGCCCTCCCCTTCGCCTACATCGCGATGGTCCTCGCCGCGGACGGCTGGCCCGGCGGGTGGACGGTCGGCTGGGCGACGGCGGCGATGGTCGGGGCGCGCACCTGTGCGATGGCGACCAACCGCGTCGTCGACCGCGTAATCGACGCGCGCAATCCGCGCACCGCAGAGCGGCACCTGCCCACGGGCACGCTCCGCGTCGGCGAGCTCAGGCTTCTCGCGGCGGCGGGCGCCGCGCTCATGCTCGTCGCGGCGGCGATGCTGAACCCGCTGTGCCTCGCCCTGGCGCCGCTCGCGCTCGTCTTCCTGGTCGGCTACTCGTACACCAAGCGCTTCACGTGGACGTCCCACTGGATCCTCGGGTTCACCGACGGGATGGCGGCGGCCGGCGGCTGGATCGCCGTGCGCGCGGCGTTCGACGCACCGGCCTTCATCCTCTGGTTCGCGCTGACGGTGTGGATCGCGGGCTTCGATCTGATCTACGCCTGCCAGGACGTCGCGGTGGACCGCGCGCAAGGGCTCCACTCCGTCCCCGCCCGCTTCGGCGTCGCCGCCGCGCTCACCGTGGCGCGCCTGAACCACGCGCTCACCGCCGTGGCGCTCGCAGTCCTCGGATGGTCGACCGGGCTCGGGCTCCTCTACTGGGGCGGCTGGGCCGCGGTCGTGGCGCTCCTGGCCTACGAGCACTCGCTGGTGAGCCCGCGGGACCTCTCGCGTCTCGACGTCGCCTTCTTCAACGTCAACGGCTACATCGCGCTGATCGTCCTCGCCTCCGTCGTCGGCGGCCTCTGGCGATGACGGCAGCCCGCCGGTCGCGCATGACGCAATCAGACTTGGTGCGCGCGATGTTCACGCGCATCGCGCGGCGCTACGACCTGATGAACTCGCTCATGACCGGCGGTCGCCACTACGCCTGGCGCGCCGTCGTCGCGCGCGCGGCCGCCGCGGCGCCGGCCGGGCCGGCGCTCGACCTTGCCACGGGCACCGCCGACCTCGCCCTCGCCCTCCACGCCCAGGACCCGACCCGGCTCGTCGTCGGCGCCGACTTCTCGGAGGGCATGCTCGGCGAGGCGCGGCGGAAGCTCGGCGCGCGCCACGCGACGCGCGTACCGCTCCTGGCCGCCGACGCGCTCGCGCTGCCGTTCGCCGACAAGACGTTCGCCTGCGTGGCCTCGGCGTTCCTGCTGCGGAACCTCGCCGACCTGCCGGCCGGCCTGGCCGAGATGCGCCGGGTGACGATGCCGGGCGGGGTGGTGACCGCGCTCGAGATCACGCGGCCGGGAGTGCCGGGCTGGGACGTCGTGTTCGGGCTCTACTTCAATCGCCTGGTGCCGCTGATCGGCGCGCTGGTCGCCGGCGACCGCGCCGCCTACACCTACCTGCCCCAGTCGGTCGAGCGCTTCGTCACCCCCGCCGAGCTGGCGCGGCTCATGGAGGGCGTGGGTCTGCGCGAGGTGCAGTATCGTCGCCTCGGCCTCGGCACGATCGCGCTGCACGTGGCCAGCGCGTAGGCGTATCGAGCTCGGCCCATTGACAGCGAGATCCTGGACGAGGACACTCGGACCATGCTTCCGGAAGTGACCCACTCCGTCTTGCTCATCGTGCTCGCCATCACGTCGGGTATTGTCATCGTCGGCTTCGGCTTCATGTTCTGGGTCGCGCGGGACATCTCCCGTATGGTCCGAGCCGTCGCTGGTCTGGTCGTCCAAGAGACCGCGAAGCTTCACCGTCCCTGAGCGCCCGCCGTCCCCTGGCGCGTGCGCCGCGCTCAAGCCCGCTGCGCGCGCGTGGTACGATCGCCGCAATGGCGCTCGACACCCTTCTGGCGACGTTTCCCCGCGAGCGGACGTGGCTCCTGCCCGCGCTCCAGGCGGTCCAGCGCGCCGAACGGTACCTCTCCCCCGACGCGCTCGAGGCGGTCGCGGCGCACCTGCGCGTCCCCAAGAGCGAAGTGTGGGGCGTCGCCTCGCACTACCCGGAGCTCCGGCTCGCCCGGCCCGGCCGACGCCTGATCCGTGTCTGCACGGGCGTGAGCTGTCGCGTGCGGGGCGGTCGCGAGCTCCTCGCGGCGTGCGAGCGGCGGCTCGGCGTCCGCGCGGGCCAGACCACCGCCGACGGCGCGGCGACGCTCGAGGAGCTCGACTGCGGGTTCGCCTGCGCCGTCGCGCCCGTCGTCGAGATCGATCACGCGTACCGGGGCCGCGTGACGCCGGACGCGATCGACGCCCTCCTCGCCGCCCACCCGGCGCCGCACGTGGCGGCCGCGCCGCGGCATGTCGCGCCCCCGCCGGGGCCGACGGCCGGCGCGCCCGCGGCGCGCTTCGCCACCCTCCTGCGGGCGGCCGAGCGACGGCGCACGGGCGCGCGCCTCGCCGTCGGCATGGGAACGTGCGGGCTCGCCGTCGGCGCGCGCGACACGTTCGAGGCGCTGCGCGTCGAGGTCCCGCGCCGCGGCCTCCCGTTCACCGTCGTCGCCGCGGGCTGCAACGGCATGTGCTGGGCCCAGCCGGTCGTCGAGGTCTTGCGCGACGGCCGCCCACGGCTCACGACCGGTCCGGTCACCGCGGCCGAGGTCCCGCGCCTCCTGAACGCCCTCGCGGCGAATCCCGCCGCGGCGCCCGACGTCGCCGGCGAGTGGCTGTCGCGCCAGCGGCGGATGCTCCTCGAGCGCTGCGGCCTCGCCGACCCCGGGGACATCGCCGACGCCATCCGCCACGGGGCGTACGCGACGCTGGTGCTGGCACTCGAGGGCGCGCGGCCCGAGACGGTCATCGAGGAGGTACGCGCGGCGGGTCTCGCCGGGCGCGGCGGCGCGTATTTTCCGACGGCGGTGAAGTGGGCGGCGTGCCGTGCGGCGACGGGCGCGCCGAAGTACCTCGTCGTCAACGGCGAAGAGGGCGAGCCCGGCATCTTCAAGGACCGCCATCTGATGGAGGGCGACCCGCACCGGCTCCTCGAGGCCGTGCTGCTCGCCGCGTACGCCTCCGGCGCCTCGCGCGCCATCCTGTATGTTCACGGCGAGGCCGAGCTGTCGGCCGAGAGGCTCCGCGTGGCCGTCGGGCAGGCGCGCGAGTGGGGACTCCTCGGCGAGCGCATCCTCGGCTCCGACCTCTCGCTCGACGTCGAGCTACGCCGCGGCGCCGGCGGCTTCGTCCTCGGCGAGGAGACCGCGCTCCTCGAGTCCATCGAGGGCTATCGCGCGATGCCCCGCACGCGCCCGCCCTTCCCCGTCGAGTCCGGGCTCTGGGGCAAGCCGACCGTCATCAACAATGTCGAGACGCTCTGCGCCGTGCCCTCCATCGTCGCCGAGGGCGGCGCCTGGTTCGCGAGCCTCGGCCGCGGCGGCGGGACCAAGCTCTTCGGACTCTCGGGTCACGTCCGGTGCCCCGGGCTCGTCGAGGTGGAGCTCGGCACGACGCTCAGGACGCTCACGGCGGAGCTCGGCGGCGGCTCCTCGACGGGCCGGCCGCTCCGCGCCGCCGTCCTGGGGGGGCCGTCCGGGAGCGTCGTCCCCGCGCGGCAGTTCGACGAGCCGCTCGTGCCGCGCGGCCCGGTGAGCCCGGGGACGGGCGGCGTCGTCGCCCTCGACGAGGGCGCGTCGGTCGCCGACGCGGTGCGCACGCTGCTCGCCTTCAACATGCGCGAGTCGTGCGGGAAGTGCACGCCGTGCCGGGAGGGGACCGCGCGGCTCTTGAGGGTGCTCGACGGGCCCGTCGAGCGCGAGCGCGTGAGCTCGCTCGCCGAGGTGATCCAGGTCGCCTCGCTGTGCGGGCTCGGCCAGGCGGCGCCACTCGCCGTCCTCTCGGCCCTCGCCGAGTTCCCGGGCGAGTTCGGGCTATCATGAGACCCCGATGAGGCTCACGATCGACGGACGCGCGGTCGAGCTCCCCGAGGGCGCGACGGTCCTCGACGGCGTGAACCTGCTCACGATCCCGCTCCCCCAGCTCTGCAAGGACCCGGATCGGGCGCCGCTCGGCGCCTGCCGGACGTGCCTCGTTCGCGTCGAGGGCCAGCGCGGGCTCCCCGCCGCGTGCCACCTGCCGGCGCGCGATGGCATGGTCGTCTCGACCGAGCACCCCGACGCCGTGCGCGTGCGCCGCGGCGTCCTCGACCTCACGCTCGCGATGCTGACCCCGTCGGCCGAGCGCGCGGACTTTGGCCAGGTCGGCGCCGCGGCGGCCCGCCACGCCCTGCGCGAGCCGGGCTTCGCGCCCCTCCACCGCTTCGACGTCGACGCGTCCAAGTCGTTCTTCGTGCTCGACCGCGAGGCGTGCATCCTCTGCGGGCGCTGCACGGTCGCGTGCGACGAGGTCCAGCAGATCGGCGCGATCGCCCTCCTCGGCCGCGGTCACGCGACCAAGGTCGGCGTCTTCGGCGACGGCGCGCTGGCCGCCTCGGTGTGCACCTCGTGCGGCCAGTGCGTGGCGACGTGTCCGACGGGGGCGCTCTCCCCGAAGGACGCGCCGGCGCGGATCGCCCGCCGCGTGGAGACGACCTGCCCCTACTGCGGCGTCGGCTGCGGCCTCGTGGTCAATGTCATCGCGGGCGAGTCGAGCGAGGGGCGGAGCCCCCATCTCCAAACAGACGACCGGCTCGCGCTCATGACGGACGACGTCCCGTCGAACCAGTCGAGTCTCGGCACCCTTTGCGTGAAGGGCCGGTTCGGGACGGGCTTCGTCCACGCGCGTGACCGGGTCACCCACCCGATGGTCCGACGCGACGGCCGCTGGGTCCGGGTGAGCTGGGAGGAGGCGCTCGACGCCGCCGCCGAGGGGTTGGTGCGCCATCGCGGCAGGTTCGGCGCCCTCGCGAGCGCCAAGGCCACCAACGAGGACGGCTACGTGATCCAGAAGTTCTGCCGCGTCGTCATGCAGACGAACGACGTGGATCACTGCACCCGGCTCTGCCACTCGCCGTCCGTCGAGGCCATGCTCGTTTCGATGGGCTCGGGCGCCACGTCGAACTCCTATCAGGACTACGAGGACGCGGGCTGCCTCATGGTCGTCGGCGCCGACGCCTCGGCGAACCACCCGGTCATCGCGATCCGCTTCCGCCGCGCCGTCGCCCGCGGCGCGCGACTCGTCGTCGTCAATCCCAAGCGCGTGGACCTCTGTGACCAGGCGGACCTCTGGCTTCAGCAGCGGCCCGGCACGGACGTGGCGCTCTTCAACGCGATGGCGCGCGTGATCCTCGACGAGGGCCTCGCCAACCTCGACTTCGTGGGGAACCGGACGGAGGGGTTCGAGGCGTGGCGAGCCACGCTCGAGCCCTTCACGCTCGCGCACGCCGAGCGGGTGACGGGCGTGCGCGCGAGCGACATCACGCGGGCCGCGCGCTGGTACGCGCGCCCGCCGTTCGCGGGCTCCTGCCTGATCTGGGGCATGGGCATCACCCAGCACACGAACGGCATCCACAACGCCCACGCGGTGCTGAACCTGGCGCTCGTCGCCGGCCAGATGGGCTTCCCCGGCAGCGGCATCTCCCCGCTGCGCGGCCAGAACAACGTCCAGGGGTGCGGCGACGCCGGATGCATCCCGACGAACCTCCCCGGGTACCAGAAGTACGATCCCGAGACGCTCGCGAAGTTCGAGGCGCGCTGGGGAGTGAGGCCGCCCGGGCGCCCGGGGCGTGTCGTGACCGAGATGATCGAGGGGTGCCTCGACGGCGCCACGCGCGCCCTGTACGTCGTCGGCGAGAACCCGCTACTCTCGGAGCCGGACCTCCACCACGCCGAGAAGGCGATCGACCAGCTCGACGTCCTCGTCGTGCAGGACCTCTTCATGCACGAGACGGCCGAGCGCGCCCACGTCTTCCTGCCGGCCGCCGCGTTCGCCGAGAAGGAGGGCACGTTCACCAACTCGGAGCGGCGCGTTCAGCGCGTGCGCCAGGCCCTGCCGCCGCCGGGCGAGGCGCGTCCGGACTGGTGGATCGCGTGCGAGCTCGCCAAGCGCGTCGCCCGACGGCTGGGGATCGACGTCGGCGGCCAGTTCGACTACCCGGGGCCCGCCGAGATCTTCGACGAGATGGCCCGGCTCACCCCGCTTCTCGCCGGCCTCTCGCACGCGCGTCTCGACCGCGAGGGGGGCATCCAGTGGCCGTGCCCGACCGCGGATCACCCCGGCACGCGGTACCTCTACGCGGAGTCCTTTCCGACGGGGCGCGCCCGGTTCGTCCCGGCGCGGCAGACCGCCGAGGCCGCGGAGCTTCCCGACCGCGATTTCCCGTTCGTCCTCAACACCGGCCGCCTCCTCTACCACTGGCACGGCGGGACCCTCACCCGACGGGTCCAGGGCCTGCTCGAGCTCGCGCCGCACCTCGAAGTCGCCATCCATCCGAGCGACGCGCGGCGGCTCGGCGTGAACCCGGGCTCGCGGATCCGTGTGGCATCGCGGCGCGGAGAGCTGACCGGCCACGCGTGCGTCACCGAGGCCGTCCGTCCGGGCGCCGTGTTCGTCCCGTTCGTGAAGCTCGAGGAGTCGGCGGCGAACTTCCTGACGAACTCCGCGTTCGACCCATCGTCGAAGATCCCCGAGTACAAAGTCTGCGCCGTCCGCGTCGAGCGCGTGCCCGAGGAGGCGTCCGCGGGTCGGCACTCCCCTCCTCGACCACGCTAGCTCTTCTCCGCAAGCGTATTTTCAAGAGCGCCCAGTCCGAGTCAGTCCCCTGAGACACGGGTCTCGGAGGGGAGTGCCGACCCGCCGACGACGCTCGGCGGGCGCTCGAGCGGGGTCGCGCATCGCATCCGCGACGATCGCGCGCGAGGACGCGTTGTCAGGCCGTTGCGAAGAGGAAGGCGTCGAGCGCCTGAACGAACGCCGCGGGATCGTCGAGGACCAGGTGGTGGTAGGCCCCGGGGATCTCAACGAGTGTCGCCGTCGGAATCGCGGCCTGCATCCGCTCGGCCAGGTCGCGCGGGAGGACCGGGCTCAGCTCCCCGCGCACGATCAGCGTGGGCGCCACGATCCGCCCGAGCAGGGGCCAGGCGTCGACTGGGCGCCGCGAGCCGTTGCACGCCGGATCGAAGCGGTAGACCCACCCGCCGCCGCGCGCGACGAATCCCGCGCGCGCCAGATGCGTGAGGAGCTCCGGGGCGGCGACCGTCTCACGCGGGAGGAGACGGAAGGCACGGGCCGCCGAGTCGGGGTCGGGATGCAGGCGCGGCGCGCGGCGGCCGCGTGCGTGCATGCGGTCGAGCCGCTCTGACGGGATCGTGGGCCGGGAGTCGACGATCACGAGCCGGCTCACGCGGTCCGGGTGCCAGGCGGCGAACGCCATCGCGTTGTGACCGCCCATCGAGTGGCCGACGACCGTCATGCGCTCCCAGCCGAGGGCGTCCATCACCCCGACGAGGTCGCCCGCGAAGTCCTCGGTGGCGTACGCGGGCGGCTCGGCCCACTGGCTCTCACCGTGGCCGCGCTGATCGAGCGAGACCACATGGAATCGCTCGGCGAACGCGGGCGCGACCAGATCGAACCAGTGGGCGTGCGCCGCGCCGCCGTGCAGGAAGCAGAGCGCGGGGCGACCGGGGGCCCCCCACTCGAGCAGGTGCAACCCAAGGCCGTCGACCCGGAGCGCCCGCGTCCGCGCGGTCTCACACCCGAAACGTGGCGGCACAGCAGAAGTTTATCCACAAAAGTATTTCTTGGCGCGTATTGACGGGGGCGCTAGTGTCGAAGAAAGACCATGCTCGACGAGCCGACTTCGCTCGCGGGACGACGACACCTCATCGACGGTGGCTACGCGCTGCTGCTCCTGGCCATCGCGATCGTCGCCGGCTACCTCATCCTGGCGCCCTCCGACCTGGTCGCGACGCCTCTGGCGCGGCCCTTGCCCGAGCCCCGAACGGGTCTGCTCATCGACCGGTCGCGGCCCGCCGAGCCGATGCGGGCGCGCCAGAGCTGGCCAAAGATGGTCACCGGTAAGATTCTTGACGGTGACCGTCAGCCGCTCGAGGGCGCGTCCATCGTGCTCGACAGCAGGGAGTACCGGACGGGGTCGGACGGCACCTTCGAGTTCGAGGGCGCCCCGTCGCGCACGCCGCTCATCGTCAAGATGCCCGGCTTCGAGAAAGTGATGGTCGAGCCTCAGCGGCGCCCCGTCGAGGTCGTCCTCCGGCCGCACGTCGTCAAGGCGGCGTACCTGACGTATTTCGGCGTGGGCGACCGGGCGATCCGCACACGGGTCCTCGACCTCACCGCGCGCACCGAGCTGAACGCGGTCGTCATCGACGTCAAGGGCGACCGCGGGTGGATCCTCTACCCCACCGACGTCATCGAGGCCGTGGCCGCGGGCGCGCGGGGGCCCGCGACCCTCCGCGACTTCGACGCGCTCATGAGCACCCTGAAGTCGCGCGGCATCTACACGATCGCGCGCATCGTCGCCTTCAAGGACAACATCCTCGCCCGGCACCGACCCGACCTCGCGGTCATCGACACGCGAACGGGCCAGCCGTGGACCGACAACGAGCGGCTCGCGTGGGTCGATCCCTTCCGCGAGGAGGTCTGGGACTACAACATCGCGATCGCCCGCGAGGCGGTGCGGCGGGGGTTCGACGAGGTCCAGTTCGACTACGTGCGCTTCCCGACCGACGGGCGCCTCGGCGCGGCGCAGTATTCGAAGCCGAACACCAAGGCGACGCGACTGCCCGCCATCGTCGCGTTCCTCGAGCGCGCGCGCCACGAGCTCGGCGTGATGGGCGCCTTCGTCGCCGCGGACGTCTTCGGCTACACGGCGTTCAACGAGAACGACACGGACATCGGCCAGCGCGTCGAGGAGCTGACGCCCCACCTCGACTACATCTCGCCGATGGTCTACCCGTCGGGCTACCACCGCGGGATCCCGGGCTACAAGAACCCCGTCGAGCACCCCTACGAGGTCGTGTTCGAGAGCGTGCGGCTCATCCTGAAGCGCGCGACCCACACCCAGGTGCAGGTGCGGCCGTGGCTGCAGGACTTCCGCGACTACGCGTTCGATCGCCGCACGTTCGGCGTGAGGGAGGTCCTCGAGCAGATCCGGGGCGCGGACGACGGTGGCGCGGCCGGCTGGATGCTGTGGAATCCGCGCAACGATTACACCGGCGCCGCGCTCCAACCGAAAGAGGCGCTCGCCGCCAAATGAGGCTCCTCCTCGTCGGCGCGCTCATCCTGACCGCCGCCCTCCTGCTCGCGTCGTTCGCCGGCGCCGAGTCGCTGGCGCCCAACGAGCTCGGCCGCGTGATGATCCTCGAGTACCACAAGATCGACTACCCCGAGGAGCGCTGGACACGCACGCCCGAGAACTTCCGGCGCGACCTCGAGACGCTCTACGCGCGCGGGTATCGCCTCATCGCCCTCGGCGACCTGCTCGACGGGCGCATCGCGCTGCCCGCCGGCACGACGCCGGTGATCCTCACGTTCGACGACTCGTCGCCGGGCCAGTTCCGCTACGTCGAGGAGAACACCGCGGTCGAGATCGACCCGAAATCCGCCGTCGGCATCCTCGAGGCCTTCGCGCGCGAGCACCCGGACTTCGGGCACGCGGCCGTCTTCTTCGTGCTGCCCGCCGCGGACCCGCCGAACCGGCTGTTCAACCAGCCCGCGTACGCGGGCAAGAAGCTCCAGTTCCTCGCGAGCCACGGCTACGAGATCGGGAACCACACGCTCTGGCACGCGAACCTCGGCAAGTACGACGAGGCGACCGTCCGCGCCCAGATCGCCGGCGCGCAGCAGTGGATCCAGCGTCACGTCCCCGCCTACAAGCCCCGGGCGCTCGCGCTGCCCCACGGCGTGTACCCGAAGGACGTGAGCTGGGCGCGCTCCGGCTCGTCGAAGGGGGTTATGTACAGCCACGACGCGATCCTCCAGGTCTCGGGTGGGCCGGCGCCGTCGCCCTTCGCCCGCGCGTTCGATCCGCTGCGGCTGCCACGCATCCAGGCGCTCGAGTCGGAGCTCCGGCACTGGCTCGGCTACTTCGAGCGGCACCCCGGTGAGCGGTTCGTGAGCGACGGCGACCCGGCCGCGGTGACGGTCCCGGCCACGCTCAGGGGCCGCGTGCGGAGCGACCTCCAGAACCTCCACCTCGTCGAACACTGAGCCGGTCCTGGACACGTTCGGACGCCCTTCGCGCGCGGGCTTCGCCCGCGCAACCGAACCTAGTGGCGCGGCTGCCGCGGGTGATCGGTGGGGGGGGTCGGGGAGGAGCGTCGTCGCTCCCCCCGACGACAATGACCTAGCGATACATGAGATACGACGCGCGCCGGTTCAGGAAGCTGTTGCGGTCGGTGTCGGCCCAGGCAACGAGCCGATCGAAACTCTCGCCGCTGAGGAAGGCCCACATCGTCGACCGATTCACGAGGAGGTTCTGGATGCTCTCGGGTCTGAACTGGTCCCGGTGACGCACCCGTAGCTCCCGCGCGAGCGCGAGCGCCACCGTGACCGGCCGGAGCGTGTCGCGGTCGGTCACGACGAGCCGCACGCCGCCGCACTGGATCTGGGCGTACTGGTCGGCCATCGGCGTGAACCAGACGGGTTCGAACCTGAGGCCGCGGAGCCCGAGGCGGTTGAGCGCGTCCACGAGCCCCTGGGGCTCGATCCACGGTGCGCCCACGACCTCGAACGGCGTGTCCGTTCCGCGTCCGACCGAGAGGTTCGTCGCCTCCAGGAGCCCGACCCCCGAATAGAGCAGCGCCTCGGTGACCGACCGGATGTTCGGCGACGGGTTCACCCACGGGAGCCCGGTCTCGTCGTACCAGAGCCGCCGATCCCAGCCGGCCAGCGGGATCACCGAGAGCGACACGGGAATCTTCCGCTCGGCGGCCACCAGGCGCCCGAACTCGCCGATCGTCAGCCCATCACGGACGGGGATCGTGTGGGGGCCCGTGAACGACTGGAGGTCGGGATCCATCACCGGTCCCTCGACGATGCTGCCCGTGATCGGATTCGGACGGTCGAGCACGACGACGGGTATCCCCGCCCGCGCCGCCTCCTCCATCACGTAGACGAGCGTCGTGAGGTAGGTGTAGTAGCGCACGCCCACGTCCTGGATGTCGAACACGAGCAGGCTCACGTCCTTCAGCATCTCGCGCGACGGCCGGCGCGCCGGGCCGTAGAGGCTCCAGATCGGCCGCCCCGTCGCCGGGTCGCGCCCGTGCGGGACGTCGGTCGTCGCGTCGCCGCCGAGCCCGTGCTCGGGCGAGAAGATCGCCTGCAAACGCACCCCCGGCGCGTCGGCGAAGAGATCGATCGCGCGGCGCCCCTGCGCGTCCACCCCCGTCTGGTTGGTGACGAGACCGACCGAGTGGCCCGCGAACATCGCGAAGTTCTGCGCGGCGACGACGTCGAGCCCGGTGCGCACGCGGCCGGGCGTGCCCGGCGACGCCAGGAGCGGCCGCGCTTCCGCCGGCAGGTCGGCGGCCGGCGCCTCGGCGCCCGGCGAGGACGCCGACGGCGGCGTGGCGGCGAAGAGCGCCGTGCCCACCGTCGCGGCGATCCGGACGCGCAGGTCGCGGATGCCCGCGGCGCCGCCGCCGTTCGGGTGGACGCGGTTGGTGAGCACGATCAAGTAGGCGTGGCTCGCCGGATCGATCCAGACCGCCGTGCCGGTGAACCCCGTGTGCCCGACCGAGCCCATGGGAAAGAACGGCGCCAGCATACGCGAGAACGGCGACGAGAGGTCCCACCCGAGCGTGCGCATCGTCCGGCCGTCCGGGTCGGCCTCCCACATGAGCGCGACGGTCTCGGGCTTGAGGTACCGGTGGCCGTCGAGCGTCCCCTCGTTCACGAGCATCCGGCAGAGCCGCGCCAGGTCGGCGGCCGTCGAGAAGAGGCCCGCGTGGCCGGCGACGCCCCCGAGCGCGCGCGCGCGCGCATCGTGCGGCTCGCCCTGGAGCATGTGGCCATTGAAGTATTCCGTCGGCGCCACCCGGCTCCGCACGGCGTCGCGAGGGTGGAACGACGTGTCGCGCAGGCCGAGCGGGCGGAAGAACACCCGGTCGAGATAGCGGTCGAGGGGGTCGCCGCTCACGCGCCGGACGACCTCGCCGAGCAGGATGAAGCCGGCGTCGCTGTACTGGAAGCCGGTGCCCGGAGGATAGTCGAGCGGGATCTTCGCGAGCGCCCGGGCGGCTGCCGGAAATCCCGCCGCGACCGCGCTCGCGGGCGGGATCGCCAGGAGCCCAGCGCTGTGCGTCAGGATTCTCCGAATCGTGACGCCCTGGAAGCGCGTGTCCCGGAACTCGCGCAGGTAGCGCCCGAGCGGCGCGTCGAGCTGGATCGCGCCACGCTCGACGAGCGACATGACGGCGAGCGTGGTGCCGAGGGGCTTCGTGAGCGAGGCGATGTCGAAGATCGTGTCGAGCGTCATCGGCGCGGGCTCGGGGACGAGCCGCCGCGAGCCGTACGCGCGGTGCAGGAGGATCTCGTCGCCCAACCCGACGAGGACGACCACCCCCGGCATCTCCCCGGACGTCACCGCGTCGTTCGCGGCCTCGTCGACAGCGGCGAAGTCCGACTGGGCGGCGGCGACCGCCGGGGAGAGCGAGAGGAGCACGAGCGCGACGTGCGCGAGGCGCTGAGGGCTCACGTCACGATCTTAGCACTGGTATAGTTGGATCGAGATGCGTCCGGTGCATCGGGTGTTCGTCACCGGCGCGACCGGGTTCGTCGGCCGCGCGGTCGTCCAGGCGCTGCGCGGCGAGGGCTACGTCGTGCGGTGCCTCGTGCGTCGGGGCTCGGAGCCCGACCTCCGGGGCGTCGGGGCGATCGAGCGCGTCGAGGGCGACGTGCTGGCGCCGCAGTTGCTCGACGAAGGGATGGCCGGCTGCGGCGCGGTCATCCACCTCGTCGGGATCATCCGCGAGCACATCGCCACCAACACGACGTTCTACCGGGTCCACGTGCAGGGGACGGTCAACGTCGTCGCCGCCGCAGCCGCCGCCGGCGTTCGCCGCTACGTCCACATGAGCGCGCTCGGCGCGCGCGAGGGCGCCCGCTCGCGCTACCACCAGACCAAGTGGGCGGCCGAGGAGGCCGTGCGCGCGTGCGCCCTGCCCTGGACGATCTTCCGTCCCTCGGTGATCTACGGGCGCGGCGACGGCCTCGTCTCGCCCCTGGTCCGGCTGGTGCGCCGCCTGCCGGTCGTGCCGCTCGTCGGCAGCGGCCGCCTCCAGCCCGTGCCCGTCGAGCAGGTCGCCCAGGCCGTGGCGCGCGCGCTCGGCCTGCCCGCGGCGGTGAAGCAGACCTACGAGGTCGGCGGCCCCGACGTCGTGACCCTGGGGGAGCTCGTCGACCTGATCGGCACGGCGCTCGGACGCCGCCGGATCCTGAAGCTCCACGTGCCCGGCGCCGTGGCGCGGGTGGCGACGCGCACGCTCCAGGCGCTGCCCTACTTCCCGCTCACGCCCGATCAGCTCCTCATGCTCGACGAGGACAACGTCTGCGACCCGGCGTCGCTCCCCGCCGCGTTCGGGCTGGAGCCGCTGCCGCTGGCGACCGGCCTGCGCCGGCTGCTCGGCTGATGGCCCACGCGTCGTTCAACGCCTCACCCCGCCGCGACGCCGGCGAGCCGCGTGACCTCAGCGCGCGCATCGAGGCCGAGCTGCGCGAGCGAATCGAAGAGGCGGTGGACTTCGCGTGCCTCGACGCGCTGGTCGCGGGGCGGCGGGCCCGCGGGCTGCCCGCTCCCGCGGCCGACAGCGCGCGTGATCGCGAGGAGTTCACGCGGAGCGTGCGCGCGTTCCTCGAGCGACTCCGTGAGGCGATCGCCATCGGCCTCACGCCTGAGCAACGCGAGAAGGTCGACGCCGCCGCGCACGCCACCGGCGACCCGACCCGGCGCCTCCTCGCCGTCCAGGTGGCGCTGGCGAAGACGCTGCCGGACTACTGGCAGCGGTTCGAGGCGAGCCGCGCCTCTTATCTCGGCGCGGAGCCGGCCTCAGGCGGCCAGCGCCGCAGCCTTCTCCGCCGGCTCTTCGGCCGCGGTTGAGCGCCACGCCGCCAGCGCCCACAGGTTCTCGACGTCCTCGAGCGCCCGGCGCCACCGACCATATCCCTCGAGCAGCCCCGCGCGCACCGCGGCGACGCTCAGCTCCGCTTCGTCGAGTCGCGCCTTGAGCGTCGAACTCGAGGCACGGATTTGCTCGAGACTGCCCTCCGGCACCGACGCCGCCAGCCGGTCGAGCAGCTCTGCCAGCTCCCGATACAGAACGCGCTCCACGGGGTTCATGGGGACACCTCCACCTGAAGATATACTCAACACATGACGACCATTTGTCAAGCGGAGGTCCGAGCGATCTTCGTCGCGAAGACCGTGCGGACGTTCTGCTACGGCTTTCTCGGGATCGCGCTCCCCGTCTACCTGAGCGAGCTCGGCCTGACCGCCGCGGGCCTGGGTGTGGCGGTCACCCTGACGCTCGCCGGGAGCGCCCTGCTGACATGGCTCGTCCGCCGGCCGGCAGAGCGGTACGGCGGGCGCCCGGCGCTGATCGCGCTCGGCGCGCTCTCGGCCCTGGCGGCCGTGATCCTCCTGTCGTCACGCGATCCGCGGCTGGTCGTGCTCGCCGCGATGCTCGGCAACGTCGCGGTCGGCACGGGCGAGACGGGCCCCTTCCTGGCCCTCGAGCAGGTGCGCATCGCGCGCGCGGTCGCGGCAGGGCAGCGCACCGCGGCCCTCAGCATCTACAACTTGCTCGGGTACGCTGCGGCGGCCCTCGGGGCGGCCACGGTGGGCGCACTCGCCGGGTACCGACCGCTGTTCGTCGTGTTCCTCGCCGGCGCCGTGGTCCAGTGCATGGCGTACGCGCGCCTTCCCCCCGAGGCGCCGGTGGAGCGCCGGCGGCCCGTCGGAGCGCGCCTGCCGTCGGCGTCCCTCATCCGCCGCCTCGCCGCGCTCGGGGCGCTCGACGCGTTCGCCGGCGGCTTCGTGCTCCAGTCGCTGGTCGTCTACTTCCTCCACGAACGCTACGCCCTCGGTCTCGAGGCGCTCGGCGGGGTCTTCTTCGCCACGCAAGTCCTCACGGCCGCCTCGCTGCTGCTCGCCGTCCGCGCGGCCGCGCGCTTCGGGCTCCTCGCGACGATGGTGGTCTCGCACCTGGTGTCCAACGTGGTGCTGATCCTCATCGCGTGGGCGCCCACGGCCGCGGTCGCGATCGCGCTCCTGTGCCTGCGTCACCTGCTCTCGCAGATGGACGTGCCGACCCGGCAGGCGTACGTGATGGCCCTCGTCGAGGACCACGAGCGCGAGGCGGCGGCGACCACCACCAACATCGCGCGGACCGTCGCCCAGGCGGTCACGCCCGCGCTGACGGGGTGGGTGATGCAGGCCGTGGCGCTCGCGGCGCCGTTCGTGGCGGGCGGCGCTCTGAAGATCGTCTACGACCTGCTGCTCTACTGGACCTTCAAAGACGTCAAGCTGAAGCTCGACGCGTGAGAGGCTCGCGCGGAAGTAGCTCGGGCGGGGGCGGGGAGTACCTTTCGAGACCCGTCACTTCTGGGGGTTGACTCGGCCGCTCGGCGCACGGAACCACACGGCGGGTGAAAGCTAGCGTGGTCGAGGAGGGCATAGCCCACCCCGCCCTCGCCCCAGCTACTTGATCGCGACGGCTTTGACCTGGCGGAAGTCCGTGAGGCCCTGGAGCGACTTGAGCACGCCGTCCTGGACGAGCGTCGTCATCCCCTCGAGCCGTGCCAGCGCCAGCATCTCGGCGACGCGCGCCTTGGTCTGGATGAGCCGCTTCATCTCGTCGGTGGCGAGGAGGAGCTCGTGAATGGCCGCGCGCCCCCGGTAACCGCTCTTGGCGCAGCTCACGCAGCCCTTGCTCCGGTAGAGGACGAACGCCTCGTCGTACGTGTAGCCGAGCTGCGAGAACGCGTCCTTCCCGTACGCCTCCGCGAGCTCGTCGAACTCGGCGCGGTCCGGACGGTATTCGGTCCGGCACTCCCGGCAGAGCCGCTTCACGAGCCGCTGGGCGAGGACGCCCAGGAGGGCGTCGGCGAAGTTGAAGGGATCGAGCCCCATGTCGAGGAGACGAATGACCGTCTCCACGGAGCTGTTCGTGTGGAGCGTGCTGAACACGAGGTGGCCGGTGAGCGACGCCTCGATGCCGGTCGAGGCCGTCTCCTCGTCACGCATCTCACCGACCATGATGACGTCCGGGTCCGCGCGCAAGAAGGAGCGCATGGCCTGGGCGAACGTGAAGCCGATCTTCGGGTTGACCTGCACCTGGCGCAGGCCGTACTGCGTGATCTCGACCGGATCCTCCGCGGTCCAGATCTTGCGCTCGGGCTTGTTGATGTGCCCGAGGATCGAGTGGAGCGTCGTCGTCTTGCCCGATCCCGTCGGCCCCACGCACAGGATGAGGCCGTAGGGCTTCTCGGCGATCTTCCGGAGCTCGGTGAGGTTCCGCTCCGTCATCCCGAGCTTGTCCATGGGGATCGGCTCGCTCGCGGCGAGGATGCGCATGACCACGTCTTCGTTCGCGTTCTGCGTAGGGATGGTGGCGACGCGGAGCTCGATCTCCCGGCCGTCCGGCATCTTGAACCGGATCTTGCCGTCCTGCGGCTTGCGCCGCTCGGCGATGTCGAGCTGCGCCATGATCTTGATGCGCGCGACGATCGCGCGGCGGAAGGCGCCGGGGATCTTCTGGTACTCGGAGCAGCTGCCGTCGACGCGGTACCGGACCACCGTATCCTTCTGCGTGCCGTAGGGCTCGATGTGGATGTCCGAGGCGCGCGCCTTGTAGGCCTCCATGATGAGCTGGTTGGCGAGCCGGATGACGGCGCTGTCGTTCTCGTCGACCTCGCCCGCGGCGACCTCGCCCAGGGCCGTCTCCCCCTCGCCCGACGCCTCCTCGGCCTTGAGCTCGCCGAGGATGCTGCCGATCACGCCCGTCGCGCTCGACTCACCGTGCGAGGCGTTGAGGTAGGAGAGGATGTCCTTCCGGAGGCCCACCGCCCACTTGACCTTTCGGTTCTTCAGGGCCTGGCTCACGCTGTCCACGCGCTGCAGGTCTTG
Source organism: Candidatus Rokuibacteriota bacterium (assembly GCA_003220315.1). GTDB lineage: Bacteria > Methylomirabilota > Methylomirabilia > Rokubacteriales > CSP1-6 > 20CM-2-70-11. Next base: position 26,569 of record QHSA01000109.1, read on the forward strand.
AGGATTGTCGATGAGGATGACCACCGCGCCGTCCTCGCGTCTCAGCGGGAGCCAGAAGTTCCGCTTCAGGTACTCGAGCTTCAGATCCCGCATGAGGTCCGGCGGGGGGATGATCCGCTCGTCGTACTCGACGAACGGACACTGGTAGTACTGGGAGAGTGAGATGCCGAGCTCGGCCTTCGGGACCTTGTACTGGTCGAGCAGGATCGACTCGACGTCCACCTGGCGGCGGCGCGACTCGGCGAGGGCGGAGGTGAGCTCGGCCTGGGTGACGCGGTGCTGTCCGAGGAGATAGTCGAACTTCGTCTTCGGTCGGCTCTGGCTCTGGAGGAGCTGGTTGTTGAAGGCGATGCCGAGGGTCTTCGCGATCCGGGCCACCCCGGTCTCGTCCTCCTTCGTGAATCGGGTGCCCTTCCGCTTGTTGAGGAGCTGGATGACGCCGGTGGTCCGCCCCTCGTGCGTGATCGGCATCGCGAGGATCTGCTGGGTCCGGAAGCCGGTCTTCTTGTCCCAGGAGCCGTCGAAGCTGAGGGTGGGCGAGATCTTCGCGAGCTCACCCTTGTCGTAGGCGTCGGCGATGCTGACGACCTTGCCGGTCGTCGCCACGTAGCCCGCGATCGACCGCTCGTTGATCGGGAGTCGGATGTCCTTGACCGTGTTGAGGGCGAGGAACCTCGAGTAGATCTCCTTCTTCTCCGCGTCGACCGCGTAGAGCGTCATCCGGTCGGCGCCGAGCAGAGCCACGACGTCGCCCTGGAGCTCGAGGAAGATCGAGTCGAGGCTCTTGGCCGCGTGAATGCGGTCGACGAGCTGGACGAGCCGCTGCTCGTAGGCCAGTCGCTCTTGGAGGACCAGGACCGATTCTTGTTGGGCCACGCCACCTCCAGATCTTGAAGCCAGTCTAGCAGACGGCGGGGGGGCGGTTCACCTTCCTGGCCGGGGTTGTCGGAACCCGGGCTTCACCGCCCCAGGGCGGCCAGAATCTCCTCGACCCGGGTGAATTTCACCCGGGGCCGTCCCTGCGCGCGCCCGCGGGCGATCTCCAGCTCGTTGAGCCTGAGCCAGTCCTGGTAGGAGACGTAGTTGGGCCTGCGCTGCCGGACGAGCGCCTCGGCCGAGGCGGCGTCCGGGCGGCTCGGCCGGAGGACGGCGCCCTGCGCCCAGTCCTCGACCATGCACTGCACGGTCTCGGCGGCGTCGGGCTTGTTGGTGCCGATGACGCCGGTCGGTCCCCGCTTGATCCAGCCCGCCGTGTACTCGCCCAGGACGGGCTGCTTGGTATCGGGATCGAGCACTCGTCCCTTGTCGTTCAGGATGACGCCCCAGCTCTCGTTGAAGGGCACGCCCGGCAGCGGCACGCCACGGTAACCGACCGACCGAAACACGAGGCCGACGGGCAGCTCCTCGAACCGGTTCGTCGGGCGCGGCTGCAGGGCCCCCGTCGGAGTGGCGACGAGCTCGTTCCGGACCAGGCGCAGCTTCACCACGCGGCCCGACGCGTCGCCCACGAGCTCCACCGGCGAGACGAGAAAGCGCACGCTCAGCCTGCGCGGCTTGCCCGTCGCCGGGCGCAGCGCGTAGCCCTGGAGGATCTCCACCTTCTTCAGCGTCGCGCGGTCCTGGCTCCGCTCGACAGCCGCGCGGCTCAGCGGGTCGAGCTCGACCTCGTCGGGACGGACCTCGATGTCCGCCCCCGCCAGCTCGCCCAGCTCCTTGATCTCGGGATTGGTGAACGCGGCCTGGGCCGGTCCGCGCCGCCCGAGCAGATAGACCTCCCTGATCCGGCTCCGCGCGAGCGCCTCCAGGGCGTCGTCGGCGATATCGGTCGTCGCCAGCTCCTCCGGGGTCCGACAGAGGATCCGCGCCACATCCACGGCGACATTGCCCACACCCACCACCGCGGCGCACTCGACGGAGAGGTCGAACTCCGAGTCCCGATAGTCGGGGTGGCCGTTGTACCAGGCGACGAACTCCGTCGCCGGGTGGCTCCCGCGAAGGTCTTCGCCGGGAATGCCCATGCGGCGGTCGGTCTGGGCGCCCGTGCAGTAGACGATCTGGTGGTAGTGGGCGCGCAGGTCGGCGAGGGTCACGTCCTTGCCGAACTCGACGCCGCCGAAGAAGCGGAAGCGCGGATGGGCGGCGACCTTGTCGAACTGGGCCGTGACCGATTTGATCTTCTGGTGGTCGGGCGCGACACCGAGCCGGACGAGGCCGTACGGCGTCGGCAACCGGTCGTACACGTCGACCTCCACGACCACGCGATCCTGCCGGAGCAGGTGGTCGGCCACGTAGTAGCCGGTGGGCCCAGCCCCGATGATCGCGACCCGCAGCGGGTGCGCCTGGGTCCCCGGCTCCGCCATCAGAGGCTCCGGCGCGCCTCGTCGCCGAGGAGCTGCGCCTGGAGCGTGTCGAGCTCCCCCTGGTACTTGTCGCGCTGGGTCTTGACGATATCGCCGATGGAGACGATGCCGACGAGCCGCCCCTTGTCCACCACCGGCAGGTGACGGATCCGCTTCTCGGTCATCGTGTGCGCCACGGTCAGGAGGTCGTCGTGCGGCGACCCGGTGATCACGTCGCGGGTCATGATCTCCACGACCTTCATCCCGAAGACGCGCTCGTTCCTCGCCGCCTCGCGCACGACGTCGCGCTCCGACAGGATCCCGACGGGCCGGCCCGCGTCGTCCACCGCGATGAGCGCGCCGACGTTGTGCTGCGCGAGGAGCGCGAGCGCGTCGCGGATCGACTGCTCGGGGCGGACCGTGTGCGCTTTGTCTCCCTTCGTCGCCAGGATGCTCGCGATGTCCATGGATCAGCTCCTTTTCCTCCGGCTCGCACGGCCCCTAGAAAACCGGCGTTTCGACGTACTGGCCCCACACCTGTCGCAGTCGCCCCACGATCTCGCCCATCGAGGCGCGCGCCTTCACGAGCTCGATCGTCACGTCCATGAGATTAACGGCCGGGTCGGTCGCCTCGCGGGCCAGCCGGTCGAGCAGCGCGGCGACCCGCGCCGCGTCGCGCGTGGCGCGCGTGGCGCGGAGCCGCGCGACCTGCCGCGCCTCCACCGCGGGATCCACGCGGTGGATCTCCACGGCGCCCGGCTCGGCCGGCTCGACGAACTTGTTCACCCCGATCACCGGCTGTTCGCCCGAGGCCTTCCGGCGCGCGTGCTCGTACGCGGAGTCCGCGATCTCGCGCTGGAAGTAGCCCTCCTCGATCGCCTTGACCGTCCCACCCAACGCGTCCACCCGTTTGAGGATCGCCATCACCGCGGCCTCGATCCGGTTGGTCAGGGCCTCGACATAGTACGACCCCCCGAGCGGATCCACCACACTCGTCACGCGCGTCTCGTCGGCGATGATCTGCTGGGTGCGGAGCGCGAGCTTCATCGCGAGCTCCGACGGGATCGCGTACGCCTCGTCGAGCCCGTTGGTGTGGAGCGACTGGGCGCCGCCGAGCACCGCGGAGAGCGCCTGCAGCGCCGTGCGCACGACGTTGTTCATCGGCTGCGCCTTCGTCAGGGTGGCCGCGGCGGTCTGGCAATGGAAGCGGAGACGCATGGACTCGGCCCGGGTCGCGCCGAAGCGCTCCTTTGTGAGCCTTGCCCAGACCCGTCGCGCGGCGCGGAACTTCGCGACCTCCTCGAAGAAGTCCGCCTGCGCGACGAAGTAGAACGCCAGGCGTGGCGCGAACCGGTCGACGGGCACGCCCGCGCGCGTGACCTCCTCGACGTACGCGATGGCGTTCGCCATCGTGAACGCCACCTCCTGCACCGACGTCGCGCCGGCCTCCGAGATGTGGTACCCGCTGATGTTGATCGGGTTGTAGCGCGCCAGGTGCTCCGCGCCGTAGACGATCATGTCCCGGACGAGCCGGAGCGACGGGCGGATCGGGAAGATCCACTCCTTCTGCGCGATGTACTCCTTGAGGATGTCGGTCTGACAGGTGCCCGAGAGCTTGTTGGGGTCGGCGCCCCGTGACTCGGCAAGGGCCACGTACATCGCGAGCAGGATCCACGCCGTCGGGTTGATCGTCATCGAGACGGAGATGCGCTCGAGGTCGATCCCCGCAAAGAGCGCCTCGACGTCGTCGAGCGTGTCCACGGCGACGCCCTCGCGCCCCACCTCGCCGAGGGCCTTCGGATCATCGGAGTCGTAGCCCATCAAAGTCGGCATGTCGAAATCAACCGAAAGTCCCGTTTGTCCTTGTTCGATCAGGTAGTGAAAGCGCCTGTTGGTATCGCTTCCCGTCCCGTAGCCCGCGATCTGCCGCATCGTCCAGAGCCGTCCCCGGTACATGGTCGGGTACGGCCCGCGCGTGAAGGGATACCGGCCCGGCAGGCCGAGCGCCTCGAGGGCCGTGTCGGCGACGTCGACGGGCGTGTAGACCCGCTCGACGGGCAGCAACGAGCCGGTCCGGTACTCCGGGCGGCTCTCGGGCTGGCGCTCCAGGAACTCGCGGAGCTCGTTCGCCTCCCAGTCGCGTTGCATCGCGCGCATCCGCTCGATCGCGTCGGGGTCAAACATCGGGTGTCCTCTCTCCCATGCGGGTCAGCAGCGCGCGCGCGCAGGCGTGGGGCGCCAGCTCGCGGCGCATCACTCGGTCGAGCAGCGTCGTCGTCTCGCCCCCTGGTACCTCGAGCGCTTCCGGTCGGAGCAGGCGCGCGGCGACGAGGTCCTGGGCGGTCCGCAGCACGCGAGCGGCGACCATCCGGCGCCGCCGCCGGTCCAGCTCACCGCTCGTCTTCATGGACGCCAGGTGGGCCTCGAGCGCGTCGGCGATCGCCTCGACGCCCTCCTCGCGCGCGGCCGAGGCGCCGAGGACGGGGGGGGTCCACGCCTCCTCCGCCGCGGGCATGAGCGTCAGCATCGCGCGGAGCTCGGCGATCGTGCGGTCGGCGCCCTCGCGGTCGGCCTTGTTCACCACGTGGAGGTCGGCGATCTCGAGGATGCCGGCCTTGAGCGCCTGGACGTCGTCGCCGAGTCCCGGCACGCTCACCACGACGACCGTGTGCGCGACGCGCATCACGTCCACCTCGTCCTGCCCGACCCCGACCGTCTCGACGAGGATCAGGCCGCGGCCGCTGGCGTCCAGGACGTCGATGCCGTCCGCGGCGGCGCGGCAGAGGCCGCCGAGCGCGCCGCGGGTCGCCATGGAGCGGATGAACACG
>QHSA01000110.1 GCA_003220315.1 Candidatus Rokuibacteriota bacterium
TCGACCGCGTTCACCCGACGGTCGTCCCAGCCGCCGCGGATCTTGATCGTGAGGGGACCGCCGACCGCCTTCCGCAGGGCGCGGAGGATCACCGCGACGGTGAGCGGGTCGCGCATGAGGGCGGCGCCCTGGCCCTTGGCGACGATCTTCGCGACGGGGCAGCCCATGTTGAGGTCGATCGCGTCGGCGCCCTCGGCCTCGAGCCGCCGCGCCGCCTCCGCCAGGATGTCCGGGTCCGAGCCCAGGAGCTGCATCGCGATCGGGTGCTCCTCCGGGAGGTACCGCGCGAGGGCGACGGTGTGGCCGTTGCCCTGGACGAGGGCGCGGGCGTCGATCTCCTCGCTCGTGAGGAGGCCCGCGCCGCACTCGCGCGCGACGAGCCGGAACGGCGCGTTGGTCACGGCCGCCATGGGCGCGAGGCGGAGATCGAGCGGGCTCACGCGACCGAGTGTAGCACCCGTCGCGCACCCGTCTCCGCCTCGATACATCTTGCGCCGCCCGCGGAGAGGCCTGTAGGATCGGGATGAAGGCGACGCGCGTGACACTCGAAGACCTCTCCTGGATCGTAATCGCAAACGGGCTGGTCCAGCTCTCGGGCCTCGTGCTGATGATCGTCATCACGATCCGCGGTCAGCGCGAGATCGTCCGGATGACCCGCGCGGTCGCCGGCCTCGTCTACCAGGAGAGCGAGAGGACGCGCGCCCGCCTCGACGAGCTGTTCGGTTCCGGATCCCGCTAGTCCGGGCGGGACGCCTCTCCGTCGCGCCCGGCCGTCACAAGGTCCGCTTGAACAGCCGCCCGCCCTTCATGATGACCTTGAGATTGTCCTGGGTCTGCAAGACGCGAAGGTTCCGGAGCGGGTTGCCCGTGACGACGATCAGGTCGGCGTACTTCCCGGGCTCGACGGTGCCGATCCGGTCGGACATCCGGAAGAGCTCGGCGTTGACCCGCGTCGCCGAGAGGAGCACCTCCATCGGCGTCATCACCTGGGCCTTCAGCTCGAACTCGACCGCGCGCTGGGCCATCATGTCGCCCAGGAGGTCGGAGCCCGAGCCGATCTTGCACCCGGCGCGGTACGCGTACGTGAGCCCCTGCACCGACTGCTCCCGCGCCAGGTTGATCTTCTGGATCTGGTGGTCGCCGATCCCGTAGCGCTTGCCCTCGCGGTAGATCGCCTCGTAGGTGACCATCGTGGGCACGAGGAAGGCGCCGGCGTCCTTGATCGCCTTCGCCGCGGCCTCGCGGATCAGGTTGCCGTGCTCGATCGAGCGCACGCCCGCGGCCACCGCGTTGCGCACGGCGGAATCCGAATAGGCGTGGGCCAGGACGTACTTGCCGACCGCCTGGGCTTCCTCCACCGCGGCGCGCATCTCGGCGACCGTGAACTGGGTCGTGTCGAGCTCGTCGGACGGGGACATGGCCCCGCCGGACGCCATGATCTTGAGCTGGTTCACGTCGCGCCGGAGCTGCTCGCGCGCCGCCTTCCGGACCTCCGCCTCACCGTCGGCGATCGAGCCGATCATCCCGAGACAGCAGTCGATCGGCGGGATCCACTCGGCGCGCCGGCGCTTGTCGCCGTGGCCCCCGGTCTGCGAGATGTAGTTGCCCGAGACCAGGAGCCGCGGCCCGGGGTAGAGGCCCTCCTCGACCGCCTCGCGGAATCCATAATCGGCGCCGCCCGCGTCGCGCACCGTGGTGAAGCCCTGCATGAGGCACTCCTCCGCCCGTCGGAGCGCCTTCGCCGCGAGGAGGCTCGGCGGCAGGTGCCGGTGCTGATCGGTGATGTTGCCCTCGACGGCGCAGATGTGGACGTGGGCGTCGGTGAGCCCGGGCATGAGCGTCGCGCCCCGGAGGTCGAGCGTCGTGATCGGCCCCCCCAGCGGGCCGACGTTCCCGTTGGGGAGGACGTCTCTGATGCGGTCGTCCTCGACGACGACCGCGGCGCCCTCGACGGGGTCAGCGCCGGTGCAGTCGATCAACAGCGCGCTCGTGAGGACGGTCACGCTCATGGTGCGACCTTCGCGTCGTACATCCACACCTTCTCGTCGGCGCGCGGCGCCCATTCGACGTGGCCGGCGACGCCGTAGAGGTCGTGTTGCTGCCAGAGGGGCACCCACGCGGCCTCGTCGTGCGCGAGCTTCTGCAGCTCCGCGTACGCCGCCGCGCGCGCCTTCGGGTCCACCAGCGTGACCGCCCGGGCGATCTTCGCGTCGATGGTCGGGTTGTTGCCGTAGGACGAGTAGGTCTGGCTCGCCTGGAAGAGCGGCTCGATCACCCCCTGGCCGAAGAGCGACGGCCCCCAGCCGAGGAAGAACGTGTCGCCCGTGTTCCGGTTCTTGATCTTGTCGAGGTGCGTGCCCCACTCGTTCACGACGACGTTGACCGTGATCCCGAGCCGCTGGAGCTGGGCGGCGATCGCGAGCGAAACGTCCTTGTCGAGCGGGTAGCGGCCCGACGGGGTGTCGAGCGTGAGCTGGAGCTTCGCCGGGTCGTGGCCGGCCTCGCGCAGCAGGGCCACGGCGCGCGCCGGGTCGTGCTTGTAGCACTCGACCGGGGCGTAGTCCACGTTCGCCGGCGACAGCGGGCCGCAGATCTTTGTCGCGCGCCCCTTCAGCACCTGCGCGATCAGCTCGTCCACGTCCACGGCGTGGTTGAGGGCGCGCCGGACGCGGAGGTCGTGCATCGGGCCGGGTCGGAGGTTCACCAGGGCGAGGTAGTTGATCCGCGAGGAGACGGCGGAACGGAGCCGCGCGCGGCCGCTCCGCTCGACCGCGTCGACGGTGTGCGGCGGGACGTCCTTCATGATGTCGATCTCGCCCGAGAGCAGCGCGGCGAGCCGGGAGCTGAACTCGGGGATGAAGCGGAAGGTCACGCGGCTCACGTCCGCCGGTCCCTGCCAGTAGTCGGGGTTCTTCTCGAGGACGAGCCGCTCGTCGCGCTTCCACTCGACGAACTTGAAGGGCCCGGTGCCGATGGGCCTCTCGGCGAGCTTCGCCGGGCCGAGCTCGCGGAGCGCCTTGGCGGGGAGGACGAGGAAGTCGGTGAGCGAGGCGCGGTCGATGAGGCTCGGCCACGGCTTCTCGGTCACGAAGCGCACCGTGGAGTCGTTGACGATCTGGACCTCCTTCACGAGCTTCCAGTACGCGGCGTAGTGGCTCTTGCTCGCCGGGTTCTGGAGGTATTCCATCGTCGCCTTCACCGACTCGGCGTTGAAGGGCTCGCCGTTGTGGAACCGCACGCCTTGGCGGAGCGTGAACTCCCACGCGGTGTCGTTGACGATCCGCCAGCCCGTCGCGAGCATGGGCTTCGGCTTGAGCGTCCGCGCGTCGCGGTCGAGGAGCCGGTCGTAGATGTGCTCGAGCTGGGTGTTCGTCGTCCAGTCGACGATCGTGACGGCGAGCATCGTCCGCGGCTCGGCGCCGAGACCGATCACGACCTCCTTGGTCCGGGCGCGGTCCTGGGCCAGGGCGGCGCCCGCGCCGGCGAGCCCGAGGGCGACCGCGAGGGCGAGCAGGACGTTCAGGCGGCGCATAGAGCCTCCTTGGGCCTCATCGGGGGATCCAGGATACAACCAGTCGGGTCAGTGGAGCTCGTCGAGTGTGAGCCTGAAGCTCGGCACGAAGGTCTCCAGGAAGTAGCGGACTTCCGGGAGGTCGATCCGCTCCACGGCCGCTCGCAACGCCTTCTCCGCCTGGGCGAACTCCGGATTGCCGGCGCCAACCTCCTCGAGGCACTTGATGTAGGCGCACAGCTTGTCCGCGGCGCGCACGAGGTCGCGGTGGACGCGGTCCGCCTCGCGCGGCCTGAAGTACGGCTCGTAGTCGGGCCGGAGCGCGCCGGGGATCATCCCGAGGAGCTTCTCTCGGGACGCGGCCTCGATCGCGTGGTAGGCGTGCTTGATGTCGGGGTTGAACTCTTTGACCGGCGCGGGCAGGTCGCCGGTGAGGACCTCGCTCGTGTCGTGGTAGAGCGCCAGCGCCACGGTTCGCTCGGGATCGACGTCGCCACCGAAGAGCCGGTTCTTGATGATCGCGAGCGCGTGGGCGATCTGCGCGACGCGCAGGCTGTGCTCCTGGATGTTCTCGGGGTACGTGCTGTGCATGAGCCCCCAGCGGCGGATGAACTTCATCCGGGACAGGTACGCGAAGAAGTGGCTCGTCATGCCGCGGGGTCAGACTCTGAGCTTTGGGTCCAGCGTGTCGCGGAGCCAGTCGCCGAGCAGGTTGACGCTGAGCGCCGTGAGGGCGAGCGCGGCGCCGGGGAACGCGGCGAGCCACCACGCGACGTATAGAAAATCGCGGCTCTCGGACAGCATGCTGCCCCAGGCGGGCGTCGGAGGCTGCACCCCGAACCCGAGAAAACTTATCGCGGCCTCCGCGACGATGAAGGACGAGAACTGGAGGCTCGCGACGACGATGATGGAGGGCACGACGTTCGGCAGGACGTGCCGGAACAGGAGGCGGAGGCGGCTCATCCCGAGCGCCGATGCCGCCTGCACGAAATCGCGCTGCTTGACGGACAGCACCTCGCCGCGCACGACGCGAGCATACACGACCCATCCGGCGGCCGAAAGGCTGAGGATGATGTTCCGGAGCCCGAGGCCCACGATGGCGTTGATGGTCATGGCGAGCAGGATGAACGGGAACGAGAGCTGGACGTCGGCCAGACGCATGAGCAGAGCGGCGGGCCACCGCTCGACGAACCCCGCGACGAGGCCGAGCACCCCGCCGACGGCGGCGGTGATCACCACGGTGCAGACGCCGATGAAGAGCGCGAGCCGCGCGCCATGGAGGACGCGCGCCAGGAGGTCCCGGCCGAGCTGATCGGTGCCGAGGGGGTGGCCGGGCGAGCCCGGCGGGCTGAGGCTCGCGGCGAAATCGGTCGCGAGCGGGTCGTGGGGCGCGAGCCAGGGCGCCGCTCCCGCCGCCACCACGACCGCGACGGTGAGACCGATGCCGAGCCACGCCTTGAGCTGGCAGCGCCTGAGCGCCGCGCTCACCGGAGCCGCACCCGCGGATCGAGCCACCCGTAGAGGAGGTCGACCGTGAGGTTGATCAAGGTATAGACGACCGAGACGACGAAGACCGCGGCGAGGACGATGGGGAAGTCGCGGTTCAGGAGCGCCTGCACCGTGAGCCGGCCGAGCCCCGGCCACGCGAAGATCGTCTCGGTGATCACGGCGCCCCCGAGCACCTGCCCCGCCTCGAGACCCGCGAGCGTCACGATCGGGATCGCCGAGTTGCGCAGCGTGTGCTTGCCGATCACGCGCGTCTCGCGGAGGCCCTTCGCGCGTGCGGTCAGGATGTATTCCGCGCCCAGGACGTCGAGGACGGCCGAGCGCGTGAGCCGGGCGATCCGCGCGGAGAAGAACGCGGCGAGCACGATCGAGGGCATGACCAGGTGGGCGAGCCCGCCCGTCCCGCCCGTCGGCAGCCACCGGAGCCTCACCGAGAAGACGTAGATCAGCATCAGGCCGAGCCAGAAACCAGGCGTCGCCTGGCCGAGGACGGTCACGACCGTGCCGGCGTGGTCGAGCGGCGTGTTCCGGTGCACCGCCGACAGGACGCCGAGCGGCACGGCCACGCACATCGTCAGAAGGAGGGACGTCGCGGCGAGGAGGAAGGTCGCGGGGAGGCGCTCGAGCACGAGACCCAACGCGTCGCGCCGATAGCGGAGCGACTCACCGAAGTCGCCGCGGACCGCACCGGCGACGAAGCGTGCGTACTGGACCGGCACGGGGTCGTTGAAGCCGAGCCGCTGGCGGAACTCGTTGACGTCCTTTGCCTGGATGTCCATCGGCATGAACAGGAGCACCGGATCGCCCGACAGCCGCACCATCATGAACACCGCCGTGAGCGAGAGGAAGACGACGAGCACGGTCTGGGCGAGGCGCGAGAGCGCGTAGGCCCGCATGGGCCTACAGTTGTATCACGGGGCCGCGCGTGCCTCGGGTGGCGAGTCTATGCGACGGGGACCGTCGCGCCTTCCTAGCAGTCGGACGAGCTCTCGGGGATCCAGTACGGCTGGTAAGAGCCCCAAGAGTAGGTGCGTGGCTCCCAGTGCCCCTCGAGCCAGAGCCCCTCCGCCGAGTACTGGCCGTCAACCCAGGCGCCGTACTGGTAGCTCTGGGGGACCCAGGCGTACGCCCAGTATCCGGGGACGAAGCAGCGCCGCGGCTGGGCCACGTACACCGGGAACACCAGGACGGGCGGCGTTGAGACGATGATCCGGCTCGGCGCGTTGACGATGACCCGGCTCGGCGGAGCGACGACGATCCGACTCGGCGCGTTGACGACGACCTGGCTCGAGGGACCCACGGTGACCCGGCTCGGGCTGCTGACGACGACCTGACTGCCGGGCGCAATCGTGGCGCGCTGCAGCGCAAACGGCGCCGCGTCGTTGACGACGATCTTCACGTCGCCAGCCTCCACGGGGCCGACGCCCAGGGCGAGGACTACCAACACCGCGAGTCCGGTCCGCATCACGACCATCCTCCTGTACCCCTCCGACGGCGCTCCGGGCGCGCGTGTTTACTGTGACACAATGCGTGCCTCGACCCCCTCCCAGAGTAGCTCCGCCCAGCGTGCGTAGCCTGCGTCAGACGGGTGGTAGCCGTCGGACCCGATGAGCTCGGGTCGGAGGGGGACTTCCCGCTGGCTCGCGGCGTACAGGTCGACGAGCTGCACGCCGTGGGCTCGGGCTCGACGCGCGAGCGCGTCGTTGAAGCGGACGGTGCGCGCGGCGACGGTGGCGCGCTCCCGGCTCCCATTGAAGCGCGGCGTCACCCCGAGGTCGGGGATCAGGTTCGCGACGACGACTGCCGTTGTCCCGTAGGTGAGCCGCCCGAGGATGGTCTCGAGGTTCTTCTCATAGGTTTCGACCGACACCCGCCCGGTGATGTCGTTGGGCCCGATCGAGAGGGTGACGAGGTGTGGACCCAGCGCGATAGCCCGGTCGAGCTGGCGCACGAGCACGTGGGCCGAGGTCGCGCCGCCCACGCCGAGGTTGGCGAGGCGCGCGTCGGGGTACACGCTGCGGAGGCGCGCGTAGACCCGACTGACGTAGTTTCGCTCGGGGCTCGACGCGCCGACGCCCTCGACCGTGCTGTCCCCGAGAGCGACGTACATCACGGCGGCGCCCCGGTCGGCCGGAAGGAGCCGCGTGCCGTTGTGGCCGCCCCATGCGCATCCGGCGACGAGCCCTGCGAGCGCCAGCATCGAACATCGCCGGGTCACAGACTCGCCTCGCCTACGGCTGCGGCTCGCACTGCGGCCCCGCGACGCCCTGCGGCTCGCACGATCAGGATCACAGACTCGTCTCGCGGCGCGCGTCGCCGAGCCTCCGCGGCCGCCGCTCGGCTCGCACGATCAGGATCACAGACTCGTCTCGCGGCGCGCGTCGCCGAGCCTCCGCGGCCGCCGCTCGGCTCGCACTACCACGTTCATAGGCTCGCCTCGGTCGGCGGGGCCCCAGCCCCGCGACGCCCTGCGGCTCGCACTACCACACCGCGGCTTCTTCGAGGGATCGCCGGTACCAGGGCGCGTCGGGGAAGGTGATCGGGCGGATCGCAGGGAGCGTGACACCGGCGTCACGGTAGGCGGCGACGTACGCGCGCCCGGCGGCGGAGTCACCGACCGCGCCGAGCGCGCCGGCGAGCGTCTCGGGGACCTCGCCATCGCGGTCGAAGGCCCGCACACCTTCACCGAGGCCGCTCCCCACGAGCATCGCACGGTAGAAGGGGAGCGCGAGATAGCGCGCCAGCTCCGTACGGAACGCCGCGCGCGCGCCTGCCACATCGCGGGTGACCGCGAGCGGCACCGCGGCGACGATCTCGAAGCCCGCGAGCGCTTTGCCCGTGCGCTTCCGCCCGCGCTCGAGCGCCGGCAGCGCGACCTCGCGGACGTAGGCGGGCGGGCAGAGCCAGAGGACCGCGCCGTCGGCGATCTCACCAGCCAGCTCCAGCATCTTGCGGGAGAGCGCGGCGAGGTAGATCCGCGGCGGCGCCGGCCGCTCGGGGAGCGCGAGACTCCATCGAACGCGGAAGTGCCGGCCCTCGAAGTCGGCGCCGGCGCCCAGGGCTCCCCGCAGCACCGCAACGTACTCGCGCATGACGGCGAGCGGCGCGTCGAGGGCGAGCCCGAGCATCGCCTCCATCGTCGCGCGGTGACTCACGCCGATCCCGAGCGTGAAGCGCCCGCCCGTGGTCTCGGCGAGCGTGAGCGCCGCCTGAGCCATCGCGACCGGGTGGCGCGGATAGATCGGGACGACACCCACGCCCAGCCCGAGACGCGTGGTGGCCGCCCCGTACGCGGAAAGGACGAGAAATGAGTCGCGACCGAGGCCCTGAGTGACCCAGACGCTCTCGTAGCCGAGGGCCTCGGCGCGCCGGGCCAGCTCCACCGCCGTGGAGAGGTCGCGCCCAGGGCTCAGGTAGGCGGCGCGCCGCAGCACTATCTTAGACACGCCTCGTCGGAGGAGCCGCCTCGCCTCGCGCGGCCATCAGTCGCGGATCCACGACTCCGCCAGCGGAATCGGGGGCGCGGCGCGACGACGCGCCCTCAGCGGGACCACGTTGGAGCCGCGCTCGCGGCTCGGCACCAGGCGCAGCAAGCCCTCTATCTCCGCGCGGCGGTAGAGGCGTTGGCGCTTGATCCCCTGGCGGTAGCTCCGCAGCACGCCGCGGCTCACGTAGGCGTAGAGCGTCGCGGGCTTGACGCCCAACAGGCGCGCGGCCTCCCGCACGGTCAGGTACTCCTCGCCCTCGATGGTGACCATCCTCCCCGCTCGCTCGCCTTCGACGCTAACAGGCTCCCGGGAGCCGGTCCAGCCATGAGTACCAGAGTCAATATTAATCAAGTATAATCAACTATAGCCGATCGCGGCACAGACCTTCCGGGAGGGCGGCATGGAGACGGCGTGGAAGGCGGGGCTCGAGGACGTGATCGCGGCGCGCTCGGCGATCTGCCGGGTGGACGGCGAGGCCGGGCGGCTCTACTACCGCGGCTACGAGATCGGCGACCTGGCGCGGGCGGTGAGCTTCGAGGACGTGACGGCGCTGCTCTGGTTTGGCGAGCTGCCGTCGACGGCCGAGGCGGTGGCGTTCGCCGCGCGCCTGCGGGCGGCGCGCGGCCTGCCCGCGCCGGTCAAGGCACTCCTCGAGCGCCTGCCGCGCGACACCCACCCGCTCGACGCGCTGCGGACGGCGGTGTCGCTCGCCGCCGCCCACGATCCCGACGCACGCTCGAGCGATCGGGAGGCGAATCTGCGCAAGGCGGTCCGGCTGATGACCCTGGTGCCGGAGACGGTCGCCGCGTGGCAGCGGATCCGCGCGGGGCAAGCGCCGGTCGAGGCCCCGGGGATGGACTCGCACGCCACGTACTTCCTCGAGCTGCTCAGCGGCCGGGCGCCCGCGCCCGAAGTGGCGCGGGTGCTCGACGTGGTTCTGACGCTCCACGCCGACCACGAGTTCAACGCCTCGACGTTCGCCGGGCGCGTGGCGATCGCGACCCTCGCCGACCTCCACGCCGCCGTCGTGGCGGCGATCGCGACCCTGAAGGGGCCCCGCCACGGCGGCGCCAACGAGGACGTGCTCGCGATGCTGCGCGAGATCGGCGACCCCGCGTGCGCCGAGGCGTTCGTGGAGCGGCGGCTCGGGGCGTGGGCGGCGCTCTCGCGGCACGCGCGCGGCGACCCGAGGGTGCGGGTGCCCGGCTTCGGCCACCGCGTCTACAAGGTCGACGATGCCCGTGCCCGGGTGCTGCGCGGGATGGCGAAATCCATGGCGGAGGCCACCGGTCGGCAGCAGCTCTTCGACGTGGCCGAGCGCGTGTACGACGCGATGCGCGCACGCACGACGCTCCCGGTGAACGTGGATTTCTTCTCGGCCGTCGTCTACGACGCGCTCGGCATTTCGCCGGACTTCTGCACGTCGATCTTCGCCGTGGGGCGGGTCGCGGGGTGGTGCGCGCACGCGCTGGAGCAATACGCCGACAACCGGCTCATCCGGCCCCGGGCCGAGTACGTCGGCCCGGCGCCGCGTCCGCTCCCGCGCTAGCCGCGGAGGATCGAGACCTCCATCGCGTCGCCGCCGAAGTCGTGCTCGCGCGACAGCCAGCGGCCGGCGCTGTCGCGCACGTGTTCGAGGTACGGCGCCAGGTCGCGGCGGAAGATGCCGGTGTTGTCGGCGACGACCACCGCGCCCGGCACGAGCTTCGGCTCGAGCTGGCGCAGATAGTCGAGGTAGTCCTCTTTGGCGGCGTCGATGAGGACGAAGTCGAAGCGCCCGGACAGGAGCGGGATGACGCGCAGCGCGTCGCCCGCGACGACCTTGACCCGCCGCCCGAGCCCGGCGACCTCGGCGTTGCTCTTCACGAACTTCGCGAGGTACGGGTTCGACTCCACGCAGATCAGCCGGCCCCGCGGCGGCAACGCCCCCGCGATCAGGATCGCCGAGTAGCCGAGGAGCGAGCCGATCTCGATCGCGCGCGTGGGTCGGTGGCGCTCGATGAGCCGCCGGATCACGCGACCCTTCGCCCGCCCGACAACGGGGATGTGCCAGAGCGTCGTCGCGCGGTCCATCAGCGCGAGCATGCGACGCGCCCGCTTGGTCACTGGAGCGGGGGCCGCGAGGCCGGAGCGATCGCCGGGTGGCCTGTGCCAAGGCGCGACCAGGCTGCGTTCTGCGAGTCGCTCGTCATTCGACCGGGGAGTCGTGCGGCGACGCCGTCGGGGAGCGGGTAGCGGCGCGTGGCCTTGCCCGCCTTGACGATCTGACCGGGCAGCGTTCGTTCGACGATCGCCTGGACGCGCCTGGAGGCCGCGATGAGCTTGTCGAGGTCGATCCCGGTCTCGACCCCCATCGCGTCGAGGCAGTGGACGAGGTCCTCGCTGCAGACGTTCCCCGAGGCGCCCGGGGCGAAGGGGCACCCGCCCAGGCCGCCGACGGAAGAATCGAAATGCGTCACGCCGCACTCCATCGCGGCGAGGATGTTCGGGATCGCCATCGCGCGCGTGTCGTGGGTGTGGAGCGTCCACTCGACTCCGGGGAAGCGGCCGATCAAGACGTCGAGGACCCGGCAGACCTGGCGGGGGTTGGCCATGCCCGTCGTGTCCGCGAGACCGACCGCGCGGGCGCCGATGTCCACGAGGCGACGGACGACGCTCTCGAGGTGTGGCAGGGGGACGTCGCCCTCGAACGGGCAGCCGAACGAGGTCGAGATGCCGCAGCCCACGGGCACCCTGGCCCGCTCGGCCACGCGCATGACCGCGGTGAGCTTCTGGATCGATTCGGCGATCGTCATGTTCACGTTGGCGAGGTTGTGGCTCTCGCTCGCCGAGACGACCGTGTGGATCGCGTCTACGCCCGCGTCCACTGCCCGCACCGCGCCCTTGTCGTTCGGCACCAGCGCCGCGTAGCGCGTGCCCGGACGGCGGCGGATCTTCGCCATGACCTCCTCGGCATCGCGCAACTGGGGCACCACCTTGGGGTGGACGAACGAGGTGACCTCGATCCGTGGCACGCCCGCCTCGGCGAGGAGCGTCACGACCTCGACCTTGAGCTCGGTCGGGATGAAGTTCGGCTCGATCTGGAACCCGTCACGGGTTCCCACCTCGCAGATCGTCACGCGGTCGGGAAGCTTCATGGTCTCCTCCAGCCTTCGCCGTGACCAAACTCTAGCACGACGCTCCCGGGCACGCTCCTCGAGCGGTCGCGTGGCACCGCTCGGTCGACGCCGAGCACTCCAAAGGTCAGGAGGACGCACGCAGATCTCGAGCTCGTCGAATGCGGCGCGCCCTCCTCGGATGGGGTCGCTCGCGCCGGCTCCGCCGGCGCGACCGATGGGGAGGTATCGGAGGGAGCGCCTCGCCCCCTCCGATCTGGTGGGGGGCTGTCGGGGGGAGCGGCGGTCGCTCCCCCCGACATTAATCAGTAGGAGCGCGGCATCCCCAGGACGTGCTCGCCGACGTAGGCGAGGACGAGGTTGTTGTTGACCGGCGCGGTCTTGTAGAGGCGGCACTCGCGGAACTTGCGCTCTACGTCGTACTCCTCGGCGAACCCGTATCCGCCGTGGCAGTCGATGCACGCGTTGGCCGCCTCCCACGCCGCCTCCGCCGCGAGGTATTTGGCCATGTTGGCCTCGGGCCCGCACGGCTGGCCGGCGTCGAAGAGCGCCGCGGCCTTGTCGCGCATGAGCGCGGCCGCTTCGACGGCGGTGTGCGCCTTGGCGATCGGGAACTGCACGCCCTGGTTCGCGCCGATCGGCCGGCCGAAGACGACCCGCTGGCTCGAGTAGGTCACCGCCTTGTCGACGAACCACCGGCCGTCCCCGATCGACTCCGACCCGACGAGGATCCGCTCGGCGTTCATGCCGTCGAGGATGTAGGCGAATCCCGCCCCTTCCTCACCGATCAGGCTGTCGGCCGGGATCTCGACGTCATCGAAGAAGAGCGCGTTCGTCGAGTGGTTCATCATCATCCGGAGCGGGCGGACCTCGAGGCCGGTGAGGTTGCGGATGTCGACGAGAAAGACCGAGAGGCCGTCGGTCCGCCGCTTGACCTGATCGACCGGCGTCGTGCGCGCCAGCAGCAGCATGAGGTCCGACTGGAGCACGCGCGAGATGAACATCTTGCGCCCGTTGACGATGTACCGGTCGCCCCGACGCACCGCGGTCGTCGCGAGTTTCGTCGTGTCCGACCCCGAGTTCGGCTCGGTCACGCCGAACGCCTGCAGCCGGAGCTCACCGGCCGCGAGCTTCGGCAGGTACCGGCGCTTCTGCTCCGCCGAGCCGTGACGCAGGAGCGTGCCCATGATGTACATCTGCGCGTGGCAGGCGGCGGCGTTGCCGCCCGCGGCGTGAATCGTCTCGAGGATCAGGGCACCCTCCACGATGCCGAGCCCGGCGCCGCCGTATTCCTGCGGGATCAGCGCCGCCAGGTAGCCGGCCTGCGTCAGCTCGTTGACGAACTTCTCGGGATACTCGCGCCGCGCGTCGAGCTCGCGCCAGTACTCACCCGGATAGCGCCGGCAGATCTCGAGCACACCCGCCCTGAGGGCCCGTTGCTCGTCCGTGAGCGTGAGGTTGATCGCAGCCATCGTCGTCGTCCCTACCTGCCCTTGAACTGCGCCTTGCGCTTCTCGTTGAAGGCGCGGACGCCCTCGCGCCGGTCCTCCGTCACCACGGTGGCATTGTACGCCTCGATCGCCAGGATCATCGCGGTGTCGAGGTCCGTCTCCAGACCGTACGCGATCGCCTTCTTCGCCTGGCGCACGGCGATCGGGCCGTTCCGCGCGATCGCCTCGGCGAGCTCGAGCGCTTTTGCGCGCGCCCCCCCTCGGGGGACGAGGTGATTGACGAGTCCCGCGGCCTTCGCTTCGTCGGCCTTCATGCGTCGCCCCGTGAAGATCAGCTCCTTGGCGAGCGGCGCCCCGAGGATCCGGGGCAGGAGCTGGGTGCCCCCGATCCCCGGGAAGATCCCGAGCGTCGTCTCGGGGACGCCGAACACCGCCGTCTCGCTCGCGACGATGAAGTCCGCGAGGGTCGCGAGCTCGCAGCCACCGGCGAGGGCGAAGCCTTCGACGGCGGCGATCACGGGCACCGGCGTCTTCAAGATCCGGGACGCCGCCTGCTCGAAGATGACGTGCTGGGCCCGCCACGCCTCGTCCGTCATCTCGTTGCGTTCCTTGAGGTCGCCGCCCGCGCAGAACGCGCGGTCGCCGGCGCCGGTGATGACGACCGCGCGGACGAGGGGGTCGTGATGGAGCCCGTCGAAGCAGGCGAGGAGGTCCGCGCCCATCGCCGTATTCATCGCATTCATCTGCTCGGGGCGGTTGAGCGTGACGGTCACCACAAAGCCATCGGCCGAGCGCTCGACGAGCAGGTGACGATACGGCGCCGTCATTGGAGCGGGGTCCGCGAGGCCGGAAAACTCCGTGGGTGGCCTGAGCAAGGGGCGGCCTGGCTCCGGTCCGCCAGCGCCGTCACTGGAGCGGGCCCCGCGAGGCCGGAAAACTCCGTGGGTGGCCTGAGCAAGAGGCGGCCTGGCTCCGGTCCGCCAGCGCCGTCACTGGATGACTCGTTGCGCGCGAAGCGCCCGGACGTCGTCGAGGGTGTAGCCGAGCCAGGTCAGCACGTCGGCCGAGTGCTCGCCGAGGCGCGGCGGCACGCGACGCACCTCTGGTCGGTGATCGTTCCAGAGGATCGGGAGCCCAACGCTCTGGTAGTCCGGGATGCGCGGGTGCGGCGCCCCAACCAGCATGCCGCTCGCGCGCGTCTGCGGCTCCGCGAGCACGGCGTCCACCGTGAGGATCGGCGCGCTCGGGACACCGGCGACCCGGAGGCGCTCGAGGAGGTCGGCGGTCTTGAGCTCGCGCGTGATCGCCGACAGCGCCGCGACGAGCTCCCCGCGGTGCCGGACGCGCGAGGGGTTGTCCGTGAAGCGCGCGTCGTCCGCGAGCCGCGGCGCGCCGAGCGCCGCGGCGAGCCGGTGGAAGAGCGCGTCCGATCCGGCGGCGACCATCGCGTAGCCGTCCGCCGTGGGGAAGGCCTGGTAGGGCGCGATCATCGCCGTGCCCGAGCCCTGCGGCTGCGGCACCTCGCCGGAGCCCAAGTAGCCCATCGCGTGGTACGAGACCCACATCAGGGCCGTCTCGAAGAGCGCGGTCGTGACCTCGACGGCGTGGCCCGTTGTGTCGCGCTGCCGGAGCGCCGCGACGATCCCGAGCGCCGCCCACATGCCCGTCCCCATGTCCACGATCGACGTGCCCACCCGCGCGGGCTCCTGGCCGGGGTGGCCGTTGACCGACATGAGCCCCCCGTACGCCTGCATGAGCGCATCGTACCCGGGCAGGTCCGCGAGCGGCCCGCGCGCTCCGAACGCCGTGATCGAGCAATAGACGAGTCGCGGGTTGATCCGGGCGGCGCCCGCGAAGTCGAGCCCGAGCTCGCCGAGCGCGCCGGCGCGGAGGCTCTGCACGAAGACGTCAGCGCGCGCGATCAGGCGCCGGAGGACCTCGAGCCCGCCGTCCGCCTTGAGATCCAGGGCGAGGCTCTTCTTGTTGCGGTTCATCGCCATGAAGGTGGCGCTCTCGTCACCCCAATACGGCGGGGCCCATGCGCGGGCGTCGTCGCCCCGTGCCGGGCGCTCCACCTTGACGACCTCGGCCCCCATGTCGCCGAGGATCTGCGTGCAGAAGGGGCCGGCGACATTCTGTGTGAGGTCCGCGACGACGATCCCGTCCAGCGCCAGCGCCACGGCGTGGAGTCTAGCAGAAAGAAAACTGGCCACCCTGCAACGAAACTGGCCGCCCCGGGGCGCCAGTGGCCAGCCGAAACCACTGCTAAATTCCTGTTTTTCCACGATCCGGAAAACCCCTGGGGCTGGCATCTGGATTGCGGAGTGTGGGTCGAGCCACGAATGATGAAAACCGGACGACGGCAGGAAATCACAAAACTACTGGAGACCGGGCGCGAGGCCGAGGAAGGCAAGATCGGCGGCACGCTGATCGCCCCCCGTGGCCCGAGCCAGGCGCCGGTCGGCCGGCGCTTCGGCGATCTGCTCGTCTCCGACGGCCTGATCACACAGCCGCAGATCGATCAGGCGCTCAGCGAGCAGAAGCGAACGGGCGAGAAGCTCGGCGAGATCCTGGTCCGCCTCAGGCTGATCACCGAAGACCGGCTGGTCCATTTCCTCTCGCGTCACTACGGCATCCCAGAGGTCGCGTTCCCGGAAAGGATCGCCCCCGAGACCATCGCAGTGATCCCGAGTCGGATCGCGCGCAAGTACGGCGTCGTCCCGATCGGCCGGACGCTCGGCTCGGTCACGCTGGCCGTCGGGGACCCGACCAACCTGTCGGCGCTCGACGACGTCGCCTTCATGACGGGTCTCAAGGTCGTGCCGACCATCGCGCCGCCGTCGATCATCCGGCAGGCGATCGAGCGCTACTACGAGAGGGGGGGGCTGACGGTCGCGGACGCGCTCTCGGAGGTCGAGGCGGAGGCCTCCGAGGTCGAGATCGTCAAGGGCCAGGAGGCGAACGGTCAGGTCGACCTCAACGAGCTGCGGTCGTCGGCCGACGAGGTGCCTATCGTCCGGCTGGTGAACTCGATCCTGCTCGACGCGATGAAGCGCGGCGCCTCCGACATCCACGTCGACCCGGGCGACGGGACTCTGGGGATCAGGTACCGGATCGACGGCATCCTGCACGAAGTGATGGCGCCGCCCAAGCGGGTCGAGCCGGCGCTCGTCTCGCGCCTCAAGATCATGGCGAATCTCGACATCGCCGAGCGGCGACTGCCGCAGGATGGGCGCATCAAGCTCCGCCAGCAGTCGCGCGAGATCGACTTCCGGGTCTCGGTCCTCCCGTCGATCTTCGGCGAGAGCGTCGTGCTCCGACTCCTCGACAAGCAGTCGCTGAAGACTGACTTGACCCAGCTCGGGTTCGAGCCGGCCGCGCTGGGGGACTTCCAGAAAGCGGTCGGCGCGCCGCATGGCCTGATCGTCATTACCGGGCCGACCGGCTCGGGCAAGACCACCACCCTCTATTCGGCGCTCAACACGCTCAACTCGAGGGAGCGGAACATCGTGACCGTCGAGGACCCCGTGGAGTACGAGCTGCCGGGCGCGACGCAGGTCCAGGTCAGCGACGAGATCGGCCGCACCTTCGCCGCGGCCCTCCGCTCGTTCCTGCGCCACGACCCCGACGTCATCCTCGTCGGCGAGATGCGCGACCAGGAGACGGCTCAGATCGCGGTCCGGGCGGCCCTGACCGGGCACCTCGTGCTGAGCACGCTCCACACGAACAGCGCCGCGGAGAGCATCTCGCGGCTGACGGATATGGGCGTTCCGCCTTTCCTCCTCTCGTCGTCGCTCCGCCTCGTCGTCGCGCAGCGGCTGGCGCGCAAGGTCTGCCAGAAGTGCCGCGAGCCCTACGAAGCCGACGAGCAGCTCTTGATCCCGTACGGCCACGCGCCCCTCGGCATCGGGCGGTGTACGCTCTACAAGGGTCGGGGCTGCGACGCGTGCCACTTCACCGGGATGAAGGGGCGGATCGCGCTCTACGAGGTCCTCGCGGCGACGCCCGAGATCCGTGGCCTCATCCTCGCCAGCACCTTCGTCAACGAGATCAGGGACGTCGCGGCGAAGCAAGGCATGAAGACGCTCCGCGAGGCCGGCCTGCTGAAGGTGCTCGAGGGCGTGACCACGCTCGAGGAAGTGCTCCGCGTCACGACGGAGTAGCGCCCTTCCACCCCGACCGGGGCCGGCGGGTTTGACACCTCCTTGGCGCACGCCTAAAATCGGCAGCATTCCATGACGCCGACGGCGGACGATCTCGTCAAGAACCTCGCCGCGCTGAGCCGACGGTTCGCAGGACTGGCGGCGAAGCTCGCCCAGGCGGCGCGCGAGCTCGAGGGGGCAGGCACACTGCCCCCCGATTCGCTGCTCGAGGAGTTCGCCGCCGCGCGCGGCGAGTTCATCGACCTGCGCTCGAGCGTCCTCGACGCGGCGCGCACCCTCGGTGTCACGGCCCCGGCACCCGCCGCGATCGATGGCCTCAAGGCGCTCGAGCCCGTGGTCCGGGCGCTGGCGGAGGCGACCGTGAACGAGCCCCGGCGCGCGACATTGGCCGAGGCGCGACGGCGCGTCCTCGTGGTCCTGGACCGCATCATGACCATCAACCACGTGGACGACCCGAACTTCGCCGCGCTGCTCGAGTGCCAGGCGAAGGCGCGAGAGATTCGCGCTGCGGTGCTCGATCCGAAGGGGCCCACGGCGGAGAGCGCGGCGGTGATCGTGGAGGCCACGCCCGCCTTCTCCGCGCTGCTCACGCTGATCGAGGGTCGCGAGCATCTCGACGACGCGAAGTTCACCGTGCTTGAGGACAGCGTCACGCGATTGTTCGGTCGGACACTCACAGTGGCGGCCACACGCGGTAAGCTCGTCGCCGGCCCGCCCGATCTCCCGCGCGCGCCGGAGCGACCCGCGCCGCGCCCGAAGACGGTGGAGGAGCCGGTGGCGCCCGTCGTCGTGGCGGCCGCGCCGTCGGTTGCGCCGCGCGTCCAGCCCCCCGCGCCGCTGTTGGCTTCGCCGGCCGCGCCGGCAGCAGCGTCCCCCACTCCGTCGGCCGCACCCCATGCGCCGCCGCCCGCTCCGTTTTACGCACCGCCTGCGCCGTCTCCGGCTCCGCCGGCCCCGCCCGTCGCTCCGGCTCCGGCTGCGCCGCCTCCACCGGCCCCCGCTGCACCGCCTCCACCGGCCCCCGCTGCACCGCCCCCACCGGCTCCCGCTGCACCGCCCCCACCGGCTCCGGCTGCGCCGCCTCCACCGGCTCCGGCTGCGCCGCCTCCACCGGCTCCGGCTGCGCCGCCTCCACCGGCTCCCGCTGCGCCGCGTCCACCGGCTCCGGCTGCGCCGCCCCCACCGCCCGCGCTGATAAAGCAAGAAGTCGCTGCGGCGGCACCGGCCCCGGAGGAGGACAGTGCGCCGCAGGTCGTCGAGACGGCGGCCCTGGACGAGGGTGCCCAGTGGTGGGTCTCGGCATGGGCCCGGTGGACGAGCTGGAAAGGCACCATCGACTTCAAGGCGGGCGTGAAGCAGGAGCTCGGGAAGTACGCCTATCTCCTCAGCGTCCCGATCCAGCAGTCCGCCGAGTACGAGGAGGGGCTGCTCGCCTATGGCTACTCGGTGCTGCTCGATTTCGTCGAGCGGCAGCGCCCGGGGATCGTGACCAAGGCGCTCAACAGCCTGAAGACGTTCGTGCCCGGCAAGGCGGCGCCGTCGGTCGGCGCCCACCTCTACAAGTTCCTGATCGACGAGGCCCGGCTGGCCGAGCAGTACCCAGAGTTCGTCAAGAGTGTCCTGCTCGCTGCGGTCCCGGAGCCGGGTCTCTGGACCCAGGCGCGAATTTTAGAGTCGGCGACGGAGACGAGCATCTTCACCCACCCGAGTCCACGGGTCGGCGATCCGGACCACACCACGCAGCGCCTCACGAACGACAGGCAGCGGTTCGCCGATCACCGGTTCCCCGTGACGCTTGCGCCGCTCACCGTTCGGTTCTTCGCGGTCGCCGCGGACTTCAGGGAGCCGCGCGAGATGGACGTGAAGCTGAAGGAGGGCCGCGCCGAATGCATTGACGCGTGGCTCCTGACGATTCCGCCCGTGGGTCGCGCGGATCTCAAGTCAGAGGTGGTCCGCCTGGTACCGGAAGGAAGCTCGGTGCCCGCGCTCGGGAGGGACTGCGCCACGCTCTGGGTCGCCGTCTTCAACCCGGACCCGAAGGCAGAGAAGAAGTACGAGCTGAGCCTGACCTTGAAGAAGGACGCGTCGCGCTAAGCGCAACGCGTCGGGGGGCGCGGCGCCGCGCTCAGACCTTCGGGTGGTCGGTGGCCTTGGGCGACTCGCCGGCCTTCGGTGACTCGCCCGCCTTCGGCGGCTCGCCGGGCTTTGCGAGCTCGCCCGGCCTCGCGGGCTCACCGGGCTTGGCGAGCTCGCCCGGCTTCGTGTGGTCCCCCGCATGGGTGCGTTCGAAGGGACTCTTCCGCGGCGTAAAGCCGAGCCTCTGGGCGACCACGGTCATTGCCTGGGCGATCTCGTCCCGCTCGCCGCGGAGCTGGTGGTTCTCCCGCTTCAGATCTTCGAGCTCTCTGCGAAGCCGCTCGGCTTCCTTCTCGGCGGCGCTCACCCGTTCGTTGACATGGGTGTCGGTCACGAGCAGCTCCGGCAGCACGCTGAACAGCTGCCGGGTCTGCTCGATCCACTTCGTCACCCGCTCACGCGCTTCGGCGGCCCCCGCGGAGTCCATGTGGTCTCTTGTGAAGGACATTAGCATCCAGGCTCAGTTCTTGGCAAATTGCGGTGGTCGCGGGTCTCGAAGAGCAGGGCGCCCCCGGCGAGCGAGGGAGCCGTCAGCGCCGGCCTTGGAGCTCCTTCCGCACGAGGGCCGCGCCGCCGGCCAGGGCTGCGAGCTTCTGGTTGCACATGTAGCGCGGCGACCAGCCGAAGCCGCAGTCGGGGTTGACCGTGAGCTTCTCGGCCGGGCAGACGGTGAGGACCCTGCGGATACGCTTCGCGACGTCCTCCGTTGTGTCCTGGGCGAAGCCCTTCACATCGACCACACCCGCGCCGAGCTCGCGCCCATCGCCGTGAGTCTTCCAGAGGTCGAGCTCGGCCATCTCGCGGCTCGCGAACTCCAGCACGAACTGGTGGGCCCTAGATTTCAAGATCCCGGGGAAGTACGGCTCGTACGTCCGCTGGAAGCGTGAGCGTCCGAAGCGATTGCCGAAGCAAATGTGATACCCGAGCCTCACGCCGATGCCGTCCGTGGCCAGGTTGAACAGGCGCGCCATCTCCTCGCCGGAGACGTTGCCACGCGCGGGCTCGTCGATCTGGATGAACTCGGCGCCCGCGGCCACGAGAGCGCGCAGCTCCTGATTGATGACCTCGGCGAAGCGCTCGGCGACGTCGACGACGCCCTTGTACACCTTGCCCGGATGGATCCGTGAGCCGAAGGTCAGCGGCCCGGCGCAGGTCGCCTTCGTATGCCGGGTCGTGTGCGCCTTGAGGGACTCGAACTCCTTGACAATGCCGAGCCCGCCCGGCGGCGTCTCGATCCGGCCGACCGCCTCGTAGCGGGTCTGCTGGTCATATCCCCACGGGCCCGCCTTGCGGCGGACCGTGACGGGCTCGATGCCCTTGATGATCGCGTAGTACGAGTCCACGTAGCCGTCGAGGCGCCGGACCTCGCCGTCGGTGATGATGTCGATACCCGTGGTCTCCATGTCGCGGACCGCCGCGTGCACGGCGTCGTCGAACATCTCCTCGAGGTCGGCGGGGCCGAACTCGCCGCGTTCGTACGCCTTGACTCCGGCGAACCACCAGCCGGGTTTTCCGTGGGAGCCGACGACGGCGGTCGGGATGAGGGGCAGCGTCATCGTGTCTGGCCTCCAGCGCGCGGGGTCACGCCGCGCTCCCGATGATACGTGTGAGACTTGGATCGCGCCAGGCATCCTGGAGCCCGCCCGCGAAGAGGATCGCGCCGCGCTCGATGACGTACAGACGGCGGATGTCCTCGGGCACGTGATGGATGTTGGACTCGGCGATCAGGATCGATCGGCCCAGCTCGGTGATCGCCGCGATCCCCTCGCTCACGGCCGGGATGATCGCGGGCGCGAGCCCCTCGAAAGGCTCGTCGAGCAGGAGCAGCTCGGGGTCGAGCGCGAGGGCCCGCGCGATCGAGAGCATCTTCCGCTCGCCGCCGCTCAGCTCCGGGCCCTTGCGCCCCGCGTACCGCCTGAGCATCGGGAAGACGCGGTAGGCGAGCTCGATGCGCTCCGCGGCGGGGCGCCCCCCGGGCCGCGTCCACGTGGCGATCTCGATGTTCTCGGCCACGGTGAGGTCGGCGAAGATCCCGCTGTCCTCCGGCGCCCAGCCGACGCCGAGCCGCGCGATCTCGTGCGTCCGGCGGCCGTGGATGGGCTGGCCGCGGAACTCGACCCCGCCCGCGCGCGGGCGCAGGTACCCCATGATCGTGCGCAGGGTCGTCGTCTTCCCCGCGCCGTTCCGGCCGACGAGGCAGACCACCTCGCGCGGGCCCACGCCGAGCGACACGGACCGCAAGATGTGGCTCGCCTGGATGAACACGTCGACCGCGTCCACGGTCAGCATGGCCCGGCCCTCACCGCGCCCGGGCGCGCCGGCCGATGACCGTGTCGACGATGCGCCGGTCGGCCTCGATCGTGGCCGGCGGGCCGTCGGCGAGCACGCGCCCCTCGTGGAGGGCGATGATCCGGTCGGAGTAGCCGAAGACGATGTCCATGTCGTGCTCGACCTGGATAATCGCCTGGACGCCGATCCGCCTGGAGGCCGAGACGAGCGTCTCCATGATCGCCGTCTTGTCCGCCGTGCTCACGCCGGACGTCGGCTCGTCGAGCAGGATGATCTGAGGCCGCAGCGCGAACGCCGATGCCACGTCGAGGAGCTTCTTGTCCCCCTGGGGCAGGTGCCGGGCCCGCACGTGACGCTTCGGGCCCAGACCGAACAGCTCGGCGACCTCGAGCGCGCCCTCTCGAACCGCGCGGTCGGCGGCGAGGGACGCGAAGAGGCGGGTGCCGTGCCCGAGACGCGAGACCACCGCCGCCTGGAGCGTCTCGAGCACCGTGAGGTCCGGAAAGATCTGGACGAGCTGGAAGGACCGTGCGATCCCCAGGCGGGCCAGGCGGGCGGGTCCGATCCCGCTCACGTCGCGGTCCCGGAAGGTGACGGTGCCGGCGGTGGGGCGGAGAACGCCGGTGAGGACGTTGACGAGCGTGGACTTGCCCGCCCCGTTCGGCCCGATGATCGAGACGAACTCACCGGCGCTGATGGCGAGGCTCACGCCGTCGAGCGCGCAGAACTGGCCGTAGAGCTTCCGGAGCCCCTCGGCGCGGAGGATCACGGGGACGAGGCTTCGACGGGCGGCCGCCTGACCCAGAACCCCGCGAGCCCGCCGGGGGCGACGATGACGATCGCGGCGAGGATCGCGCCGAAGATCAGCCGCCAGAACGGGACGACCGACATCACCCAATCTTGAAGGTAGATGAAGACGAAGGCGCCGAGGACGGGCCCGAAGAAGCTCGCGAACCCGCCCAGGAGCGTCATGAAGACGATGTTGCCCGACTGCGTCCAGTAGGCGAGCGTCGGATCCACGTTGCCCGTCGGCGGCCCGAGGAGGGCGCCGCCGACCGCGGCGTAGACGGCGGAGATCACGAAGGCGCACCAGCGATAGCGCGCGACGCCGATGCCGAGCGTCTCGGCCTTTGTCGGATTGTCGCGGATGGTCTTGAGGCAGAGGCCGAAGGGCGAGCGGACGATGCGCCACATGACGAGGGTGGCCAGGACGAGCACGGCCAGCGAGTAGTAGTAGTACGGGCCCACGAGGTAGTCGGTCTTCGGCAGGTCCTCGAGGCTCCGCCCGACGAGCGCCGGGCGCAGGAAGGGCATGCCCTCGTCGCCGCCCGTCAGGCGGTAGAACTTCAGCACGAACGTGTAGAAGACCATGCCGAACGCGAGCGTGAGCATCCCGAAGTAGATCTTCACGTAGCGTACGCAGAGCGCGCCGACCGGGGCCGCCACCAGCGCGCCGAGCGCCGCCGCGGCGGCGAGGATCGTCTCCATCGAGCGGACGTTGAAGACGCTCGTGAGGAACGCCCCGGTGTAGGCGCCGACGCCGAGGAACAGCGCGTGCCCGAAGGAGACGAGGCCCGTGTACCCGAAGAGGAGATTCAGCCCCAGGAGCGCCACAGCGTACGCCATGAACGGCAGCATCAAGAGCACGTGGTAGGTCGGCGCCACGAGGGGCGCCAGGACGGTCGCGCCGAGCGCCAGGGCGAGGACGAACCGGCCGCTCACGCGCGTGGACCGCCGAAGAGGCCGCGCGGCCGGAGCACCAGCACCGCGATCACGATCAGATAGATCAGGAGCATCTCGAGCTCCGGGTACACGGAGATCGCGATGGACCGGAGCACGCCGACGACGAGCGCGCCGACGAGGGCGCCCCGCATGGACCCGAGGCCGCCGATCACCACGACGGCGAAGGCCTCCACGATCAGCTCGATGCCCATCTCGCTCATCGCCACCGTCGCCGGGATGACGAGCGCGCCGCCCAGGGTGCCCAGGGCCGTGCCGAGCGCGAAGACCGTCGCGTAGAGGCGCCGCATGTCCACGCCGAGCGCCTCCGCCATCTCGCGGTTGTCGGCGCTGGCGCGGATGATGCGACCGAACGCGGTGCGGGTCAGGAGCCCGCCGATCAGGAGCGCGATGGCGAGACTGGCGCCGATCACGATCAGGTTGTAGACGGGCACCGTCGTCCCGAGCACGCCCACGCGGCCGTAGGTCAGGTAGAGGCCGGAGGTGGAGCGGGGCGACGTGCCCCAGGTCAGCCGGATCGCGTCCTCCATCATGAGGACGATGGCGAAGGTCAAGAGGAGCTGGAAGGTCTCGTCGCGGTCGTAGACGAAGCGCAGGAGGCCGCGCTCGACGACGACGCCGACCGCGCCCACGGCGAGCCCCGCGACGGCCAGCGGCGCGATGAACAGCGCGGGCGGCCCGCCCGCCTCCAGGTACCAGCCGACCGCCGAGACCCCGACGTAGGCGCCGAGCGCGTAGAAGGAGCCGCACGCGAGGTTGAAGATCTTTTGCACGCCGAAGACGACTTGGAGTCCCGCCGACACCAGAAACAGAATGCTGGCGTGGAACACGCCGCTGAGCACAACGTTGACGACGTGAGCTGTCATGGATGCCGGGACGGGATCGGCGATGCGAGCGGCTGGTCGGTCCTGGTCGGGGCAGGTCTCCGAGACCCGTAGCTTCTGGGCGTGGCCTCGGCGCCGACCGACCGGACCGGCCTCACGCATTGAGAGCTAGCGTGGTCGAGGAGGCCTGCCCCGGCCGGGAACCGACCTGCCCCCCGCACCGCGAACCGCGCTAGATCTTCCAGGAGTTGATCCAGTCGAACAGCTTCGTGCCCGCCGGCTTCATCGCCACCTTCGTCGAGACGACCTCCACCGGGTCGATCGTGACGAAGTCGTAGGAGTTCCTGTGCGTCGTGATCCCCTGGTAGAAGTTGCACATCTGGACGTGGTCCTGCCGCCAGCTCCGCCGGCCCGAGAGCGACTCGACCTCGATGCCCTCGAGCGCCCTGACGACGGCCGCCCGCTCGGGCCACGTGGTGCCCCCCGCCGCGGCCTTCTCGACGGCGGCCTTGTACGACTCGGCACAAAAGTAGGCGTGGTCGCACTCGTACGGCGGATACTCGGCGTACTTCGCCTTGTACTCGCGGACGAACTGCTTGAGGAGCGGCGAGCCCTTCGGATCGTCGAAGTACATCGTGTTGTAGCCGAGCAGCAACCCTTCGGGCGTGAAGTCCTTCTTCAGCGAGTCGTGGACGCCGCCCGCCGTGGTGAAGACGCCCTTCATCGTCTTGAAGAGGCCGACCGCCGCGGCTTGCTTCATGATGATCGTCGCGTCACCCGACCAGAACGAGCACATGAGAAGGTCCGCCTTCGACTGCTGGATGGCGGCGATGTGCGAGGTGAAGTCCGTGACGCCGAGCCTGGGAAAGAGCTCGAGCACGAACTTCACGTCGGGCACGTACCGCTTGAGAACGGTCTGGTAGGACTGCCAGCAGTCGTGGCCGTAGGAGTAGTCGTTCCCGATGCCGGCGACGGTCTTGATCCCCCTGAAGTACCTCGGCGTCAGCATGCCGGCGACGATGGCCTCGACCTCGTTGTCCACGCTCTTGAAGGCCCAGCGCGGGTTGGGCATCGTCTCCTCGACACCCTTCTGCGTGGTGCCGTCCCACGAGAGCCAGGGCGTCCCGAGGTCCTCGGCCACCGGGCCGAGCGCCAGCGTGACGCCGGTGGAGATGCCGCCGAGCACCGCTTCCACCTTGTCCTGGAGGACGAGCTTCCTGTAGCGCTCGACGGTGTCCTTCGGGCTCGACTCCTCTTCGAGGACGAGCTGCACGGGGCGTCCGAGGATCCCGCCGGCCCGGTTGACGCGCTCGAGCCACCACTCGGTCCCGCGCAGCCCCGCGGCGCCCACCGGGGCCGCGATGCCGGCGCGGATCGCGAGCACGCCGAGCTTCACCGCGTGGCTGGCCTGCGCGAACGCGGGCGCCGCGTCGAGCCGCACCGTCGCTGCGGCGGCCCCGGCGCCCGCGAGCCTGAGAAAGCTCCGCCGAGTCGTCCTCATGACGTCCTCCTGACGCGTGTGCGCTTCGTCGTCCGCAGTTTTGTATCACACTTCGGCGCAGGCCGGTTGGGCGCGCCGCCGGGGGGGCCGGAATTTCCCAAGCCGGTGGCGGTGTGATAGTCGTAGGACTTGCCATGCACGTTCGCTTCTGGGGCACCCGAGGCTCCATCGCCACGCCCGGACGCACGACGGCCGTCTACGGCGGCAACACGGCGTGCACCGAGGTGCGCGCCGCCGACGGGACCGTCATCGTCCTCGACTGCGGCACCGGCGCGCGCGGGCTCGGCCTGCACCTCGTGCGGACGATGCCTCAGCCGATGCGACTCCACCTCTTCATCGGCCACACGCACTGGGACCACATCCAGGGCTTTCCGTTCTTCGTCCCCGCCTTTCTGCCCGGCGCCGAGCTGAACATCTACGCGCCCCTCGGCTTCCAACGGGGCCTCGAGGAGGCGATGGCGGGGCAGATGGAGTACTCGTACTTTCCCGTGAAGCTCCGCGAGCTGCGGAGCCGCATCCATTACACCGAGCTCGACGAGGGTTTCCTCCGCGTCGGCGACGTGCTGGTGGAGACGCAGTACCTGAACCACACCGCGCCTACGATCGCGTACCGGCTGTCGAGCGGCGGGGCGACGGTGGCCTATATGACCGACCACGAGCCGTTCTGGAGCGTGCCGGGCCGGCTGTCGCAGCACCCGGGTGACGAGCGTCACATCGCGTTCATGCGCGGCGCCGACCTCGTCATCCACGACGCGCAGTACACCGAGGAGGAGTACCGGGACAAGGTCGGCTGGGGGCACAGCCCCCTCGAGTACGCGGTGGACGTCGCGCTGGCGGCGGGCGCGCGCCGCCTGGTCCTCTTCCATCACGACCCGCAGCACGACGACGCGGCCATGGAGCGCATGGAGTCCGAGGCGCGGGCGCGCGCGGCCGCGCACGGGGCGGGACCCGAGGTGCTCGCCGCGCGCGAGGGGCTCGAGCTCGAGGTGCGCGGCCACGGGTCCGCGCGCGACGTGGGCGCCGCCTCCGCGCTCCTGCATCGGCAAGTCGCGGGCGGGCGCGTGCTGGTCGTCAGCGGCAACGACAAAGAGGTCGCCGCGATCGAGGAGGTCCTCGGCGAGGATGCCCTCGTGCTGCTCCGCCTCGCGGACGTGCCGGCCGCGCTCAGCCGAGGGTCCGAGCTCCGGCCGGACCTCGCGATCATCGACCGTGAGCTGCTCGCGAGCGAGAGCGAGCTCGCCACGCTGCGCGCGCGCCTCGGGCGGGGGAACCTCCCCGTCGTCGTGCTCGCCGACGGCTCCGGGGCGGCCGACGTCGTCGGCCGGGGCGAGGCGTCGTCCACCGACTACCTCGCCCGGCCCTTCAGCCCACCGATGCTGCGGGCGCGGGTCCGCGCCTGGCTCTCGCGCACGCTGGCGGCCGCCGACGCTTCCCGCGGCCCACGGCCGGTCCCGGCCGGGGATGCCGACCGCCGGTCGCGCTACGCGGGCCTGCTCGCGTCGGTGCCGCTCTTCGGGTCACTCACGAACGAGGAGCGCGAGCTGCTGCTGGCGCAGGCGTCCGAGGAAGTCTTCGCGGCGGGTCACTCGATCCTCCAGGAGAGCGATCCGCCCGACCGTCTCTTCGTGATCCTCTCGGGTCGCGCGCGGGCGCTCGAGACCACCCCCAGCAGCCCCGCCGAGGTGATCCTGAGCGAGTTCGGCGAGGGTGAGATCCTGGGTGAGCTCGCCGTCATTCGCAATCGGCCGCGCTCCGCGACGGTCGTGGCGACCGAGCGGACGCACTGCCTCGTGCTCAACCAGAACGACTTTCTGCGCGTGCTTCAGACCTCCGTGGGGCTCGCGCTGGCCCTGCTGCGCACGGTGGCCGGGCGGCTCGCCGAGACCGACCGTCGGCTGTCCCGGTACGCGCCCGACCCGGTGACCGGGCTCGCGAGCCGGCGCGCGTTCGACGACCAGTACCGTCGCCTCGCCGCCGTGGCCCGCCGGCGGGGCACCGGCGCGCTCATGCTCGTGCTCGACGTGGTCCAGTTGAGGGCGATCAACGACCGCTTCGGCTACGGCGTCGGCGACGACGTCCTGCGCGCCGTGGCCGACGCGCTCATCGAGGCGACGCGCACCACCGACCTCGTCGCACGCCACGGGAGCGACGAGTTCGCGGTCTTCTTCCCCGACGCGGGACCCAGCGCGGCCGACATCGTGACGGCGCGTGTGCGCGACCGGATCGCGCAGCTGGCGGGCAAGCGCGGCCTGCCGGTGGACCACGTCCGCTGCAGCGTTGGCGTCGCCTACAGCGCGTCGCCTCCGGACACGCCCGACGAGCTGCTCCGCGAGGCCGACGCCGAGATGCACCGGACGAAGACGTAACGGCGCCCGCGCCGCGCCGCCCGTCTCAGCCGTCCGCCTTCCGTTTCCGCTCCACGAATGCGCGGATTCGTGCGCGCGCCTCCGGGCTCGTGCGGAGCGCGGCGCCGTACGCCTCGGGGCCGCACGCCCGCTCGCCCCTTCGGATCGCCGCGACGATCTCCTTCGTCGCGGCGAGACCCGTCCGCGGGGCGCGTGCGATGTCCGCCGCCAGCGCGGCGACGCTCGCCTCGAGCGTCGGCGGCGCGACGACGCGGTTGACGAGGCCCATGCGGAGCGCTTCGCTCGCGTGGATCGTCCGGCCGGTCAGCAGGAGCTCGCACGCCCAGCCTCCGGCTACGACGTCGAGCAGCCGTGCGATGCCGTAGGCGGGGTTGAAACCGAGCGTGACTTCGGGGAGGCCGAAGCGTGCGCGGTCGGAGGCCACACGGAGGTCCTGCGCCACGGCGAGCATGAGGCCGCCGCCGAGCGCCCAGCCGTCGATCGCGGCGATCGTCACCTGCGGCAGGTCGGCGAAGCGGGCGAGGAGGGCGGCCTGGCGGGTCGCCAGCGCCTCC
>QHSA01000034.1 GCA_003220315.1 Candidatus Rokuibacteriota bacterium
GGAAGTCCGCACGACGATGGGCCTCGCGGGCCGTACGCGGATCGCCGACCTCACGCGCGACTTGGTTTTCAGAATAGACTGAGGTACCACCCCCACATCCAGCCACCCGGGCACTCCCGGCGGAGGTGACGCCATGGCCAAGCAATGGACGCGTCGACAGGTGCTGGCCCAGATGGGGATCGCGGCCGCGGCGGTCCACACCCTCGATCCGCACGAGCTCTGTTGCGCCGTCCCGGCCTCCGCCGAGACGGCGGACAAGGACCTCTTCGAGCTCAGGAAGGTCGCGGACGGCGTCTACGCGGCGGTCGCGGCGGCCCGGTACAAGGTCAACTCGAACGCCGCGGTGATCGTGACCGACGACGGCGTCGTGGTGGTCGACTCGCACTCGAAGCCGTCCGCCGCCCGGGCGCTTTACACCGAGATCCAGGGGATCACGAAGAAGCCTGTCCGCAAGATCGTCAACACGCACTTCCACTGGGACCACTGGCAAGGGAACGAGGTGTACAAGGCGGCGAATCCCGGCCTCGAGATCGTCGCTTCCCAGCGGACGCAGGAGAATCTGACGCGGGCCGACGCGGGTGTCGGCGGCGTTCCCTACATCGAAAAGCAGCTCGGGGCTCTTCCCGGGGAGATCGACAAGCTGAAAGACGACGCCAGGCGGGCCACGGACCCCACGACGAAGGCGCGCATCGAGGCGAACCTCGAGCAGGCCGAGGCGTACTTGAGTGAGCTCAAGCAGCTCCGGCCGACGCTGCCCACGCGGACGGTGTCGACCACGGTCACCCTGCGCGAGCAGGGGCGCGAGATCCAACTCCACCTGCTGGGCCGAGGCCACACCGACGGCGACCTCTACGTCTACCTCCCGAAGGAGAAGGTGGTGGCGACCGGTGACGCGCTCATCGACTGGATGCCGTTCCTCAACGACGGTTACCCGGAGGAATGGGTGCAGACGTTGAGCGCGCTCGAGAAGCTGGACTTCACGCACATCATCCCGGGCCACGGGGAGGTCGTCCCCAAGGCGCATCTGACGTTCTTCCGGGGGTACCTGACGGATCTCATCGCCGCGGTCAAGAAGGCGGCGGGGGAGGGCGCGACGCTCGAAGAGATGCAGAAGAAGGTCGGAGATCAGCTCGCGCCGAGGTACGAGCAGGGCATGTCCAAGTACCCGCTCGGCCGGTATCGGGACCGCATCGGCTTGAACGTCGAGATGGTCTACCGCAAAGTCGTGAAGAAAGCCTGACCGCGCGCTCTCGACCAGGGGACGCGGCCATGGCGACGACACCGGCGGTCACGAGCGAGCGAGGGTTTGCTGCCGAGTACGCGCTGCTCGAGGAGCGGATCCTCGCGCGCGATCAGATTGCGGCCAGCCAGGTGCTGTACGGGCTCCTGAAGCAGGGACGGCCCGTCACGGAGATCGTGGGTGAGACGGTACGGATCCACGCCCCGTACACCCACGTCCCCTACCATCAGCGGCTCGACGACGGCGTGGTCAAGTTCGTCAACAACGACCATTGCCTGCTGAGCGAGCGGGTGGGCCTGCCGCTCGCGTCACTGGTCCACCCCGAGCTCTCCCTGCTGCCTCTGGCGCAGTCGGTCTGGTACATCCCCACCGGCCTCGACCCGTGGAATCAGCTCCTGGGACGGGCGCCAGGCCACTACACGCGCCTGTACGAGATCGCGGTGAATCAGGAGCCGCCGGCGCCCGAGGTGCATTGGCCGGACGCGGAGCCGCTCCACATCGAGGGCGCGCTCGGCGAGCGCCTCAACCACTGGCTCACGCTCGTCCAGCGCGGCGAAGTGCTCACGTCGTACCGGGTGTTCCTCGGGCTGATGGCCGACGCGCCGAACCGGCGGCAGGTGCTCGCCCATCTCGCCTTCGCCGGGCTGATCGACGTCCAGGATCGGATGCTCCACAACCGCTCCTACACGACGGGCCACAAGGCCTACCGCGCCCGCGCCACCATCGAGCTCGGCCGTGCCCTGGGCTGGGAGAGGGTGCCCAGCGTGCTCTACGCCGGCGTCCCGGACATCGCGGTGGGCCCGCGCTGGTACTCGACCTATGAGATGGGCTCGAACGTGGTCCAGAACGCGCTCGACGGCCGCGACGCGGAGCTCCTCCGTCAGGACACGCCCCTCACCGCGGCCGAGGAGGCGATGCTGATCGAGGTGATCACCCGCCAGCGGGAGCCCTCCGTGATCGACGCGCTCGTGGCGCTCCTCAAGGCGGGCCGGAGCCCGCGCCGGATCCTCGACGCGATCCAGGTGGCCGCGGCCGAGGTCATCCTCGAGACGGGACACCCGAACAACTTCTCGATGTCGCAGCACGGCTACGAGTACTGCAACACG
This sequence comes from Candidatus Rokuibacteriota bacterium, assembly GCA_003220315.1. GTDB lineage: Bacteria > Methylomirabilota > Methylomirabilia > Rokubacteriales > CSP1-6 > 20CM-2-70-11. Next base: position 2,347 of record QHSA01000034.1, read on the forward strand.
CTCGGGTGGTTCTACGATACGTTCGAGCACCCGCGGCGGCTTCCGCTCCTGTTCGTGGCGGCCGCCTTCATCAACCGGGCGGCCGAGCACCAGGCCAACACGCCGAACAACGGCCGGAAGGCCATCACGCCGCCTCCAGGCGCGGAGTCCTGGTCGTCGCGCCAGCTGCTCGAGAGGCTGGACGCGGCGCTCCTCGCGCTCAGGCCCGACGAGGCGGTTGCCCTGACCGCGGCCCATCTGAAGGCGGGCTTCGACCGAGCCCCGCTGGTCCAGGTGCTGGCCACCGCGGCCTGCAAGCTCGGGAACGACCCCCACAACCAGGAGCTGGGGCTCTGCCTGTTGGAGGACTTCCTCCACACCCGGGCCACCGACCGCGATCGGTTACTCCTGGCCAGCGCCCAGCACACCGCCGGGCACCGCAAGTACGGCGACCCGCTGGAGGCCTACCGGCGCTTCACCGAGGCATTGGGACTGAACACGGGGTAGTCCGTTCGATTGCTGGCGTCCGCCACGTCGAGCAAGACGGTTCGGTACATGACACCCGTGTCAGTCTGCGTGCACCCCATCGCACGGCGTGGGCCTGGTCGGCGCGGAAAAAATTCGGGTTGTCGGGGGCTTAAACGCCGCTGGACGCGACAGCCGCTTCTGGCACGGCCGGTGCACGGCGGCCACGGATCGGTGGAGTCCGAGGACGTGCAAACCCCCGACGATGAAGGAGGCCGGATGCGCCCTCGAGAATTAGTGTCGACCGCCCGTGTCGTCCTGTGCGCCGTCGTCGCCCTGTCCGGCTGCAAGACCGTTTCGCCGCCAGCCGATCGCTTGAGCCAGCTCATCGCCAAGGGGAGAGACCTGTTCTTCAACGAGACGTTCGCGGGCAACGGGCGTACCTGCGGCACCTGCCATCCGGCGGAAAACAACTTCACCATCGATCCGGCATTCATCGCCACGCTCCCGAAGGACAATCCCCTGTTCGTCGCCGAGTTCAACCCGGACTTGAAGGAGAACTTCGAGAATCCCGCGCTGATGCGCGAGTTCGGGCTGATTCTCGAAAATCTGGATGGCTTCGACGATCTCAAGAACAAGTTCGTCATGCGGGGGGTGCCGCACACCCTCGGTCTCCGGACCTCGGTGCAGAGCCCGGGCGGGCCGCGCACCGGGTGGTCTGGCGACGGGGCGCCGGGGGACGGGTCACTCCGGTCCTTCGCGACCGGCGCGGTGATTCAGCATTTCACCAAGACCCTGAACCGGATTCCTGGTGTCGACTTTCGCCTGCCCACGGGTGAGGAGCTCGACGCCCTGGAGGCCTTCCAGCTGTCCCTGGGGCGGCAGCAGGACCTCGCGCTGCCCCTGCGGCTCAAGGGCACGGTGCCCAAGCGAGGGCAGGAGATCTTCCTCGACAACAAACTCGGCAAGTGCAATATCTGCCATGTGAATGCGGGGGCGACGGCCAACTTCCCTGGTCGGGGCAGCCTCGGGAATGCCAACTTCAACACCGGTGTGGAGGATCTGCCCGATCAGCCAGCTCGCCTGACGGGCAAGCGGGTCCCGCCTGACGACGGGTTCCGCTCGCCGGGCGACGGCACGTTCAACATTCCGCCGCTGGTGGAGGCGGCGGACACCGGGCCGTTCTTCCACAACAATGCCATCGAGACCATCGAAGGCGCGGTCGGCTTCTACGACGGCGAGGCGTTCAACAATTCTCCGGCGGGCCAAGCGCTGGCGAAGATCGACCCCAAGGGCAAGGGTATCGAGCTCGATGGGACGCAGATCGTGGCGATCGCCGCTTTCCTGCGGGTCATCAACGTGCTCGAGAACATCCGACAAAGCATCGAGCTGCTGGAGACGAGCCGCGCCGTATCCTCCACGGAGCGAGCGGGGCTGCTCGCCCGCGCCGCTCGCGAGACGGACGACAGCATCCGGGTGCTGAGGGGCGGCGGCCTTCACGCGGAGGCCGTCGCCCACCTCCGGGAGGCACGGCGGCTCGAGGACAAGGCCGTCCGGAGTCTCTTCTTCGGACGGCGGTACGCGCAGGAGGCGATCCGAGAGCAGAAGAAGGCGAGAGCGTTCCTCGTCGAATGAGGGACTTGAGGGGGAGCGTATGACCATCCGGAGATTCGTCGTCGCGCTGGTCGGGATGAGCGTGCTCCTCGGGGGCGGCCCACCGGCGCCCTCCGCGCAAGAGATGACCGAGCAGTTTATTCCGGTCGGGCAGTCGCCCGGGCTGTCCGGGAAATACACCGTCATCGGGAAGCTTCAGTCCGTCAACGCGCGGGAGCAGATCTGCTCGGTCGCCAGCGCCGTCGGGATCGTGAACGCAAAGATCACGGAGCGGACGAAGATCTGGTTGGACCGGAGCCTGCTTCGGCAGCCGAACGTGAAGGGGACGATCGCCGACCTCAAGCCGGGCTTGACGGTCGAGGTGAAGCCCGAAGGCCACCAGAGCGGGGCCCCGAGCGGCCCCGCCGAGTGGATCAAGGTACAGGTCGCGGCGTCCCCTTGAACACGGGGTAGTCCGTCCGGTCGACGAGCGCCTCGTCCCCCTCCGTGGGGAGCTGCTCGGCGTAGTTCTGCGCCGCGTCGATGTCCGTCTCCCACACCTGCCGCGGCAGCTCGTACAGCACCTCGATGCCGTGACCGTCGGGATCGGAGATGTAGACGCTGTGGGTCATGCCGTGATTGACCCGCCGGTGGAACGGCACGCCCTTGTCCCTGAGGAACGCGAGCTGCTTGAGCCAGGACTCCCGGTCGGGCCAGGCGATCGCCACGTGGTTCAGCCCCACGTGGCTCGGCATGAGGTCCCACGGCTCACGGGCGGCGCCCTCGGCCCGGGGCGCCTCGGCCAGCGCGAGGTCGTGGTGGGTCACACCGCCATGGGCGTCGAGGCCGCTGTAGAAGCGCATCTTCGGCCGCCGCCGTCCGGGGACTTGCTTGAGCTCGGCGACGCACCGGAAGCCCACGATCTCGGTCCAGAACCGGTGCGAGACCTCGAGGTCGCGCACGTTGAGGACCACGTGGTTGATCCCGCGCGGTGGCTGGGCGTGCGGCGGCGCTGGGGGTGTGTCCGCATCATGGTTCTGCATGGTCTCCTCCGTGTCTCACAGGAGCTCCGGGATCACCCACTGGGGCCGCCGGCCGGCGGCGACCCGCTGGATGTTGTCGAAGCCGTTCCGGAACCGTGCCGTCCAATTCTCCCACGTCGGCCCGGCGGAATGGGGCGTGAGCGTGACGTTCGGCAGCGCGAAGAGGGGATGATGCGGCGGCGGTGGCTCCTCGACCAACACGTCGAGCCCGGCCCCCGCGATCTGCCCAGTCGTCAACGCCTTCAGGAGCGCCTCCTCGTCCACGACCGGCCCTCGGCAGGTGTTGATCAGGATCGCGCCCGGCTTCATCATCGCGAGCTCGCGCGCGCCGAGGAGGCTTCGCGTCGTGTCGTCGAGGGGCACGTGCAGGCTCACGACGTCCGAGGTGCGGAGGAGCTCGGCGAAGAGGACGAACCGGACCCCGAGGGCGTCCTCCTGGTCCTCGGTGAGCCGCGCGATGTCGTAGTACTGGACGTCCATGTCGAACGCCGCCGCTCGCCGGGCCACCTTCTTGCCGATGTTGCCGAGGCCGACGATGCCGAGCGTCTTGCCCGCGAGCTCGAAGACGCGCGTCTCGGCCAGGTTACCGGTTCGCCACTTGCCGGCGACGACGTCGTTGTGGAGCCTGACGAGCCGCTTGAGGACGGCGAGCATGAGCATCAGGCTGTGCTCGGCCACGGCGATCGCGTTGGCGCCGCCGTTGTTGGCCACGGGCACGCCCGCCTTGCGCGCCGCCTCCACGTCGACGCGATCGTACCCGGCGCTCAGGAGCTGGACCAGCCGGAGGTTCGGCGCCGCCCGGAAGAATTCCCCGCCCATCTGTCGGGCCAGGCCCAGGTAGTACTCGGCTTCCGCCGCCGCCTGGTAGAACTCGGGCGTGCCGGGGTCGGCGACCACGAGCTCGAAGGCCGCCGGTGTCAGGGACCGCGCGATGTCGAGGATCACCTCGGGTTGGCGAGGGGCGAAGAGGATCTTGGCGGCCATGCCTGGCTCCTCAGGCCGGCGCCAGCACTTCGAGCTGTGCGCGCTGAGCGGCCGCGGTCAGACGCCGGTCGTAGGTCACGACGGCCTGAAGGTCTTCGCGGATCGACAACGCGGTGGCCAGGTGGATGGCGTCGAGCGTCCTGAGCGCGGCGGGATCGAGCGCCGCCGCCCCCGCGAGGACACGGCGATCGATGTCCACGAGATTGATCCGGGCAAGAACGTCTCGGGCCCGCCGGCGCGCGCCCGCGCTGAAGCCGGCTCGGCGCAGGGCGCGCGGCACCTCGGCAAGGGACAAGGCACTCGACACCCGGACCGGCCACGCCCGGAGGAGCTGCAGCAGCGCTGGTGACTCAGGCTCGGCCACGACCAGCTTCACCAGCGCCGAGGCGTCCAGGTAGAGCACGGTTATCCGCGCTCCTCCCGAAGCCGGGCGAGCGCACGGCTGGCTCGGCGTGTTGGGCGCCTCCCGAGCGGCGGACCCAGCGCGAGGACGTCGCCGTCAGCCGCCCTTGCCCTCCCGGCGGCGACGAGGCGCTCCAGCGAGGTTGACCTGGCGGGAGCCAGGACAGCGACCCGATGCCCGCGTTCGTTCACCTCGAGTGTCTCACCCCGTTTGACCCGTTTGAGGTAGACGCTGAGGTTCTGACGAAGCTCACGGACGCCGACCTCGCCTCTGGGGTCTTTCATGTAGCACATGGTAGCACATAGCAACTACGCGAGCGGGATCGTGGCCGTGACGCAGGGTCGGTCGCCGAGGACGCGCGTGGTGTGCCCGCGGCCCGTCGTGTCCTCGACCAGCCGGGCGTCGCCCGGGCCGAAGACGTGCTTCCCGCCGTCGCCCAGGCCGATCTCGAGCTGGCCGGAGAGCACGATGACGAACTGGCGGCGCGGGGCCGGGTGCCAGTCGAGGTACTGGCCGATCGGCCACTCGCGGAAACTGATCTGCGTCGTCGCGAGCCCCTTCGTCCACTCCGGTGTCCGGCCGAGGTCGACCGGCTCGAGGCGCGACTGCCCGTCTAGACCCGTGTAGAGCCGGAACGTTCCCATCCAGGCCTCCCGTCGGTACCGGCTGAGTCAACCGGATGCTAGCACACGCTGCAAGAAGCCCGCGGGCCAGTGCTATGCTCCCGACCAGGATGAATTTCCTGCGCCCGCTGGATCGTTATCTGCTGGTCAAGGGGTTGCGGCTGCACGTCCTGGACTGGGGCGGCGACGGTCGCACGCCCCTCCTGCTCCTGCACGGCTTCACGGGGCATGCGCACGCGTGGGACACGCTCAGCATCGCGCTGCAGCCCCACGTTCACGTCTACGCTCTCGACGCGCGCGGCCACGGCGACAGCGACCCGGCCGATACCTATACCGCCGCCGCGGCCTTCGACGACATCTCGGGCGTCGTCGACCAGCTCGGCCTGACCTCGTGCGTCCTCGTCGGACTCTCGATGGGGGGTCGCAACGCGATGTACTTCGCCTCCCAGCGGCCGGAGCGCGTCCAGAAGCTGGTCGTCGTCGACATCGGCCCGGAGGTGAGCGCGCGCGCCACGGCGGCCGTGTCGGGACCTCCCGAGCCCGACACGTGGGAGAGCATCGAGCAGGCCGCGCAGCACCTGTATCGGGCGAACCCGTATCCCGGCATCCACTATTACCGTTGGGTCGTCTCGCACAGTCTCCGGACGCGCGCCGATGGCGCCCTGGTGTGGGCGTGGCATCCGAGCGTCAAGGCGCGCCGCACCCAGTCGGACGTCGACTGGTGGGCCGTCCTGCGCGCCATCACGTCGCCCACCCTCGTCCTGCGTGGTGAGGGAAGCCACGTGCTCGACCGTGACGTCGCAGAGCGGATGGCGAAGGAGCTCCCGCGCGGCCGATTCGTCGAGATCCCGCGGGCCGTCCACACGCTCCACGAGGACAACCCCGAGGCGGTGCTGGCGGCGCTGAGGGACTTTCTCGGGTTCTGAGCGATGCGACCACGCGCCGGCGCAGGAGGTCCTGACGCATGAAGCTCGTCCGTTACGGACGCGCCGGGGCGGAGAAGCCCGGCCTGATCGACGAGGACGGCGCCGTGCGCGACCTGTCGCGGGCGGTCGAGGACATCACGCCGGACCTGCTCTCACCCGCGGGCCAGAGGCGCCTGCGCGCGACGCGGACGGCGCGGCTCCCCCTGGTCCGCGGCCGGCCCCGGCTCGGCGCTCCGCTCTCGGGCATCGGCAAGATCGTCTGCATCGGTCTGAACTACACGGACCACGCCCGCGAGGTGGGCCTGCCGCTGCCGACGGAGCCGCTGCTCTTCATCAAGGCGACCAGCGCCATCAACGGCCCGGGAGACCCGATCGTCAGACCGCGCGAGGCCGTCAAGCTCGACTACGAGGTCGAGCTGGGCGTCGTGATCGGGCGCGACGCGCGGAACGTCAGTGAGGCGGACGCGCTCGGGCACGTCGCGGCCTACTGCATCGTCGACGACGTCTCCGAGCGCGCGTTCCAGATGGAGCACGGAGGGACAACCACGAAGGGCAAGAGCGCCGACACCTTTGCGCCGATCGGGCCGTGGCTCGTCACGGCCGACGAGGCGCGCGACCCCCAGGCCCTCCTGCTGTGGACGACGGTCAACGGCGAATCACGCCAGCGCGGCAGCACCGCCAACATGATCTTCCCGGTCCGCCAGCTCGTCGCCTACGTGAGCCGCTTCATGTCGCTCCGGGCCGGCGACATCGTCTCGACCGGCACGCCGGCCGGTGTCGCCCACGGGATGAAGCCGCCGCGCTACCTCCAGCCCGGCGACGTCGTCGAGATGGGTATCACGGGGCTCGGCGTGCAGAAGAACCGCGTCGTCAGCCGATGACGCGTCCACCCATGACGCGGATCGTGTCGCCGGTGACGTACGCGGAGGCGTCGGAGGCGAGGAACACACAGGCGTCGGCGATCTCCTCCGGCCGACCGAGCCGGCGGAGCGGGATCTCCTTGAGCTGCTCCGGCGCGCCCGGCGGCGACTGGCGGAATTCCGGGTACCACTCGGCGTAACGCCGCTCGGTGTCCATGGAGCCGGGCACGACCATGTTGGCGCGGATGCCGAATGGCCCGAGCTCGGCGGCGAGCGCGCGCACCAGGCCGAGCAGCCCGGTCTTGGCGGCGGTGACCGCCGCCGTGTTCGGCCGCCCGGTCAGGCTCGACTGCCCGCCGATCGCGATGATGCTGCCCCGCTTCCGCTCCTTCATCGCGGGCACGACGGCGCGCGCCAGATAGAATGCCGAGTGGAGGTTGACCGCGAGCACGCGGTGCCAGTCGTCGAGCGACGTCTCGGTGACGGGCTTGTGCGGCCGGATCGCCGCGTTGCACACGAGGACGTCGATGGCTCCCAGCTCGGCGAGCCCCTGCCCGACCATCGAGTCCACCGCCGTGGCGTCGGCGACGTCGGCGAGGACGGGGACGGCGCGCACGCCCGCCTTCCGACACTCGGAGGCGACGCCCTCCAGCTCGTCGCGATTCGCGCGCGTGTTCAGCACGAGGTCCGCACCCTCGGTCGCGAACGCCAGCGCGATCGCCCGGCCGATGTTGCGGCTCGCGCCGGTGATGAGCGCGGTCTTGCCCCTGAGCCTCATTCCTCCACGCTCCACCTCGAGCGTCAGGTATCCCGCTCCGGCCCCCGCAACGTCGCCCCGCCGTCGACGACCAGCGTCTGGCCGGTGACGTAGCGCGCGTGATCCGAGAGCAGGAAGCGCACGGCGCGGCCCACGTCCCAGCCGGTGCCTTCGATCCCCAGGAGGGAAGCCGTGCGCCGCCGCGCGCGGGCCTCTTCGCTCATACCGCGCTGATAGACCATGGGTGTATACACGGGTCCAGGCGCGACACAGTTGACCCGGATCCCGTCGGGACCGTGATCCACGGCCATGGCTCGCGTGAGCGCGATGACCGCGCCTTTCGAGGCGGAGTACGCGGTGAGGCCGCGCGGGCGCAGCGCGGAGATCGACGACACGTTGACGATCGCGCCGCCGCCCGCTCTGATCATCGCGGGGATGGCGTGCTTGGCCACCAGGAACATGGTCTCGACGTTGACCTGCATGACCCGGCGCCAGGTCTCCTGGCTCTCTTCGACCACGGAGCCCCGGCTGCCGATGCCGACATTGTTGTCGAGGAGGTCGAGCCGGCCGAAGCGATCGAGCGCCGCCTCGACCATCGCCCTGCAATCCTCGGGTTTGGTGACGTCGGCCTCGCACCCGATCGCCTTGCCACCGAGCGCTTCGATCATCGCCACCGTCCGCGCCGCGAGCTCCGCGGCACGATCGACGACGACGACGCGCGCTCCGGCTTTGGCCAACAGGATCGCCGCGGCGCGCCCGTTGCCGATGCCGTCCCCCGCGGCGCCGCCTCCGGTCACGATGGCGACCTTGCCGTCGAGCCCCCAGTCGTCCGGTACGTCAAGCGGTGAGTCCACGAGCAGCTACGGCAGCAGATCGGCGACAGCGATCAGCGTTGACGGCAGCGCGAGGGGGACGGCGACGGCCGGAGGCACTCGTGTCTCCAGCGATCGGTACCGCCATCCGTAGGGCGCCGACGGGTCCGGCCGTGGATCGCGATACACCTCCAGGAGACGATCGACGAGGTTCACGATCC
>QHSA01000035.1 GCA_003220315.1 Candidatus Rokuibacteriota bacterium
GAGGAACACAGCCGGGTCGCGCCTGTGTCAGGCCACCCGCCGAGGCCACCGGCCTCGCGGCCCCCGCTAAAATGACCCGCGGGAGCGTCTCCGCGGTCGTCGTCACCCTCAACGAGGAAGAGCGGCTCAGGGCCTGCCTCGAGAGCCTGACCTGGGCCGACGAGCTCGTCGTGGTGGACGCCGAGTCCAGTGACAAGACGGGCCAGATCGCGCGCGAGTTCACCGACCGCGTTTGGGTCCGGCCGTGGCCCGGGTTCGCCGCCCAGAAGAACTTCGCCCTCGAGCAGGCGACCAGCGACTGGATCCTCTCTGTGGACGCGGACGAGGAGGTCTCCCCGGAGCTCAGAGAGGAGATCCGCGCCGTGCTGGGGCGCCCGGGTGAGGGCGCGGACGGGTACCGGGTGCCGCGGCGGAACATCTTCTGGGGGCGCTGGGTGCGTCACGGCGGCCTTTATCCGGACTGGCAGCTCCGGTTCTTCCGTCGCGGTCGGGGCCGGTTCGTGGACCAGGCCGTTCACGAGTCGGTGGAGGTGACCGGGACCGTCGGGCGCCTCGGGGCGCCCCTCGTCCATCGGAGCTACCGGGGCGTGGCCGACTTCCTGGCGCGTGCCGACCGGTACTCCACGCTGGCCGCCGAGGCGTGGATCCGGAGCGGGCGGCCGGCCCGACTTTCCGACCTCGTGTGGAGGCCCCTGGGGAGGTTTCTCGGGATGTACGTGGCCCGGGCCGGCTTCCTCGACGGCTGGCGAGGCTTCCTTCTGGCCTCCCTCTACGCGTACTATGTGTTCATCCGTTCAGCGAAGGTCTGGGAGAGAGCGAGGGACTGATGGCGGGACCGAGAGAGCGCGTGCTGTCGGGGATGCGGCCGAGCGGGAAGGTCCACCTGGGGAACTACCTCGGGGCGCTCGACAACTGGGTGAAGCTTCAGGACGCGTACGACTGCTACTACTTCGTCGCGAACTGGCACGCCCTCACCGACGACACGGATACCACCACGGTCCCGGGCGACACGGTGGAGATGCTGGCGGACTGGCTCGGGGCCGGCCTCGACCCGCAGCGCTCGACACTCTTCATCCAGTCCGAGGTGCCCGAGCACGCCGAGCTCCATCTGCTCTTCTCGATGGTCACCCCGGTCGGCTGGCTCGAGCGCGTGCCGACCTACAAGGAGCGGATCGAGCAGCAGGGGATCACGTCACCTTCCTACGGGCTCCTCGGCTACCCGCTGCTCCAGGCGGCCGACATCCTCATGTACAAGCCCCGCTGGGTGCCGGTCGGCGTGGACCAGGTTCCGCACGTCGAGCTGACGCGCGAGGTCGCGCGGCGCTTCAACAACGCGTTCACGCCCGTGTTCCCCGAGCCCGACGCCAAGCTCACCGAGATCCCCAAGGTGCCGGGGACCGACGGGCGCAAGATGTCGAAGTCCTACGACAACGCGATCTACCTCTCGGATCCGGCGGACGTGGTCATCCGCAAGGTCAAGCCCATGGTCACCGACCCGGCGCGCAAGCGCCGGAGCGATCCCGGCAACCCCGAGATCTGCCCGGTGTTCGACCTGCACAAGATCTTCACTCCCGCCGCCGAGCGGGAGGCCTGCGCGACGGGCTGCCGCACGGCGGGGATCGGCTGCCTCGACTGCAAGGACGTGCTGCTCCGCCACCTTGTGCCGAGGCTCGACGCGATCCGTGAGCGCCGCCAGAAGTTCGCCGAGAGGCCCGACGTGATCGTGGACATCCTCCACGAAGGCTCCCGGCGCGCCCGGAAGGTGGCGCAGGCGACGATGGAAGAGGTCCGGGCGGCGGTGACCCTCACGCCATGACGGCGGACGCGGCGAACGCCCTCGAAACGTCCCGGGACCTCACCCTCCGCGTGGGTGACTTCGAGGGCCCGTTCGACCTGCTGCTGCACCTCTGCCGCACCAACGAGATCGACCTGGCGCGGCTGCCCGTACGCACCATCACCGACCAGTACGTGGCCCACCTCGAGGCGATCGAGTTCCGTGACCTCGAGACCGCCGGCGCGTACCTGGTCATGGCCGCGACGCTCATCTACCTCAAGTCCAAGCTGCTCGTGCCGCCGGACCCGAGCGACGCCGAGGTGCTGGACGAGGAGGGCGAGGCGCTCCGACTCGAGCTCGAGGAGCGCCTCCGCGCGTACGCGCACGTGAAGGCGCTCGGCGCGTGGCTCGGCGTGCGGGAAGCCGAGCAGGCGCTTCTCTGGGGCCGGCCGGCGGGCGCCCTGCCGCCGGCGGAGGAGGTCCCGCTCGAGGACCTCTCGGTTCACCTGCTGGAGCGGGCGGTCCGCCGGCTCTGCGAGGAGCAGCTCCGCGCGCGCCCCCGCGAGATCGAGCCGAACCCGCCCTCGATCCTCGAGCGGATGACCGAGATCCTGACGTTGCTCCGCGACACGTGGTCGCTCCTGTTCTCGTCGCTCGTCGGCGGCGAGCGACGGCGCTCCGAGGTCGTCGTCACCCTGCTCGCTGTGCTGGAGCTGGTCCGCCTCGGGCGGATCCGCACCCAGCAGACCGAGCTCTTCGGCGAGATCGTCATCGAACCTCAGACGGGAGAGGCACATGCCGGATCCAGCTGACGTCCTGGAGGCCCTGCTCTTCGCGTCGGACACCCCGCTCGAGCCGGAGCGCATCCGGGAGGTGCTCGAGCTCCCGTCGGTCGAGGCCGCGCGCGCCCTCGTCGAGGAGCTCTCCGTCCGCTACGCCGCTCGCGGCCTCCAGATCGTCGAGGTCGGCGGCGGCTACCGCATGGTCACGCGCGCCGAGCTCCAGCCCTGGCTCGTGCGGCTCACGCGGTCGCGGACGAAGCAGCGTCTGTCGCGACCCGCGCTCGAGACGCTGGCGATCGTCGCCTACAAGCAGCCGGTGTCGCGCCCCGAGGTGGACGCGATCCGCGGGGTGAACTCCGAGGCCGTGCTCGAGAACCTGCTCGAGCGGCGCCTCATCCGCATCCCGGGCCGCAAGGACGCCCCGGGGCGGCCGTACCTCTTCGAGACCACGCGCGAGTTCCTCGTCGCCTTCGGGCTGCGCGACCTGGGCGACCTGCCGAAGGTCGAGGGCGAGCTCCAGGTGCCGGAGCTGGCCGCCGTGGCCGAGCATGGCGAAGCTGAGGCTCAACAAGATCCTGGCGCAGGCGGGGCTCGGGTCCCGGCGGAGAGCTGACGGCCTGATCGCCGAGGGCCACGTCGCCGTCAACGGCGTGGTCACGCGGAACCTCGCCACCCTCGCCGATCCCGACGCCGACCGGATCACCGTCGACGGTCGGCCGTTGCCGCCGCCCGAGGCGAGACACTACCTCCTCCTCAACAAGCCTCGCGGCTACGTCACCACGCTCTCCGACCCCCAGGGCCGTCCCGTCGTCGCGGACCTCGTCGACGTCGGCGCGCGCCTCTACCCGGTCGGGCGGCTCGACTGGGACGTCGAGGGCGCACTCCTTCTCACCAACGACGGAGCCTTGACCCACCGGCTCCTCCACCCGCGCTACGGGCTTCCGCGCGTGTACGAGGCGGAGGTGGAGGGCCGCGTGGCGCCGGGGGCGCTCGCGCGCTGGCGTCGCGGCGCCGTGCTCGACGACGGGCCGGCGACGCCCGTCGCGGTCGAGCTCGTGCGCGCGCGCGCCGACGCGAGTCGTCTCCGGCTGACCTTCACCGAGGGGCGCAAGCACGAGGTCAAGCGCTACTGCCAGGCTCTCGGCCACCCCGTCGTGCGGCTCCGGCGGGTCGCCTTCGGCCCGGTGGCGCTCGGCGCCCTCGCGCCCGGCGCTCTTCGCCGGCTCACCCCGCGTGAGCTCGCCGCGCTGCGGGCGGCGGTCGCCGATCGCGCCGGCGGGCGGCGCGAGAGGTGACTTGCCCAGGTCTCTGTCGTGGGCCTATAATGCCTGCTATTCTAGAGAGCAGAGTCGGCAGGAGTCCCTATGAACCTGGACGATTGGCGTTCCAGGATCAATGACCTCGACAACCAAATCCTAGACCTCCTCACCCAGCGCGCCGAGGCCGCCCTCCAGATCGGAGACCTCAAACGACGTCAGGATGCGCCCTCCTATGCCCCGGAGCGTGAAGCCGACATCGTCCGGCGTCTCACCGAGCAGAATGACGGGCCGCTGGCCGCGGAGGCGGTCGTGGCCGTCTGGCGCGAGATCCTGTCCGGCTGCCGCGCGCTCGAAGCCGCGCTGACCGTCGCGTACCTGGGCCCCCAGGCGACGTTCACCCACGAGGCCGCGCTCCAGCACTTCGGCGCGGCGGCGACGTACCGCCCGGCCCGCTCGATCGTCGAGGTGTTCGACGACGTCGAGCGGGGGCGCGCCGACTTCGGCGTCGCGCCGGTCGAGAACTCGACCGAGGGCGCGGTCAACGTGACGCTCGACCGCCTCATCGTCTCCGACGCGCTGATCTGCGGTGAGCTCAAGCTCGAGATCACCCAGCACCTCCTCTCGCGCGCCCGCGAGCTCGGCGAGGTCAAGCGCGTGGTCTCGCACCGGCAGGCGCTCGCCCAGTGCCGCGGGTGGCTCGCCGAGCACCTAGTCGACGTGGCCACGGAAGAGACGCTCTCGACGGCGGCGGCGGCGGAGCTGGCGGCGGCCGACGCGACCGTGGCGGCGATCGCCTCCGAGCTTGCCGCCCGCCTCTACCGCGTTCCCCTCTTGCGGACGCGCATCGAGGACAATCCGCAGAACTCGACGCGCTTC
>QHSA01000111.1 GCA_003220315.1 Candidatus Rokuibacteriota bacterium
AGTGACGCCTGAAAAATCTACAGTAACGTTCGAACATGGCGACGCCGATCGTCAGCCCGTCAGAACCCGCAGTGTCCTGGACACGATGAAACGCCACGATGACCGCGGCGTTTCTCAGCAGAATCGCCGTGAGGCGAGACTCGAAGACGATGCGGCCGAGAAGGCTCTTGATGGATGCCTTCACTGGCGCGGCCGTTCCGTTCCACCGAGCTCTCTGCCAGAGGTGACCCTGCGATAGACCTCCATCACGGCGTGTCCGTTCGTCTCGTGCGAAAATGCCTCGTCGACGACCCGCCTTGCCCGAGCGCCGAAGGTCTGCGCCCAATCGCGGTTCCGCGCCAGCTCCAGGCAGGCGTCCGCCAGGGCCCGCTCGTCCCTCGGCGCGACGAGCAGGCCGGTCTCGCGATGCCGGATCACCTCGGGGACCCCTCCCACCGCCGTCGCCACCACGGGCGTCCCGAGCGCCATCGCTTCGAGGACGACCATCGGGATTCCTTCGTCGAGCGAGGGCAAGACAAAGATGTCCATCGCGGCGATCAAGTCGTAGATATCGGTCCGAGGGCCGAGCAGGAGGCACGCGCCCTCCACCCGGAGGTGCGCGGCCGAGGCGAGCAGCTCATGTCGGAGCGGACCGTCCCCGACGATCAGAAACCTCGCGTCGCCTTCTGTCTCAAGAATTCGCTGGGCGGCTCGGAGAAAGTACCGATGCCCCTTGACGTGCGAGAGCCTGCCCGCGGTGCCGACGAGGAGTGCGCGCGGGTCGATCCCCAGTTCTCGCCTCACTGCGTCCCGGGTTTGCGTCGCCCTGACCTTGCACGGGTCGACTCCGTTGTGAATATGGGTCACCGGCATCGACGCGTACCCGGAATCCTTCAGGGTCTCGGCCATGCGCTTCGAGACGGCGATGATGAGGTCGGCGAACCACCAGAGCGTCGCGCGATCGACCGCCCCGTACGCCCGGGCCTTCACCCGGTCCCACCCCCTCATCGGTTCAGGCATGCCATGGACCGTTCGGATCACGTGGGGCACGCCCGCCAGTTTCGCCGCGATGGTTCCCAAGACGCTTTCCTTGTAACGATGCGTGTGGACGACCTCGACGTGGTGCTCCCTCAAGCATCGGGTCAGGAGGGTCACAATCCTCACGGCGCTGTTCCGACTCTCGTCGATGACCGTGACCTGGACGCCGAGCCGTCTCAGTTCACTGGCCAGCCGTCCCTCATTCAGCAGGACAGCGCTCAGGTTCACGTCCGGTTGCTCGACCAGGTACGATGCCACCGTCGCGACTTGGACCTCCGCGCCGGCCCACAAGTCGCCGGACACGATGTGGCAGACCCGTAGTCCGCGTTGCGCGCCGACCGCCCGCGGAAGGGCGTCTGCCGAGAGGGGTTGAGCGTGCGACGCCATCTCTCAGGTCTTGGACACCGGGGCGCTCTGGCAGCAGACCACCGTATGCTGGAACTCGGAAAGTCCGGTGTATCCCTTGATCCGCTCCCTGAGACTCGGCGATCGGCGGTTCGTCCGTTTCACCAGCCTGTAATCCTCGGTCTCCTCTCGGAGGATCTTGAATCCGTGTCGCGCCAAGAAGCGACGAAGTGTCCAGCTGGTGAATGTATAGGGGTGCCCCTTGTCGATATGGAGGGCGGCCAACACCTTGTGGAGGATGGCACCCCAGACGGTGTGAACGTTCACCGTCAGGTAGAGGCAGCCACGCGTCTCGAGGATTCGAGAAATCTCCCGAACGATCTCCGCGGGCGCGAAGGTATGATCGATGACGTTGTCGATGATCACGAGCGAGAACGAGGCGCGACGAAGAGGGAGTCGCTCCCCGGCGCCCGGGAGATAGGTCGCGCCTGGTTTTCGGAGCCTGATCAGACTCGGTCGCTGTCTGTAGAACTGTTCGAGCGGATCGATCGCATAGCGCTCGCCCCACTCGAGAGAATTGACGATCCCGATGGGACCGCTCCCGATTTCGAGGACTCTGCTGGCTTTCGATCTCGGAATCGGAACAGAGGCGAGGTGCTCTTCGAGTCGACAGGCTTTCCAGTCGTACCAATCGAGTTGGCCTGCGGTTCCGTCCTCGATGCTCGTGGCGCGCCTTTGCCAGAAGGCCTGCTCGTATTCTTGCGCCGCAAACCAGCGAGTTCGCTTGATTTGCGAGCTTCCGATGTGCGCTAGCATGATTGGTCTCCTCGCCATCACTGCGTGAGGTACTTGCGAATGCGGGGGCCAAGGCCTCGGGTCACTGCCAATGGCAGACGTTGCCACACCTTCGCGAGCAGAACCCCCGTGTGGGGGCTCGCCTCCGGCAGACCGCGCCGTCGGGTGATGGGGATCGTGTACCAGAACAGCGGCTCTTCTCGCGCGCCCCACTGACGTTTGAAGCGATACGTACCCGAATGGCGGCTCGACCGGCCGAAATCGAATGTGCGGAACCCCTCCACGCATGCCGTTCGGAGAACTTCCCAGTACAGGAGCATATTGGGGCACAACGACAGGTACTCCTTCAGACACGAGGCCCAGGGCACCGCGAGACGGTCTTTGAAGGCGAGCGCAACCAGGCCGCCCACCGGCGTGCCGCCCTTCCGTACCAGAGCGATCCGAGCGCGGGCTCCGAAAGCATCCAAGACAGCGCGGAAGAATCGGGGAGCGTGCACCGGAGACCCGAGGTCGCGCATTCGCTCCGCGAAGACCTCGTAAAAGGGCGCCAACTTCTCCCCACTGCCGACCTCGACCGACAGTCCCGAGCGCTCAGCCTTCCGGATCTGATTCCGAACACCCGAGTCGAGGTCTCGCCACACGCGACCGGAATCGGCGCCGAGGGAAAGGGTGAGGTTCACCTTGTGCTCCATCGGCTGAGAGGGCAGCGCCAGTCGCTCCGTGCAACGGAATTCCACGACCCGCGCTCCGACGCGGCGGGCCTCGCCGAGGAGATGCTCGACCAACGCGTGGGCGACTGTCACAGACGAGCTACAGGGGCCGCCGGCGTCGAGGAATGGCATGGAGGTGACGATCGTCCCGAAAAAGGGCCTTCGTACGACGAAGGCGGGCAGAAGGCCGAGGCGTCCTTCGCCGTCCTCCGCACTCAAGTAGAGCGGATCGTGTCCGTAGGCGGTTCGGACCACCGTGAACCACTCGGGCGAGTGAGCCAGGGTTGCCTGGCTCAGCTCGTCGACGACCTGCCGCCACGTGGCGGCGGCCTCCGGGGACGCGCGGCCCACCCGAATATCGGATCGATTGAGGATCGTCGCCATCGTGAACGGGCTACCCCGACGTGTCGAGGCCCGACCGTGCGCCGTCGCGAGTGGTCGGTTCCCCTCGTCCTCCGAGCCGGAGAACGTCGCGAGCTGTGCCGAACGGGAACCGAGCAAGGAGGCGAGCGATCTTGACCGCCTCCTTCTCGAGACCCACGTAGAGACGAAAGCGATGATGCCAAGCCATCGGCGGGCGGGGCAGCTCTGGATCGAGTTCCCAAGGATGAAGGTAGAACATCACCGGCTGTTGCTCCCGAGCGTTGACGCGCTGGATGCCGAGTCGGACCAACCCGAAGGGCAACAGGCGGAAGTATCCGCCGCCGCCGATCGGGAAGTTCACCCCCAGAAGCCGGGCTGTGCTGATGGGGAACTCCACGAGCCGGTGGGACCCATTCCGCCAGATTTCATACGGGAAGCGAGGCGCGCCGGGCTGCCCGTACCGGTCGTGCAGGATCGGGTACAGGCTCGAGTCGTAGCGAAACCCCTCCTCGACCAAGATCTCGTAGGCCCAGGACTGGGCCCGACCGATCGAGAAGTTCGGCGCGCGGTAGCCAATGACCGACTCGCCGACGAGATCCTCCAGCCGTGCCTTTGCACGAGAGATGTCGGCGCGAAACTCCGGACGAGTCTGACGAGAGACATCCTCGTGCCGGTCCCCGTGGCACGCGACCTCGTGGCGCTCCTTAACGATCGCGTGCACGACGGCTGGATGGGCCGCGGCGACCTCACCCAGGATGAAGAACGTGGCGTGGGTGCGATGTTCTCGCAAGAGAGCCAGGAGCCGGTCGACGCTCCTCTCGACCCGACTCTCAACATGGCGGGTAATCCAGTCCCTCGCGCCAGTCCGAAAGATCGCTGCGTGGTAGTACTCCTCGACGTCCACGCTGAGCGCGTTCACGAGCATCTGGTTTTCCCCTTGGGTGAGCAGAACAGGGTTTGGAGCGACGCGGGAACCGAGCGTCGGCGCACGTCGGGCGGGTTACTCTCCGCCCAGGGGGTCGCCGTTCCGGGCCAACGTCTGACTCTGCATTCGATCGTCGGCGCGCGAGAGGAGCGCTCCGGTCTGTGGTCTCACTCCAGAGCGCCAGGACGTCTTCAGCGACCAATACATTCGTCGCCCGAGACGATACGCGCCACTCTCATACGGAATGCACCCTCTGATGATGTGCTTGGAGCGCGACTCGAGTTCATGGCGTACGAAGTCTATGGGCGCCCGGCGCTTGTACGCCTCAAAGTATTGCGCCAGCTCCTCGTCCGATTTCGCACGCCCGTTATCTCCGTATTTGGCGACGAAGGGAGTGAAGTCTGGATAGAGCTTATCCAGCGTCCACTTCCCGTGCAGGGTCGTCTTCATGAAATTCCCTATGAGCAAGTCATCAAAGATCTCATGACGTACGGCAAGCATCAGCGAGTGCCGCGGAGCCGCAAACGTTATGCCCCTCTTGAATTGCGCCGAACCGAGCTCGACAACGTTATCCTTGCCGCCCACCCGCACGTTGACGAAGTCGAGATACTTCGCGAGGTGGGCAAACGATTTGAAATACTTCCTGATCTCGGTCACGTCAGAAGCTTCGAGTGGCTCGGCCCACTTGTCGTCAAAGTGCTCTGGGTCGAGGAGGACGGCTGGTGATTCGGGCGGCGCAATTTCCGCGACCGCGTCACTGAGGCAGTCATAGCGTATGAAGGCGGGCAGGATCGCGCGCGACTGCAAATAATATCCCCGAGGATAATCCGCCAGTGTGGTCCGATACTCCTCTGCCCAGACGCTGTCCTTCCTCTGATATTTGTGGAACGAGCTAAACGGGACGAAAAACAGAGTGCCAAAGTCCTCTGTTTCTGCGGCGATCGCTCTGCCCACCGGGTACTTCCTTGCGGCGTAGGGGAGGATTCGAGTGCCACCTTCGTCAACGAAGTTGATCATGTCGGCATCACCGAATCCGGACAGGCTGAGCAGAAAGGACACGTGATACTGCTTAATGATCCTCTTGACGAAGCGCTTCCAGCCCCGGTCGTTCGCGTCATTCTTGTTCACGAGAAGACGACCGTTGAGATCGACGAGGAGGATGGCATCTTGGAAATAATCCGCGATACACATAATCTTGATTCGGTCTGAGAGGTCGGTCCAGACCCTGTCCTTCAGAATGTGGACATCGTAGCCTTGCTCTTTGAGGGAGGCGAAAATCCGCCCTCCGACATGATCGGGCAAGAGGATCGTCTTCGTTCTCAGCACGTGTAACGATTCTGAACTCAAGTGATCGGGATGGCCGTGGGACAGCCAGACAAACTTGCACCGGTGAATCGCGTCCATCTGCTCGGCGGGTATTTCATGCGAGCGGCCCCAGCTTCCAAAATAGGCGCTTCCCGAAATCCACGGATCTGTCACGAGGACGGGGCCGCGATCGTGACAAATCAGCGTCGCGTTACCAACCGTTTCGAAGCCGACATCCATCGTCACTGCCATGCCCCCACGCGCGTGTGCGCGTCGACCATTCGAGAAGTCAGCGAGCGCCGGTCTGAGGGAGTGCCCTCATGCGCTCCGATGGGCTCCAGCTCGTGATCCGTTCCCCGCGAGCGTAACGGAACCACGCCGTGAGGATGGCGAGGTTCACGATGAGAAGGAAGGAGGGGATCCTCAGCACCCGGAACCCCGTCCAGAGGCCTCCGAGGGCCGCCGCGTAGAACCCGACCTGGACAACGAAGCTGGCGAGATACACCGGTGAGCGGGAGACGAGAAGCGCGTTGCTGAGGCAAGCCACAATCATTGCGAAAGGGACGAGCCAGCGGCAGACCTTGTGGCTCAACAGCTGCCAGGAAAAGAGCCCGTATCGAACGGGGTCCAGCATACGCACGTTGGCGGCGAGAACCGAGATGCCGCGCACGACCGTTCTGACTTTTCGTTGAAACTCGCGCCTGTCGTCGACGATGTTCCGGTAATACCCGGCACTGTCCGGGTCCAAGACACCCCTCAAGCCCATGTCCACGGCATTGAGGAGCGTGTTGAAGTCACTCTGACGGTCCGCGGCCCACTTGCGGCATACCTCCCGCCGCGCTGCGAAGAAGGAGCCACTGAGGCCCACCAGGCTGTTCACCCGCGTCTCCAGGGTCCGAAGAAACATCTCGTATCTGACGTAGGCGCCCTCGCCGGTGATCCTTCCGTCGGGATCTATGAAGCGGTCGACGCTGCTCACACATCCGACCGTCGGGTCAGCGAAATTCCTGACGATGCTCGAGATGCCATCGGCTGCCAAGGCGGTCGCGACATCAGAGAAGACCAGGATCTCTCCCGACGCTGCCTCGACGGCGAGCTGCTGGGCGGCTTCCTTGCCCCTCCGCTCCGGCGCCCGGACCAGTCGGACTCGATCCGAGTAGGACCCGACAATTTCATCCGTTCCGTCGGTCGAGCAGTCGGAGGCGACGATGATTTCGAGACTCGCGGCTGGATAATTCTGACCCAGCGTATTCTCGATCTTCCCGCGAATGCGACGTCCCTCGTTGTGGGCCGCGATGATGAAGGAGACGCGAGGGGTCACGGTCCCCTTCTCCACGGGGCGGTTTCTGATGAGGGAGAGAGCCATCAATGCGAGGGGATAGCCCAGGTGGGCGTAGAGGACGAGAGCGACGGAGGACCAGAATGCGATTTCGGCCATCATGCGACTGGAAGGTCTCGACACAATTCGGCAATGGCCCTCTTGTCCTTCTCTGAGAGCCAATGATGGGTCGGGATGGTCAGGAGGCTTTCCGCCACTCGGCGGGCGGACGGAAAGCGCTGACCGTTGAAGGCCACCCGGATCTCAGGGATCTCGTTGATGGGGGTCGGGTACGCGACACTCAGTCCCAACCCACACTCCTGCGATCGCGAATAGAGCCTCTCCCTTTCGTTCGGAGTCGCGACGAGGATCGGCAGGCGCAAGTAAGGGTGTGACGGCCCGGGTGCCAGTCGAAGCGACAGCCGTTGGCTGAAGTAGGTCGCGGTTTCGGACCGGACCTGGTTGGACTGGGTCAGGCGACTCCGCCAGCTGCGGAGGAGGCCCGCCTTCGTTCCGGACATCCGCTTGAGCGGAATTTCTTTCGGAAAGACCGTGTCGCCCAACCGAAGAAAAGGAAGGGCGGCGGGAATCCAATAGAGGCGCGGCCGAATGAAGATCGTCATGAGGACAAGTCGGACGAAATCCTTCAACACTTCGCTGCTGCGGGGCATCTCGAGCTCGCCGTAATGCCGGGCGATGGCCTCGGCGATGGGCGCAGAGTTCGTGAGGATGATGCCGCCCGATCCACACGTGATGTTCTTCCCGCGGCCGAGGCTGAAGATACCGACATCGCCAATCGTTCCGAGTCGGCGGCCCTTGTCTTCCACCCCCATCGCCTGGGCCGCGTCCTCCACCACGAAGATCCCGCGGCCCCGACAGAGCGCGCGGATCCCCTCGATGTCGGAAGGGACACCGAACAGGTGGTGAGAGAGCACGCAGAGCGTGTTGGCGTTGAGCGCCTCCTTGAGGAGGGCGTGGTCAAAGTCGAAGGTCTCAGGGCTGATGTCGCAGAGCGCGGGTCGTAGCCCGGCTTTCAGAATAGCGGCCGGGACGGCAAAACAGGTGTAGGCCGGCATCACGACCTCGGTCTTGGGCGACAAGGACTTCAACGCCATGAGCGTCAAGGTCAGCGCGGCGGTTCCCGAAGACACGAGAAAGACGTGACTGACGGCGAAGTGCCGGCGGATCTCCGCTTCGAGCGCCCGTAGAGACCGCTCGGGGGAGAAGATCCCGCTGACGCCGTGCCACAGGTCCTTCCAGCAGAGGGGCGCCGCCGCCGGGGGTACTCTCCGACCAATCCTCATCCGCCTTGCCATCGCGACTGCGCTCATCGGGCCGTCGCCACCTTCCACGATGTGAGCCGGCCGAAGTAGCGCGGATGCGTGACCTGCACCTGCCATGTGCGTAACATCCCTTCGACATCGGCGGCGACCTCGTCGAGCGCCAGCGGCGTCGTGAAGTCATAGCGCGAGGCGAGATAACTCCGAATCTCCTGCGGCGTCACCGTCGGGACGATCGGGCCGCTCGCGATGGCGGACTCGAGCTTGGCCACGACGGTCCGGAGTTCGTCAAATGCCATCAGAAATATCCATCGCCGTCCGCGGGGACCAGATCCAGAGCGGAAGCCGCGAACGGCGCGCCGCCCTTTCGGGGTATGGCGAAGACTTTCGGCGCCTCCAATCTGCACGGGATGACCCAACGACTGCACTCGCCATAGTCGAGACCGGGTCGAGGCTGAAAGAAGATGGCATCGGCCTTGGACGCCACGCGCCGAAGGATTGCCGGCAGGATGTCCCTGAAGCTCATCCTTTCCCGGGGCCAAATCGCATCCAGCAGAACGCGTCCTCGAATCGTCTGGGGTTCGCGGATGATGCTTCCCAACGAGAACCATCCCTCGTTTCCAAGTTTGTCGCGGAACACACAGATGTCGAACGGGTGATTGTGCGAGCTCGGCCCATATCGCCATTGCAGGAAGACGGTCGATCGGTCAGTCGTGATTCGGTGTGCGGACCTGTGGCGGCGAAACAGCTCCGCGAGCTTCTCCCAGTCCCGACACGGCTCGACAGTGAGCTCCGCCGACTGCCGCGCGAGAAGCTGCAGGACTGGATTGGCACACCGGCCAACGAGCCGCGCGAGCTCCGCCGCCAACGAACTCGACGTCCTTCCGGCAAGAAAAAAGGGGAGCATGACGTCGAGTTTGAGAGGCAGAACGTACTCGACGTCGGAATTCGGAACGGCGCAGGCGCCCAGCTTCGCCCAAAGCGCACCGGAATTGGCGTTGCACGTGGTGGAAAAGAAGAAGGCGTAGCCTGGGGAATGCAGATATCGCTTGAACAGGTAGAATCCCAGCGTCCGCGCGGGTGGCCCAACGAAGAAACTGCCCGAACCCAGGCCGAGAAGCCGCTGATCTCCAGCCAGGAACGCGCCGGGGACCGAGAGGAGGAGTCCCGTGATGACGCCCGACGCATCGCGAATGCACAGGCCGTACGGAGAGGCGGCTGCTGTGAGCGGATTCTCTGCGAGAAGCCATTGCAGCCATCGCAGACGCCGTTCAATACTCAGAGAATCGTCACGAACAAGACGCTCAATGGGCGACCCCTGATCCCGATGGGCGTGCCAGCTGTGAAGGAAGTGCGCCACCTCGGGCAGTGCGGCGCCGAGGACTGGTTGGATCTCAAACTTCTTGATGTCGTCCTTGTTCTTACGGTCGTCCTTACCCGAGCCGAGGAGCGTGGCGGCCTTCATCCGTGTACACCGCTTTCGACCCGACCTCGCTTCAGCCGTCGATCCTTCTGCGCGCACAGGTAGAAGAGCCAATTGCGATAGACGCGCGCCGCTGCCGGCCGCCACGTGTTCGTCACTTTTCCTGTCAGGAGGGCAGTCGGAAACGCCTCGAGCAGCTCCTCGCGCCGCTCCGACAGGGCTCGCGCTCGCACGGCGGTCAATGCCCCGACGGTCTCTTCGTCAAAGTAACCACGCGGCATGGGCGGGTAAGTCTCTCGCTCTCCCCGGAGGAAGCGCTTGATATCGCGGCGATATTCGAGCAGCAACGTATTGGCTTCGTATTCGGGATGCCCCTGGAAAAAGACGAACAAGCTGTGTCCCTGTTTTATGAACGCGTCGACGCCGGCATCCTTCGACCGAGTGAGGACACGATAGCCACACGACGTCAGGGCGTCCTCCGGGATATCGTTCCACCTGGAATGGGGCATCCGCAGTCGAGACGGTAGCCCGGCCGTCAAATGGTGGGCGGTGACGCGCGCGCATTCGAAGACCCCGAAGCGCTTGTCGCTGAGCGCACGCCGGCCGATGCCATCCAAGTGGAGAAGCGCCGCATGCGCGGCCAAGCAGGACCAGACCGCCGAGTGCGTGTTACGCTCGGCCCACTCCAGCACTCTGGTCAGGCTCCCCCAGTACGGCTCGTCTCTCAGGTCCGCCGCCCGCGGCTCGGTCCCGGTGACGATGAGGCCGTCGTGGTGGCGGCTCCATAGGTCACCGATGCCGGAGTAGAAGCTCGACACATGGTGTCGGCCCCACTCGGTGCGCGGAACATCGGGCAACCCGTAGAGCGTCAGACGCACCTCGATGCCGTCGGCCGCCGCATCGAGCAGGGCGCGAAACTGCCGTTCGGTCGCTTCCAGCGCCGCGTCCGGCATGTTGTTGACGAGGCCGATCTCGAGGCAGTTCGCGTCCGAGTCACGGAACTCGACCGGCGACGTCCTGCTCAAACAGTCCGCTCCGGGCAAGAGGCCATGCCCCGACGGATCTCTCTCCAAGCGGACCGCCATCAGAGGTTCTCCACCAGGATCACCGAAGGGTTACTCGTCCGATTCCGCCGCCTCGAGCGCCTGATCGAGGTCGGCGATGATGTCGTCGACGTGCTCGATGCCGACGCTCAGGCGAATCGTCTCGGGGCTCACCCCGGCCTTGCGTTGTTCCTCCACCGACATCTGCCGATGGGTCGTCGAGGCCGGATGGCACGCCAACGATTTGGCGTCCCCCAGATTGACGAGCCGCTTGAACAACTTCAGCGCGTCGTAGAATTGCTTGCCGGCGTCGAACCCGCCCTTGATCCCGAAGGTCATCAGCGAGCAGGCCCGGCCCCCGAGATATTTCTGGCCGAGCGCGTGATAGGGACTGTCCGGGAACCCCGCGTAGTTGAGCCACTCCACCCGCCGATCGCCGCGCAGAAACTCGGCGACCCGTCGGCCGTTCTCCACATGGCGCTCGACCCGCAGCGCGACCGTCTCGATGCCCTGCAGGAGCAGAAACGCGCTCAGCGGCGCCAACACGGCCCCCGTGGTCCGCTGGTAGACGCTGCGGCAGCGCGCGATGTACGCCGCCTCCTTGAAATGGTCGGCGTACACCAGCCCGTGATACGAAGGGTCCGGCCGGGTGAACATCGGAAACCGTTGCGCGTGCGCCGTCCACGGGAACTTGCCGCCGTCCACGATGGCGCCGCCGAGCGTCGTCCCGTGCCCCCCGAGGAACTTCGTCAGCGAATGCACGACGATGTCGGCGCCGTACTCGATCGGCCGCAGCAGGATGGGGGTGGCGACCGTGTTATCGACGATCAGCGGCACGCCGTGGTCGTGGGCCACGCGCGCAAGCGCCTCGATGTCACAGATGTTGCCCGCCGGATTCCCGACGCTCTCGCAAAAGACCGCCCGCGTCTTCTCATCGATCACCGCTTCGACGGCGTCGGGCTGATCCGAGGCCGCAAAGCGGACCGTCACGCCCTGACTGGGCAGCACGTGCGCGAACAGGGTGTACGTCGTGCCGTACAGCTGCGGGATCGAGACAATGTTGCTGCCGAGCTCGGTGACGTTGAGCGCCGCATAATTGACCGCCGCTTGCCCCGTGCTCACGCACAGCGCTTCCACGCCGCCCTCGAGCGCCGCGACCCGCCGCTCCAGCACCGCCGTGGTCGGGTTGCTGATCCGGCTGTAGCGATACCCCTCGACCTCGAGATTGAAGAGGGCCGCCCCATGGTCGGCGCTGTCGAACGCATACGCGACGGTCTGATAGATCGGGACCGCCACGGCCTTCGTCGTCGGATCGACCTCATAGCCGCTGTGAACCGCGAGCGTCTCGCGTCTCATGGGCTCACCTCGACCCTGCCAGGCCTGTCATCGACGCACCCGGCCGGTCGGGAGGCGGTCGAAGAGCTCCGCGTCGAGCCGCACGAATACCTGGGGTTCCGGGTCGTTGGCAGAGACGGCGCCGACGGTGGCCAGCGGATCGCGCTCCTCGAGCGCGCGCACCCACGCCCGCCCCGCGGCGTCGCGGTCGCTCATCTTCCGCGGGGAGGCGGCGGCCAGCATGTGCGTCATGCCGTACTGCCGGCGTCCACCGTGAGCACGGTCCCCGTGATGCTCTTCGCCTGGTCGCCGAGCAGAAACTCGACGGTGCTCGCCACGTCGTCGATGTCGGGCAGGCGGCGCAGCGCACTGCGCCGCGCGATCTGCTCCCGTTGCGCGCCGTCGAGCCCCTGCGTCATCTCGGTATCCAGAAAGCCGGGCGCGACCGCATTCACGGTCACCCCCATGCCCCCCACTTCCCGCGCCAGCGAGCGTGTGAAGCCCAGCAGCGAGGCCTTGGTCGCGCCGTACACCGACAGCCCGCGATACCCGGTGAACCCGACGATCGAGGCGACGTTGACGATCCGTCCGCCGCCGTCGGCCAGCATGGCCCGCACCACATACTTCGTCAGCACGATCGGCGCCAGCGTGTTCACCCGCACCAGCTGCGCGATCTGCGACGTCGGCATCAGCGCCAGCACCCCATCGAACCCGACCGCCGCATTGTTCACCAGCCCATAGATCGGCCCGACGTCCTTTCGCACCGTCGTGACCAACGCGGGCAGGTCGTCGATCTCCGCCAGATCACACGCCACGAAGCGTAGCGAGCCCGGATGGGCCCCCTCCGCCTCCTCCATCGCCGACGTGAGCTGGGGGCTCTCTTTCCGCGCCACGGCGATGACCCGGTACCCCGCCGCGGTGAGCCGGCGGGCGATGCCGAGGCCCAGACCCCGGCTGCCGCCCGTCACGAGGACATTACGCATGCTGACGCACCACCTTGCCGGTCCCCGCAACACCCAAGAACCGCACGAAGCGGATCGCGGCCGGCACCTTGTGTCGCGACAGCGCGTCGCGACAGCGCTGCAGGATCTCGCGCTCGAGCTCCGCCACCCGCCCGGTCTCCGCGGAGTCCGGCGCGGTGCGCAGCACCACGTCGGCGACGACGAGCGCGCCCGTGATGGCATTCTTCCGAGTCCGCACCACCGACATCTGCACCTGCGGGTGGCCATTGATCACCGCTTCGACTTCCTCGGGATGCACCTTCAGGCCGCCCACGTTGATGATCCCACCCCGTCGGCCGACAAAATGATAGCGGGCCCCACGCAGCTCGACGATGTCCCCCGTGTCGACGAAGCCGTCCCGGTCCGCCAGCGGCTCGCCCGAGCTGCCCAGGTAGCGGATTGCCGTTCGCGCCGAGCGGATCCGGAGCGAGCCCTCCTCGACCTTCAGCTCCACCTCCGCCCCGCGCTGCGTGAGCAGGCTCGCCGGAAACCCCGCGAGCCCATCTTCGACGGCGAACCCCACGCCCGCCTCCGTCGACGCGAACGCATGGGCGATCCGCGCCCCCGGGTAGCACGCCCGGACATGGTCCAGAATGGCCTGGTCCGCGATTTCCCCCGACAGGCGCACGTAGTGCGGCACAATCCGGTGTGCCGACGGGCTCATGAGCGCGCGACGCCAATGCGACGGGGTCCCCGAAATATGGGTCACCCCGCGGGCGCCGGCCCGGATCAGAAAGTCCCCCGTCGATTCAGCGGCGCTCGACAGCACCAGCGAGCCCCCGCCCAGCAGCGCCCGCAGCAAAATCTGCAAGCCTCCATACCGGCGAATATCGTAGAAGGTGCTCCACACCGCCGGGACGGTCTGGACCCGATCCCCGTTGATCGCACCCGCCAGGCTGGCCAAGGTGTGCACGACCAGCTTCGGCACGCCCGTCGTCCCCGAGGTGAGGAGAATCCACTCCGTGTGGTGTGGTCCGGTCCGCGCGGAATCGGCGGGCGCGAGTCTCGCGCTGCAGGTGACGACCGTGCCCACGCTGCCGGCTTCCAGGGCGGCGCGATCGGACACAACGGCATCCACCGCCGCGGTCGCCATGACGAACGGCGCGACCTTCCGCGGCAGATCGGGAGGATACAGCACGAGGCGGCGCGCCACGCCATCGAGCTCGATGAGCGCCAACGCCGCCGTGAGCTGATCCCGCGTCGCGACGAGGACCGAGCGCCCACGCAGCTCCTCGAGCCGACCCCCCAGGCTCGAGCCCCCCACCAGCTCCCCCAACCGAACGCTCGCCTCAGCGCCCCAGAGCGCGCGCTCGGCCAGGGCGCCCGCGGCCCGCACCGCGTCCCACAAGGAGCGCCCGTCACGGGGCGGCATGTTCGTAGAGCTCGATGAAGTCACCCAGGGTCACCGGAAACTCTGCATCCTCGGCGGCACTGAACGGATCCACGCCGAGCGCATCCTCGAGCTGCGCGACGATGATAGCCAGGCACAGAGAGTCGAGACCCGACTCCAGCAACACCAGATCATCCGTCAGCGGCGCCAAGGTCTTCTTCTGCTCCTGGGCAACGCGCTCGAATTGCGCGAGGACACTGGCCCTCACCGACACGATGGTGCCCCTCCCGACCGCGTGACCTGCCGAGGCTTGGAACTAGGAGTTATGAACGATGCTTTTGATCAGCGTCCGAAGGAGCCCCACGCCCTCGAGGAGCTCGGTCGCGGGCGGAAGGGGGACGGGCGTGAGCGTCATTTCCCCTTCGAGCGCACGGAAGAGCTCTTGCGTATGGACGACATCACACGCGCCGTGCACGTCCGTGTATTCGTACTCCGCCGAGCCCTGCCGTTTGGCGAGCTCCGCGAGATAGGGCATGAACCGCGTAATCCAGCCCTCGAAAAAGGCCATCGTGAGCACGATCCTCACGCCCGAGAGGCGCCCCACGAACAGGCGAACGCTCTGCAAACTCCGATAGACCGCCAGCGCATCCGAATCCGTCGGCACCGCGTGGGCAGCGGTGGCGAACCGTCGTAGCATCCCGGGGTGATTGTCACGCACTTCTTCGAGGAGGTTCTCGTGGATGATCGCGTGCGCCTCGGCCGACACGCACGCGAGATAGGCGGCGGTCATCCAGTAAATGAAATTCCCCTCGAGCACCGCGGTGTAGCGAGCGATGATCCCGCGTCGTTCGTCGAAGGAGAGCCGGTCAGGATCCGGGAACGACGCGAGGAGGTCATCGATCGCACGGTTGACCTCGTCTTGGAGTGGCGCGATGCGCGACTGCGTGGGATTCATCAGATCGAACGACTGCCGACCTTCTGGTATCATAGCCCGCTCCTTAGGAGGTGGAACCTCGCGAAAAGCGTAACCCCCTCCTCGCAGCCGCGGTGGGCGGAAAATCACTCACAGGCCGGCAGGAAAATCCCCAACGCGCCCGGCCTCAAAACCCTCATTCCGGAAACGACCCTCATTCCGGAAATGGGAGTGCGGGCTATGACACCCAGGACGCTCATCCCGGAAACGGGCGCGAGCTGGCGTCGCGCGCCATGACGAAATCCGCGATCTTTCGGATCGAGCGGAAATTCTCGATCTCGAGCTCCTCGACGGCCACCTTGAGGCCGAACGTCCGCTCCAAGTTAAGCAGCAGCTCGACGAAGGCCATCGAGTCCAGCACCCCACTCTCGAACAGGTCCGTGTCGGCGGACGGGACGTCCAACTTCAGCGTCGTCAGGAACCACGTGGCGATCCGATCCTGTACGGTGCGCGTCTCAGACATGGCCGTGCCCTACATCTCCTCGTGCTCCGGCGCCAGGAGGTCGAACCACAGACGATCGTAGCGGCGGCCGTCGATGTCATGGCACTGTCGCTGCCTGCCGATGGGCCTGAAGTTGACATTCGCGGCGACGCGAACGGAAGGGTTGTGCTCGACGATCCACGTGTTGATCGCGTGGAGTCCGAGCTCCAAGAACCCGAGCGTGAGCATCTGGGACGTCGCCCGACTCGCGTAGCCGCGGCCGGCGTAAGACTTGTCGCCGAGGACGACCCAGAGCGTGGCGGTCTTGAAGTGCCGGTTCACATTGCTGAGTCCGACGACCCCGATCGGGGCATCGTCGACGTCGGACGTGAAGAGTCTGAACACGTGGGTGCCCCGCTGCGTCGCGATGGTGAGCCACTCCGGGCTCACGAGCTGGCGGCCGTCCCCGAAGTCCAGCCACTGGTAGTTTTCTTTCTGGGCGAGCCAGCTCGCCACGAGGTGGATGCGCTCCGGACTGTCAAGCGGTAGCAGCTTCATGTGCCTGGAACCTTTCCCGCAGCGCACGTCGGTCGATCTTCCCGTTGGCGTTCTTCGGAAGACTTGCCGACAGCAGCCAGCGCGCGGGAATCATGTACGTCGGGAGGAGGGCGCTGAGTGCTTTGCGCAGATCCGCCGGAGAGACGTCCCGGCCGGGCAGCAGGGCATAGGCGCAGGCGATCAGCGTCCCCTCGAATCCTCCGGACGGAATCCCGACCACCGCGGCCTCTTGCAGACCGTCAATGGCATTGAGCGCGGCCTCGATCTCGCCCAGCTCGATTCGATAGCCTCGGCTCTTGATCTGGGAATCGGCTCGGCCGAGGAAGTAGATGAGGCCGTCGTCTCGCCCGATTCTGGCGAGGTCGCCCGTCT
>QHSA01000036.1 GCA_003220315.1 Candidatus Rokuibacteriota bacterium
ACATGCCGTACTCCGACGTACCGCAGCAAGGAGGGTCCAACCAATGATGCGTTGGATCATTGGGTCGAGCCTGAGGCTTTGTCTGCTCGCAGCTTTCACGGGCCTCGGGCTGTCTCCCGGCGTCGTTCTGGCGGTCGAGGACTTCAACCCAAAGAACTTCGGCCCTTCGACCAGGATCGACAACGAATGGTTCCCTCTGAAGCCGGGAACGCGGCTCGTCTATACGGGGACCACCATCGAGGACGACGGGAAGCCCATGCCTCGTCGCCTGGTGTCCATCGTCACCGACCTGACCAAGGTCATCGACGGCGTGCGGACGGTCGTTGTCTGGGATGTGGACTACAAAGACGGCCGGCTGGCGGAGACGGAGATCGCCTTCTTCGCACAGGACAACGACGGCAACGTCTGGCTCCTGGGTGAGTACCCCGAGGAATGGGAGGCCGGGAAGTTCGTGAAGGCGCCGGCCTGGCTCCACGGCCGTGAAGATGCGAGAGCGGGAATCGCCATGAAGGCCAAGCCAGTGGTTGGAGCGCCGAGCTACGCCCAGGGGTGGGGGCCCGCCGTGAAGTGGACGGACCGCGCGACGGTGGACCAGATGGGCCAGAAGACCTGTGTTCGCAAGGGCTGCTACGACGACGTTCTGGTGATCGCCGAGACCAGCCGGGAGGAGCCGGACGCCCAGCAGCTCAAGTACTACGCTCGCGGCGTCGGCAATGTTCGGGTCGGCTGGCGAGGTAAGGGAGAAAAATTGAAAGAGACGCTGGAGCTGGTCGAGGTCGTACAGCTCGACCCAAAGGCTCTGGCGGAGGCCCGCGCGAAGGCGTCGGACCTGGACAAGCGGGCCTACAAGATCAGCAAGAAGGTGTACGCGAACACGCCACCGGCGGAGGCCAGGCAAGCGAAAGGGAATCAGCCATGATGCGTTGGATCATCGGCTCGAGCTTGAAGCTTCGACTCGTCGTGGCGACGGTCGCGGCGTTGCTGATGGTGTTCGGCTTCACGCAGCTTCGCAACATGCCGGTGGATGTGCTGCCCGAGTTCTCGCGGCCGCACGTGGAGATTCAGGTCGAGCTCCTCGGCCTTTCCGCCCACGAAGTGGAGGCCTTGATCACCACCCCCATGGAAGCGGACCTGCTCAACGGGACCCCCTGGGTGAAGGAGCTCCGCTCCGTGTCCATCCCCGGGCTGGCGTCCATCGTTCTCGTCTTCGAGAAGGGGACCGACCTCATGCGCGCCCGGCAAGTGGCGCAGGAGCGTCTCAACGAGGTGTTCGCGCTCCCGAGGGTGGCGAAGCATTTCACCATGATCAATCCCGTCTCCTCGGCCGGCCGGGTCATGGCGATCGGGGTGACCTCGAACAAACTGTCCCTCGTCGACATGTCGGTGCTCGCTCGCTGGACGATCCAGCCTCGCTTGTTGGGTGTGCCCGGCGTGGCGAACGTGTCGATCTGGGGCCGGCGTGAGCGGCAGTTGCAGGTGCAGGTGGATCCGGAAAAGCTGCGAGATCACCGCGTGACGCTGATGCAAATCATCAAAACCGCTGGCAACGCCTTGTGGGCGTCGCCACTGAGCTTCTTGGAGGCCTCGACACCCGGCACCGGCGGGTGGGTCGAGACCCCGAATCAACGGCTCGGCGTTCGACATGTCCTGCCCATCACGACGGCGAAAGACCTGGCCAAGGTGCCGATCGACGACGCCGAATCGAAGCGACTGGGAGACGTGGCCTCGGTGGTGGAAGACCATCAGCCACTCATCGGCGATGCCATCGTGAAGGACGCTCCCGCGCTCATGCTCGTGGTGGAGAAATTTCCCTGGGCGAATACGCAAGCGGTGACGCAGGGAGTGGAACACGCGCTGGCGGCGCTGCGGCCCGGTCTCTCCGGCCTGGAGATGGACTCCTCACTCTTCCGGCCGGCGACCTTCCTCGACCTGGCGGTCGGCAACCTCCGGAAGGCGCTGCTCACGGGTTCCGTCCTCGTGCTGGCGGCTCTCCTCGCCTTTCTTTTCAACTGGCGCACCGCGCTGATCAGCGCCGTGGCCATTCTCATGTCGATGACGGCGGCAGCCACCGTGCTCTACGTGCGTGGAGTGACGGTCAATCTGCTGATCATCGCGGGGCTGCTGGTCGCCCTCGCCGCCGTGATCGACGACGCCATCGTCGACACGGGAAACATCGTGCGGCGTCTCCGCCAGCATCGCAAGGAGGGGAGTGACGAACCGACGGCGAGAATCATCCTCGACGCTTCGCTCGAGATGCGCCGGCCCATCCTCTACGCGACGCTGATCATGGTTCTGGTGGTGGTGCCGGTCTTGTTCGTCGAAGGCGTGTCGGCCGCGTTTTGGCAGCCGTTCGCCGCGTCCTATATCCTGGCGTTGCTCGCCTCCATGGTGGTCGCACTGACCGTCACGCCCGCGCTGAGCCTGCTGTTCTTGCGCAACGCGTCGCCCGAGAGCGCGGATTCTCCCCTCGCTGGGATGCTGCGGGGTCTCTACGGCGCACTCTTTGGGTGGGCCGTGCGCACCCCGCGCCCGGCCTTCGTCGCTGTCTGCGCCGTCGTCGTCGCGGGCCTCCTGTCGGTGCCATTCCTCCGTCAGGAGTCACTGCTTCCGACCCTCAAGGAGACCGACCTGGTGGTTCGCTGGGAGGGCAGTTCCAGCGCTTCCCATCCGGCCATGAGTCGGATCACAACTCTGGTGAGTCGCGAGTTGCGGTCCGTTCCGGGCGTCCGCAACGTGAGCGCCAATATGGGGCGCGCCATCCTGTCGGACAAGCGGAAAAATATCAATGCCGGTGAGCTCTGGGTCAGCATCGATCCCAAGGCCGACTATGACGCCACCGTGGCCGCGGTGAAGGAAGTCGTCGCCGGCTATCCTGGTCTGTCGCCCGAGGTGCTGACCAATCTGCAGGCGAAACTCCGACAGGAGCTGTCCGGGACCGGCGAGTCCCTGGTCGTACGCGTGTACGGCGAGGACCTGAAGATCATCCGCAACAAGGCGGAGCAGGTGGAGAAGGTCCTGGCGGGGATCGCGGGTGTCTTCGATTCGAAGGTGCAGTACCCGGAAGAAATGCCGACTCTTGAGATCGAAGTCAACCTCGACAGAGCCAGAGGCTATGGCCTCAAGCCTGGCGATGTCCGTCGGGCCGCCACCTCGCTGGTGTCGGGTCTCGAGGTCGGCAATCTCTTCGACGAACAGAAGGTGTTCGAGGTGGTGGTCTGGGGCACGCCGAACACGCGCCAGAATCTGACCAGTATCCAGGACCTTCTCATCGAGACACCATCACGCGGTCACGTACGCCTCAAGGACGTGGCCGACGTCCGCATCGCGCCCAGTGTCACCGAAATCCATCGCGATATGGCAGCGCGTCGCATCGACGTGACTGCCAGCGTGCGTGGACGCGATCTCGCTGCCGTCGCCGCCGACATCGAACGCGGCCTCAAGGGAATCGACTTCCCGCTCGAATATCGCGCGGAGTTGCTAGGGGAGTATGCGGAGCGGCTGGCTGCCCAAGAGCGCGTGCTGACGTTTGCGATCGCCGCTGCGATCGGGATTCTGCTCCTCCTGCAGGCGTTCTTCAGGAGCTGGCGCCTGGCGACGGTCGTCTTCGTGACCCTGCCGATGGCCCTGGTCGGCGGCGCGCTGGCGGTATTGTCGAGCGCCGGCGGCCTTCTCTCACTCGGGTCGATCGTGGGATTGATCACCGTGTTGGGAATTGCCGTGCGCAACGCGATGACGCTGGTCAGCCGCTATCGACAGCTCGAGCAGCGCGACGGCGCTACAGTGAGGCCCGTGCTGGTCGAGCGCGGCACTCGAGAACGCTCTGGGCCCATCTTGATGACGGCCCTGACAACGGCGCTGGCCTTCTTGCCCTTGGCGCTGTTCGGCAACATTGCCGGTCTCGAGATCATGCACCCGATGGCTGTCGTGATTCTGGGCGGCCTGGTGACGACGACGCTCCTGAGCCTGGTCGGTGTCCCCGCCATGTACTTGCTGTTCGGAGCTGTCCGTGAACCTGAGCTTGAAGATCTGTCGGCCGCCGTCGTCAGTGAAGAGGCGATGCGCGCGGCGGCGCGGTGAGCTGCACCCTTCACGATGCGCGAGGTTAGGACGAACAGACCGACGAGAAATAGGAGCAAACCAAGAGGGGAGGACGCGATGCGGCACGGGAATCTCGTGATGGTCGGGGTACTGCTTGTTGCCGGGCTATCACTTTCGGCGTGCGAATACTCTCGGGCCTCAGCCAAGAGCCAGCTCGAGCATCCCGCCCAGGTGAAGCACATCGAAGGGACCGAGCACAGTGCCGTGATGTTGACCGAGAGGGCGATCCAACGGCTCGGTCTCAAAACGGATGAGGTTCGTGTGGAGAAGGTGACACGGAAGAACCAGCCGCTTGGTGAGCGGAAGGTCGTGCCCTATTCTGCCCTGATTTATGACCAGCATGGCCAAACCTGGGTCTATACGAGCCCCAGCGCCCGAACCTTCGTCCGGCACAAAGTCGAGGTTGACCATATCCAGGGTGACGTGGCGGTCCTGAAGGAGGGCCCACCCACGGGTACCGTCGTGGCGTCGGTCGGGGTGGCCGAGCTGTACGGCACCGAATTCAAGGTTGGACACTAACCTGCGAATGGAGCTGCTCCGATGATGCGTTGGATCGTTGGATCCAGCCTGAAGTTTCGGTTCCTGGTGATCGCCATCGCCGTCGTCATGATGTACTTCGGCATCGCCCAGCTTCAGCGCATGCCGGTGGACGTCTTTCCCGAGTTCGCGCCACCCCTCGTCGAGATTCAGACGATCTGCCTCGGGCTCAGCGCGGTTGAAGTCGAAAGCTTGGTGACCGTTCCGATGGAGCAGGCGCTCGCCGGATTGCCGAGCCTCGACGTCCTGCGCTCCAAGTCGGTTTCCCAGTTGTCGTCGGTCAAAATGCTGTTCAAGCGTGGGACCGACCTGCTGCGGGCGCGGCAGATGGTGGAGGAGCGCATCGCGATGGTCACACCGACGATGCCGAGGTGGGCGGCGCCGCCGGTGGTGTTGCCACCTCTGTCCTCGACCAGCCGGATGATGAAGATCGGGATCTCGTCAAAGACCCGGTCCGTGATCGACCTGTCGATGATCACCTACTGGACCATCCGACAGCGCCTGCTGCGCGTACCGGGTGTGGCCAATGTCGCCATCTGGGGTGAGCGGCTCCAGATGCTGAACGTGAACGTCGTGCCGGAGTTGTTGCAGAAACACCGTGTCGCTCTCGAAGAGGTCATGACGGCCACGGCGGACGCGCTGGACTCGGGCATGTTCACGTTTTCCCAGGGCCATCATATCGGTACGGGCGGGTGGATCGATACGCCCAATCAACGGCTCCAGGTCCGGCACGTCGCGCCCATCGTGTACAAGTATGACGAAGTCCGG
>QHSA01000037.1 GCA_003220315.1 Candidatus Rokuibacteriota bacterium
GAGCCGCTCTGGCATTCCGGTCATGTACGGGAGCCCCGGGGTAAAGCCGATGAAGTAGACGAGGTACTCGGCGCCGCTGTGGAGCTTTACGAGCTCGGCCGTCGAGATGCCGAGCCGCGTGGCCGCCGCTTGGAGCTCGAAGCCGAGCGCCGGGTCTTCGTAACAGCAGGGCAGCTCGACCAGGCGCGAGGGAGGCAGGACGGCCGTCCCCGCCTGGGGCAGGAGCTCTGTGATCGAGGCGCAGACGGCGTCGTAGCCGACGGCGCGTGGGTCGTAGTAGACGAGCAGCGAGCGGAAGGTCGGGACCGTCTCGACGACGCCCGTCAGGCCCTTCTGCTGGATCAAGAACTCGAGCGCCCGGACGCGCGTGTTCACCTCGACGCTGATCTCCTCGTCGAACTCGACCAGGACGGCGAGATCGCCCGCCGGGAGAAACCTCACGCTCACAGCGCCGCGAGCGCGGAGTTCGGGAGGTCGGTGAGGAACATGTGCCCCGGGCTGTGCGTGATCATGAACGGCGGCTTCGAGGCGAGCGCGACCGCCTGGGGCGTCACGCCGCACGCCCAAAAGACGGGCACGTCGCCCGGCCTGAACTCCTGACGGTCGCCCCACTCGGGCCGATCGAGGTCCTTGATCCCGATCGCCGCGGGATCGCCGATGTGGACCGGCGCGCCGTGGGCGCCGGGGAAGCGCGCGCTCGCGGTCACCGCCTTCGAGAGGTCGGCGGCGGCGATGGGGCGCATCGAGACGACCATGGGCCCGTGGAAGACGCCCGCCGGCCGGCACGGGATCGACGTCCGCCACATCGCGACGTTCTTGCCGTGCTCCACGTGCCAGAGGCGGACGCCGGCCTCGAGCAGCGCCCACTCGAACGTGAACGAGCAGCCGAGCAGGAACGCGACGAGGTCGTCACGCCAGTACGGTGTCGCGTCCGTCACCTCGTCCGTCAGCTCGCCGTGCGTGTAGATCCGGTAGCGCGGGATGTCGGTTCGGAGGTCGGCGCCCTGGGCGACACCGACGGGCTCGGCCGAGCCCACGTCGGTGACCTCGAGCAGCGGGCACGGCCGCGGATTGCGCTGGCAGAAGAGGAGGAAGTCGTACGCGGAGGCCTTCGGGAGCACCGCGAGGTTGGCCTGGACGTGGTTCGCGCCCAGCCCCGCGGTGATGCCCGTCAGCTTGCCATTCCGGATGTCCCGCCGGATCTCCCGCGGATGGCGCGCGTCGATCGGCATGGAGCCATTCTACCTCTGGCCGAGGCGCGGCCACACCTCCGGGTTTACGAGCACCTCCGGCTTCTCGCCCCGCAGCACGCGCAGCATCTCGCCCGCGACCTGCACCGCCATTTGCCGATTCGCCTCGCGCGTGACGCCGGCGACGTGCGGGGAACAGACGACGTTCTCGAGATTCAGGAGGGGGTTGTCGAGGGGCGTCGGCTCCTCCTCCCACACGTCGAGGCCCGCGGCGCCCAGGTGCCCCCGCGTGAGGGCCTCGAAGAGCGCGCGCTCGTCCTGCACGGGACCGCGCGAGGTGTTGACGAAGATGGCCCCCGGCTTCATGAGCGCGAGCGTCTTCGGGTTGATCATGTGCGTCGTCTCGGACGTCAGCGGCGTGTGGCACGTGAGGACCTCGACCTGCGGCAGGAGGGCCTCGAGGCTCTTCACGGGTTCCGCCCCGCGGCGGCGCACCTCGTCGTCGGGCACGTACTTGTCGTAAGCGAGGACCCGCATCCCGATCGCGCCGGCGAACTTCGCCACGCGCCGGCCGATGTTGCCGACGCCAACGATGCCGAGCGTCTTCCCGGCGAGCTCCGTGTTGCCCACGACCCGCGTGGCTCCCCAGTCCCCTTTCCGCGTCAGGGTGTCGATGTGGCGCGTCCTCTTCACACAGGCGAGCATGAGCATCAGCGCGTGCTCGGCCACGGCCTGAGAGTTCGAGCCCGGAGCGTGGACGACCGCCACACCAAGCCGGGTCGCGGCAGGAATGTCCACCGTGTCCAGGCCGACGCCGTGCCGGCCGACGACCCTGAGCTTCGTGCACGCAGCCATCAGGCTCTCGGTGCAGCTCGGCCGAAGGCGGAACAATATTCCTGCCGCTTCGGCGGCGACCCTCGCAAGCCCGGCCTCGGTCTCGTCGTCGCAGACCACGACGCGGGCCTCCCGCTCGAGGAGCGCCTTGCCGTCGGGATTGATCGGACCGGCGAGCACGACCAGAGGACGCGACTCGGTGGCCATCGGCGCGGTCTCCTTTCCCTCGCGTACGCGAGCGCTATTTCCGGGCGACGAGGACCAGGCGGGGGGCGTCGAGCGAGAAGGGCGTGCCGTCGAGCCCGCCGTAGAGCTCCACGTGGCCCCAGCGCTCCGGCCGCAGCATCGCCGAGAGCTCGTGGGCGGAGTAGAGCCGGATCTCGCTCTCGCCGATCAGCTCCGCGGCGCCTTCCTTCGCTTTCGCGATCGCACGCTTGCTCCGCCACCACCGCGCGCGCCAGCGGCTCGTCGCGGGATCGAACGCGTTCTCGATCCGAAGCGTCCAGCCGTTCACGCGTTTGCGCTCCTCGGGCGGCAGCGAGCGCACCAGCTGGTCGCGGTTCCGGGTGTCGAGCACGAACACGCCGCCTGGCTTGAGCGCGCGCCAGAAGCGGTCGATCACCAGGCGATCCTCGTCGTCGGAGAAGTAACCGATCGAGCTGAAGAGGTTGACCGCGAGGTCGAACTCACCCGGGAATTCCATGTCCCGGATGTCCTGGCAGACGAGCCGCAGGGGGACGCCGGCCTCGGTGGCGGCCTTCCGCGCGCGGTCGAGCTCGGTCTCGCTGAAGTCCACGCCCGTCACTTGGAAGCCACGGCGGGCGAGCTCGATCGAGTGGCGGCCGAACCCGCACGGGGCGTCGAGGATCCGCGCGCCGGCCTCGAGCGCCGCGACCCCGACGATCCACTCGACGTCGCTCGCCGCGTCCGTCGGCGACTCGAACGCCTGCGAGATCTGGGGCCAGGCCTCGCGGAAGAACCGCTCGCTCTGGAACACGGCGGCCATTGTAGCGGGGACCGCGAGGGCGGTCTACTCCGTGGGTGGCCCGAGCCAGGCGCGACGCGGCGATGTTGTAACGGGGTTCGCGTGCTCGGCGCCAGTCGTGGGTGGCCCGAGCCAGGCGCGACGCGGCGATGTTGTAACGGGGTCCGCGTGCTCGGCGCCAGTCGTGGGTGGCCCGAGCCAGGCGCGACGCGGCTCCGTGCCGCATGTGATATTTTCCGGCTCATGGCGACCCTGGTGACGGGCGCGTTCGGCTGCATCGGCTCGTGGGTCGTGCGCGGGCTCTTGGCGGCGGGTAAGCGTCCCGTCGTCTTCGACGTCGGGGACGACCCGTGGCGGCCGCGGATGATCGCGGGGGACGACGTCGCGCGCCGGATCACGATCGTGCGGGGCGACATCGCGGACCGCGACGCCCTGGTCCGCGTCGTGCGCCACCACGCGATCCGCCGCATCATCCATCTCGCGGCCTGGCAGGTCCCGCTCTGCCGCCAGGACCCGTCGAGGGGCGCCCTGGTCAACGTCGTCGGTACTGCAAACGTCTTCGAGGCGGCGCGAGCCAGCGAGGGTCGGGTGGAGCGTGTCGTCTACGCCTCCTCCGCCGCCGTCTTCGGCGCACCCGACCTCTACCCTCCCGGCCCGATCAAAGACGACGCGCCCAGGCTCCCGGCGACGCACTACGGCGTCTACAAGGTCGCCAACGAGGAGACCGCGCGGGTCTACTGGGAGGAGCACAGGCTGTCCTCGATGGGCTTTCGCCCCCTCTCGGTCTACGGGCCCGGGCGCGACTTCGGCGTCACCGCCGATCCGACACTCGCCATGAAGTCCGCCGTGCTCGGACGCGCGTTCAAGATTCGGTGGGGCGGGCGGACCGACCTCGTCTACGTCGAGGATGTCGCGCGCGCGCTCCTCGCCGCGGCGGCCTCCCGCCTCGACGGCGCCCGCGTCTACAACCTCCACGGCGCGTCGGTAGCGATCGCCGAGCTGGTGCGCATGATCGAGGCGGCGTGGCCCCGCGCGCAAGGGCTGATCACGCACGTCGAACAGACGATCCCCTTCCCGGCGGCACTCGACGACGCGCGGTACCAGAAGGACCTGGGCCCCGCGCCGCCGACCGCGCTCGCCGACGGTCTCAGGAAGACGCTCGACGAGTTCGCGCGGCTCCAGGAGGACGGGCGACTCGATGCACGGGAGCTCGAATGAAGCCGGCCCGCCCCTGTCTGGGGCCACCCTCGATGGCGCCGGCCTCGCGGACCCCGCTCCAGTGACCGACTACCGCGTGAGGCCCGCGACGGCGGCCGACGCCGACGCGATCTGCCGCATCTACAACCAGGGCATCGAGGACCGGGTCGCCACGCTCGAGACCGAGCTGCGCACGCCGGAGGAGCGCCGCCGGTGGCTCGCGAACCGGAGCCCGCGCCACCCGGTGGTCGTGGCCGAACCGACGGTGCCGCGCTTCGTTGGCGGGCACGGCGGAGGGGAAACGGAGCCGGGGCGCACCTTTGTCAGGCCACCCACGGAAGGCTCCGGCCCCGCGGACCCCTGGCGTCAAGGCGGAGGTGAAACGGGGCCGGGCCGCACCTTTGTCAGGCCACCCACGGAGGGCTCCGGCCCCGCGGACCCCGTTACAGTGGTCGGCTGGGGGAGCCTCAACGTCTTCAACTCGCGGGAGGCCTACCGGTTCGTCGCCGACTTCTCGATCTACGTCGAGCGGGCC
>QHSA01000132.1 GCA_003220315.1 Candidatus Rokuibacteriota bacterium
ATTAATTGGGGTCCTCGTTTGCGTCCGAACCCTTGCCTACGCGGATCCTCCCGACCCGACCTGGATCGAAGGATTCTGGGAGGACGACGACTATGACGACGTGGTTTTCTACACCACGTCGTTCAGCGCAACCGAGACCGCTCCCCTTTGCGCCCTTCGGCCGCACTGGACGCAGGTCTGGATCGTTCCTCTGGACGACGAACCGCTCGTTCCCAGTCCGGCGATTCCGCCGCACCCTCCTCGAGGTCCCCCGCTCGCCTGAGCCTCTGCCGTAGCATGGCCGCCGGTCGCCGGCGGGCGTTCTGACCGGTTCCGAACTCGTCGCGTTCGAGCGGCAGGCGCACGTCTGCGATCCGGGCGGCCGTTGCAGCGATCGCGTATGCCCCGACAACGCTCAGTCGGGTAGGGGGGAGGAGCAATGCGTCGACGCATGGCGCTCGGCAAGACGAAGGACGCAGACGTCCTCGAATCGAGGACCGCATGATCGCTCGCATCGTGGCCTTCGCGCTCCACCGGCGCTTCGAGTGGCTGTGGCGCGGGCCGCAATCTTCGACCCGGTCGGAGACCGTGTGACCGCCACCCCCAGCCCCCAGGTTGATGGTCGATGGCGCAGACGTCTCGCACGTTACGCTGGCCCCTCGATGCTCCTGGCCGTCGGTGTTCTCCTCCTCTTCTTCGATTTCGGCGCCCGCGTCCTGGCGACGAACGATGAGACCAGGTTCCCGATGCTTGCGCGCGACATCGTGGCCCGCGGCGATTGGCTCCTACCGCGTCTCGGCGGGCTCCCACACCTCAACAAGCCCCCGCTCTTTGCCTGGCTCGTCGCGCTGGCCGCGTGGCCGGGCGGCGCGGTCACGCAATCGAGCGCGCTCTGGCCGTCCCTCGTCGCTGCTGTCGGTGTTCTGATCGCGACCTCATGGATCGGCTGGCGACTTTGGAGCAGGGAGATCGGGCTGGCCGCTGGGTTCATCGTGTTGACGACGCATGGCATCTTCACGCTGGCCCGAGCGCCGATGCCGGACATGATGCTGTGCTTCGTCATCACCGCGGCGATGGCGGCCTTCGTCGCTGCCGAATTCAGTGGCCGTCGGCTCAGTCTGGCCGTTTTCTATGTTCTGCTTGGCGTCGGCTTCTGGACGAAGGGCCTTGCCGCACTCCTGGCTCTGGCGATCGTTGTCGTCTTCAGCCTCCACCCGGCCAGGGGGTGGCCGGTGCGGCGGCTGGCTTTGCCCGCCGGCCTCGTCCTTGTCTCGCTGATGATCGCGCCGTGGTTCGTACTCGGCGCCACCTCCGGCGGCGAGCAATTCGTGCGGGAGATCGTGATGATCGACTGGGTGCTGTGGTATCTGCCGGTCGGCCATTGGAGGTGGCGCGTGATCACGGAGCCGATCGGACAGACGCTGTCAATTCTGCTCCCGTGGTCACCGCTGCTGCCGTTCGCCGTCGTCTCGGCAGTCGGGATGGAGGCCAAGACGGGGGTGAGGAAGGCCGCCCTCCTCCTGGTCTGGCTTGGTGTCGTCTTCGTCCTCGTCGGGGCCTCCGCGCAGCAGCGGATGCGGTATTACCTACCCCTTTGTCCCCCGGCCGCCCTGCTCATCGCGGTGTGGTACCACCAATTGACGCTGCGGCACCGCAAGGTGCTGGGCATGACGATCGCCGCGCTGGTCGTCGCCGGCCTGATCGTGTGGCAGACTGCCGACGATGCTCGCCACAATGCCCTCACCAACCTTCGCGCTCTCGATCCGCGCACCGTGAAGGCCGACACGCCGATCTACGCGGTCGACGTGCCGGAACTCGTGCTCGCCTTCTACCTGGACCGGCCCGTGGTAGCGCTTCATACGGATGCGGCGTCCGCCTCCGACGGTCGGACCCCTCCGATCGGTTACTTCGCCGTGGCCGATCGGGTGCTGCCCCGGTGGCTCGACCAGCGCCCCGTCGCGACGATCGCGACCGGAGTGGTGAATGGTCAGGGGTTCTCCGTGTTGGCGCCAGAGTCGTTGTCGCGCAGGCAGCGCTGAGGATCCGGCCATCTGCGGGCTCGCGGGGTTTCTTCAGAACGGGCCCCACGACGGTCGCCGTCACACGGCGCGGCGAATGGTCGAGACGCTACGCCATCGCGGTCCCGACAGTGAGGGTTTCTACGTTGACGCCTTCTTCGCGCTGGGCGTTCGACGCCTCAGCATTATCGACCTTGAAACCGGTGATCAGCCGATCTCCAACGAGGCCGGCACGGTCTGGGGCGCCCTGAACGGCGAGATCTACAACTTCCTGCCGCTCCGCGCTCGTCTCCAGAGCTTGGGGCATCGTTTTCGCACGCGGTCCGATACCGAGGTCCTCGTGCACGCATACGAGGCGTGGGGCGAAGACTGCGTGCACCATTTCGACGGCATGTTCGCCCTCGCCATCTGGGACGTCGGGCAGCGTACGCTGTTGCTGGCGCGCGACCGGATGGGCGAGAAGCCGCTCCATTATTACGCGGGATCCGACGCCTTCGTATTTGGCTCAGAGCTGCGAGCGCTCCTCGAGCATCCGGCCGTGCCGCGTGAGCTGAACCTCGCGAGCTTGGCCCGTTACCTCAGCTTCGAGCACGTTCCCGCACCCCACTCGATCCTCGCCGGGATCGAGAAGCTCCCTCCAGGCCATCTGCTCACGGTCAGCCCGGGGAGCAAGCCCCGAGTTATTCCGTACTGGGACCTGGCATTCGCCCCGGACGAGTCTATAGACGAGGCCGAGTGGGCGCAGGCGCTCAGGCAACAGCTGGAGCGTTCGGTCCGCCACCAGCTCGTCAGTGATGTGCCGCTCGGGTTGTTCCTGAGTGGTGGGATCGATTCCAGTGCGATTACCGCGATCGCCGCCCAGCTGTGTGACGGTCGCCCGATCAAGACGTTCAGTCTCGGCTTTGCCGAAGCCAGTTACGATGAGCGGCCTTTCGCACGCACCGTCGCCCGGCACTGCGGCACGGACCATACCGAAGTCGAGTTCTCCTCGAGGGACGCTGCCCTGCTCCTGGAGAATGTGGGCGATCTGCTCGATGAACCGCTCGTCGACAGCTCGTTTCTGCCGCTCTACCGGCTCTCGGAAGCGGCCCGACGGAGCGTGACCGTCGTGCTCAGCGGGGACGGGGGCGACGAGCTCTTCTGCGGGTACCCGACGTTCCTCGCGGATCGCGGGGCGCGATGGGCGCAGGGGCTGCCGCTGTGGGTGCTGAGCGCGGCGGCTCGTGCGGTGAGCCGTTTGCCACCCTCGCCACGGTACGGCAGCGTCGAGTTTCTCCTGAAGCAGTTCTTCCGGGGTCTTCCGTTTCCTCCAGAGGTCCGTACCCAACTCCTGCTGGGGGGGCTCACGCCTTCGGAGCGGTCGACCCTCGTCTCGGAGGGCGTGCGCGCGGCAGGCATCGAGTGTGAGCCCTTCGACGAGCTGGCTATGACCGTCGGCGAGGCGCCGGGGTTGGCCCCGATTGATCGTCTGATCTATCAGCACTGCAAGTTCTATCTCGCTGGCCAGAACCTGGTGACGGTGGACCGAGCCAGCATGGCGTGTGGCCTCGAGGTCCGGGCCCCCTTCCTCGATCGGGCCCTCGTCGAGCTAGCAGGTCGCATCCCACCCCAACTCAAGCTGGTCGGGTGGCAGACCAAATATATTCTGAAGCGTGCCCTTCGCGACCTACTCCCAAAAGCGATCCTCGTCCGCCGGAAGCAGGGGTTCGGCGTCCCTATTGGTCTGTGGTTGCGCGGTCCACTGCGGTGTGCGCTCCAGGAGCGCCTGGCACCAGAGCGAGTGGCGCGTCTCGGTCTCTTCAATCCCGAAGCCACAACTCGGCTCATGACTGAACATCTCAATGGGGCGAGAGATCACAAGAAGGTTCTCTGGGCGCTCCTCATGTTCGATGCCTGGCGCGAGCGATACCTACCAGGTGCTCGGTGGGGTTGAGCTGTGACCGATGTCACAGGAGTCGTGATCCAACGGGACATTGCACCTGCTGGA
Source organism: Candidatus Rokuibacteriota bacterium (assembly GCA_003220315.1). GTDB lineage: Bacteria > Methylomirabilota > Methylomirabilia > Rokubacteriales > CSP1-6 > 20CM-2-70-11. Next base: position 3,985 of record QHSA01000132.1, read on the forward strand.
GTCCTTCACGCCTGCCACAGATAGTTCCAGGAATTATTGTGCCCTTCGACCGCGTAAAGAGACCGAGCCGCGGACCGAGGTGCCATCCCTGCCGGATCGAGTTGCCACTCTGTCCCTTATGGGTTGGGACTAGTGTCGAATATTGCAAGGTTCCGGGGTCGTGGCACGGCCCCTGCTTCACCGATGGCCATGACTGTCTGGATCTTCCTCACCTGGATCTGGGTGCCCTCTGGATGGGGGCCGGTCCCCCTGTCCAAGAGCGTCATGGGCCCCTACCCGACGGTGGCCGTGTGTGAAGCCGCGCGCAGCGAGATCCTCAGCGTCGCCGATGACGACTGGCGGGTGTATGTCGGCCAGTGCCGGAAGAAGGAATGACTATCTGGACCTTCGCGATGTGGTCGCTCCTGGCCTGGTCGGGTCCCTGGGAGGCGCACGGCGACGTGGGGCCGTTTCCGACGCGTGAGTCCTGCCAGGTCGCACGCGAGACAGTCTACGCGCTCCAGGATCCATATCAGGACAAGCTCTTCCTCGGACCGTGTCGGCTTGCGGACGTAAGGGTCGCGCGACGCCATCGGCTCGGACACGAAGTCAGCGAAGAGCAGTAAGCACGGACAGAAGCCGTTCAGTCCGCCTCCCGTTCGTGGCGAGGCGCCCGTACCCGATCCCGACGAGCGTCACTCCGCCAGCGCCTTGAGGTAGGCCGCGGCGTCCATGACGGTGACGTACATCCCCATGCCGCGCAGCGACGCCAGGTGCAGCTCCTCGTCGAAGGCGGCGACGCAGTCCTCGAGGATGACGACGGAGAAGTCGCGGATCATCGCGTCGCGCGCGGTGCCTTCGACGCCGCCGTGGGTGACAATCCCCGTGAGGACGACGGTGTCGATCTCGAGCGAGCGCAGGAGCACCTCGAGCGGCGTACCGTGGAACGCAGAGAAGCGGGGCTTGTCGAGCTCGTAGTCCACCGGGCCCAGCTCGGGGATCAGCTCGCGGCCGCGGTCGCCCAGACGGAAGCCCGTCGTCCGGAGAAAGGGGCGCGCCTTGACGATGTGGTCGAGACCGAGCGGCGCGCCGGCGGGCGAGGTGTACACCGTGAACTTGGACGCGAAGATCGGCACGTGGGCGGCCCGGCTCGCGGCCGCGACGCGCGCGATCGTCGTGATGATCCCGCGGAGTCGGGACACCGGGAGCCCGTGACGCGCGTAGACGCCGTCCGGGTCCAGGAAATCGCGCTGGAGGTCGAGCAGGAGGAGGGCGGTGGAGCCCCGGCTGATCGTCATGATGGTATAGTCTGCCCCATGCCGCGCTACGACACGGCCGTGCTCAACGGCACCGTCATCATGCCCTACGTCGGTCCCCTCCGCTGCGATATCGGTGTCCGCGACGGTCGCGTCGCCGCGCTCGCCGACCGGATCGCGCCCGGGGATGCGTCCGACGTCGTGGACGCGCGTGGTCGCCTCGTCCTTCCGGGGGCGGTCGACTCGCACTTTCACATCGGCATCTACCGTGACCTCGCCGCCGACGCGACGAGCGAGACCGCCTCCGCGCTCGCGGGTGGCGTCACGACGGTGCTGAGCTACTTCAGGACGGGCCAGCACTACCTCAACAAGAGTGGTCCGTATCGCACGATCTTTCCCGAGGTCGTCGCCGCCACGGCGGGCCACGCATACACGGACTTCGGCTACCACCTCGGCATCATGACGTCGGAGCAGCTCGACGAGGTCGACTGGCTGGTCGGCGAACAGGGAGTCGGCTCGTTCAAGTACTACATGTTCTACAAGGGGCTGAACCTCACGTCGGACTCGACGCGCGGTAGCGCCTATACAATGTCCGACGCGTACGACCTGGGTCACCTCTACCTCCTGATGCGTCGGGTGGCCTCCGCGTCGGCGGGGAACGGCGCGCGTGGGCGTGTCTCGCTCAGCCTCCACTGCGAGCAGGCCGAGCTCATCCGCGTCTTCATCGAGGAAGTGAGACGCTCGGGGCCGGGCGGCCTCGAGGGCTACCATCGCGCCCGCCCACCGCTGACCGAGCGGTTGTCGATCGCCGAGGCGATGGTGCTGGCCGACGCGACGCGCTGCCCCGTCAACCTGCTCCACCTCTCGAGCGTAGAGGCTCTCGCGGCGGCCGCGCAGGGACGACGCGAGTTCCCGCACCTCGACATCCGGCTCGAAACGACGCTGCACCACCTGGCGCTCACGCACGCCACGGCGCACGGGATTCTGGGCAAGGTCAACCCGCCGATCCGGACGGAGGCCGACCGCGAGGCGCTCTGGGACGCGGTCGTGCGGGGGAGCATCGACACGGTGGTGAGCGACCACGCGTGCTGCGCCGAGGCGGACAAGGGCGAGGATCTCTGGAAGGCGCTCCCGGGGTTCGGTGGCACCGCGCTCCTCTATCCCTACCTCGTCTCGGAGGGTCACGCCAAACGCGGTCTCGGGCTCGCGCGCGTCGTCGAGCTCGCGAGCGCCAACCCCGCGCGCGCCTTCGGCCTCTATCCGAAGAAGGGGACCCTCGCCGTCGGCAGCGACGCCGACCTCGTCGTGCTCGATCCCGACCGCGAGCAGGTCGTCACCCCGGACGCCCTGCACTCGGCGCAGGACTTCACGCCGTTCGCCGGTATGCGCGTCCGCGGCTGGCCCACCCACACGATCCTCCGCGGCCGCGTCGTCTTCCACGACGGGCGCGTGTGGGGCCGGCCCGGGGGCGAGTACGTGAAGCGCCCCGCCCCGCATTCCTAGCGGGGGCGGCGGACCGATGGCGATGGGCTTCAGCGACGTCCTGTGGGTCTTCCTCATGGTCACAGCGCTCCAGCCGATCCTGAAGCAGAAGCTCCTGGAGATGCGACGGCTGCGGCTCCTCGTCCAGCTCGAGAAGCGGCGCGGGAGCCGCGTGATCGCGCTCGTCCACCGGCAGGAGACGATGAGCATCCTCGGCTTTCCGCTCATGCGCTACATCGACGTCAACGACTCCGAGGAGGTGCTGCGGGCGATCAAGCTCACGGACACGAGCCGGCCGATCGACCTCATCATGCACACTCCCGGGGGGCTCGTGCTTGCCGCGGGGCAGATCGCCAACGCCCTCCGCCGCCACGAGGCCAAGGTCACCGTGTTCGTTCCCCACTATGCGATGTCGGGGGGCACCTTGATCGCACTCGCGGCCGACGAGATCGTGATGGACCACAACGCGGTCCTGGGGCCCGTGGACCCCCAGGTCGGGCAGTCTCCCGCCGCCTCGGTGCTGACGGTGCTGGAGCGGAAGGAGGCCAAGGACATCGACGACCAGACGCTGATTCTTGCCGACATCGCTCGGAAGGCGCTCGCGCAGATGCGGACGACGGTGCGCGAGCTCCTCGCCGCCCGGATGCCCCCCGCGCAGGCGGACGCGCTCGCCGACAAGCTCTCGCGCGGCGGCTGGACCCACGACTATCCAATCACCGCGGAAGAGGCGAAGGCCCTCGGGCTTCCCGTGAGCACGGACGTGCCCGAGGAGATCTACGAGTTCATGAGCCTCTTCCCGCAGCCGACGCGCACGCGGCCCTCGGTGGAGTACATCCCGATCCCCTACCGCGGTCGGCAGGGTCCCCAGAGCGGCGGATAGGGCCGGAGGAGTCTCTGCGAGGCGGGAGCGCTCCCTAGGCGGGGCGCGGCGAGGCGGAACGCGGGGGACACACCTTGTGGTACCACGTGGATCCGAGCTTCACGTGGTTGCCGTTCTTCCGGATCTTGCGCTTGCACTTCGGACACGTTCCCATCGGGCGCTCCTTCGTGAGTCGTCTCGGCTCGACAGGCGGGTATTATAGCAGGGCGTCGAGGAGGCGCCGTGACGGACTGTGTGTTCTGTCGCATCATCACCCGCGAGAGTGCCGCGGATATCGAATACGAGGACGACGCGGTCGTCGCGTTCCGCGACATCTATCCGAAGGCGCCGGTGCACCTCCTGATCGTCCCGCGGCGCCACATTCCGTCGATCATGGCGATGGAGGCGAGCGACGCCGAGGCGTTGGGTCGCTGCTTCCTCGCCGCGAAGGCGCTGGGCGAAGCGACGGGCTTCGCCGAGCGCGGCTACCGGCTCCGAGTGCACTGCGGTCCCGAGGGGGGGCAAGTCGTCTACCACGTTCACATGCACTTCCTCGCCGGCGGCCGGGGCGGCGGTGCCTAGCCACCTCATCGACTACAAGCTCTTCGGCGACCAGTTCTCGACGCCCGAGATGCGGGTGGTCTTCGACGAACGCACGATGCTCCAGCGCTGGCTCGACGTCGAAGCCGCGCTCGCCGCCGCGCAAGAGGAGCTCGGCCTGATCCCGCCGGGGACGGCCGAGGCGATTGCCCGCGCGGCGAAGGTCGAGACGCTCGACCTCGACGCCGTCGGGCGCGATCTGGCCGTGACGGCCCACCCGATCGTGCCGCTCGTCCGTGAGCTCGCGCGGCGGGCCGGGGACGCGGGGCGGTGGGTGCACTGGGGAGCGACCACGCAGGACATCATGGATACGGGCATGGTGCTCCAGCTCCGCGCGGCGCACGCGATCCTCCGCCGCGACCTCGTCGCCCTCGTGCTCGCCCTCGCCGACCTCGCCGAGAGCCATCGCGACACGGTCATGGCGGGACGCACCCACGCCCAGCAGGCGCTGCCGATCACTTTCGGCTTCAAGGTGGCGACCTGGACGGCGGAGTGCGTCCGCCAGGTCGAGCGGCTCGACGACGCGGCCCCACGCCTCTTCGTCGGTGAGCTGGGCGGCGCCGTCGGTACACTCGCCGGCTTCGGCCCGCAAGGCGAAGCCGTCCAGCGCAAGGCGCTGGAGCGTCTCGGGCTCGGCGTGCCGCCGATCGCGTGGCACGCCTCGCGCGACACGATCGCGGAGTTCGTGTCGCTGCTGGCGCTGATCGGCGGGACGCTCGCGCGTATCGCGAACGAGGTCGTCCAGCTCCAGCGCTCCGAGATCATGGAGCTCGAGGAGCCGTTCGCGCACGGCAAGGTGGGCAGCTCCACGATGCCCCACAAACGTAACCCCACCCACGCGGAGCGGATCGTCGCGATCGGTCGACTCCTCCGCGGGCTTGCCGCGACGGCGCTGGAGAGCATGGTCGCGGCGCACGAGCGTGACATGAGCGTGGGGCGCGCCGAGTGGGTGCTGGTCCCGGAGGCCGCGTGTCTGGCGGCGGCGACCGAGCACTGGTCGCTCGTCGTCGCGCGCGGGCTCCGCGTGAACGTGGGACGCATGAAGGAGAACGTGCAGCGCCTCGGCGGGCTCCTGCTCTCCGAGGCGGTGATGCTCAAGCTGGGCGAGACGCTCGGCCGGAACGCGGCCCACGATCTCGTCTACGAGGCCGCCATGACCGCGTTCGACGGCAAGGGGAGCTTCCGCGAGCTTCTGCTCGCGGATCCCCGGATCGCGGCGGTGCTGCCGCGGGACGAGCTCGACCGGCTTCTCGATCCGGCGGCGTATACCGGGCTCGCCGGGCCCTTCGTCGATCGCGTCGTCCGGGAGGCGCGCCGCTTGAACCGCTAGGCGGGCGAGGTCTTAGACTCGAGCGGCAGACCGGCGTTCGCCCAGCTGCCGAGGCCCCCCTTGAGGATCCTCACGTCCCTGTAGCCGAGCTCCCGGAGCTTGTGCGCCACCCGGGCGCTGGTTGCCTCGTCGGGTCAGGTGCAGTAGGCGACGACGACGCGGGTCGGCTCGATCTTGAGCGCGGTGACGCCGGTCTCGAGCTCTCGCGGGGTGATGTGCCTCGCGTCAGGGATGCGGACCGGGCTCTTCGCGTACGTCGCGGCATCGCGCACGTCGAGGATGATCGGCCGCTCCCTCGACGTCTCGAGCAGGCGCATCACCTCCGACGGGCGGATGCGGTAGCGGTTCCGGCGCCAGTAGAACCCCCACATCCCGGCGTAGCCGCCGAGACTCAGGGCCGTCACGACCGCGGCGACGGCGGCCCACGGGAACGGCTTCGGCGGCGGGTTCTTGGCCTCGGCCGCCAGGCGGCGGACGTCGGGCAGCTCGGGGATGAGCCGGTTGGCCTCGGCGAAATGCTTCTCGGCGCGCGCGTAGTCGCCGGAGAAGTACGCGCTCAGCCCGGCGTGCCAGGCGGTGTTGAACCGGCTCGGCTCATCGAGGGGGACATCGGCACCCTTGAGAAACTCGCGTACCGCGGCGGACGGGATGACGAAGTTGAATCCCTGGACGATGCCGCCCTCGTCGGTGCCGGCGTCCGAGACGAACGTGAGGACACCGAGAACCTCGCCGCGCGAGCTCACCGCAGGGCCGCCGCTGTTGCCCCACGCGGCCGGTGCGTCGGTCTGGATGACCGGCTGGTTCGTCACGTCCTGCTTGAACCCCGAGATCGCGCCGCTCGTCACCGACGCCTCGACCTTGGCCGACGCGTTGAGAAGCTCGTGGCTCAGCACCACACCCGGGAAGCCCAGGACGTGGAGCTTGTCGCCGATCTGGGCGTTGGCGGAATCGGCGAGCGAGAGCGTGGGCATGTCAGCGGTTTCGAGCTTGAGCAGGGCGAGGTCGCGGCCCGACATGCTCTGGCCTGTCCCAGGCGGGCTGTACTTGCTCACGGTCGGCGTCAGGCGGATGCCGTTCGAGAGGATCACCGAGATCGACGGGTCGAGCTTGACCCTTGCGCGCGCGGCGGTCGCCGCCAGCGTCCCGGGCGGGAGCTCGCCGCACGCCTCGCGCACGGCGCGGCGCGCCTGCTGGTCGGCGACCCAGGCGGGCGGCCGGTGGGCGGGCGACACGACGTGGGCGTTGGTGATCATCCATCCGCTCGGGCTGACGAACCAGCCGGTGCCTGTTTCACGGAAGGGCGCGGGGCGAACGACCTTCTCTCCGCGCCCGCCACAGGTCACGAGGACTTCAGAGCCGACCTCCGCGACAACGAGCGCAACGGCCGGCTTCGCGCGGAGCAGGGCTTCCTGCACGGAGAACTCCGCGGCTGCCGAGGTGGCCGGAAGAAGGAGAAGGAGCGCACCCGTGAACCCAAGACGCATCTGACGCATCTTATACCCCCGAGCGAACAAAAAAAGAAGGCTCCAGGGGGGGCCCCTGGAGCCTTCGGTGGCGCGTCCGGTTCTACTTTAAGATTCCGATGGCGGCTTCGGCCTTCGCCTTGGCCTCAGCCATGTTGCCAGCCTTGCACGCGGCCTCGGCCTCGCGGATCAGCTTGGCGGCGTCGCCGCCACGCGGAGCCTGAACAGCCTGACCGGCACCCTGATCGCTACGTGGCGCCTGGACGTCCTGCTTGCCACGCGGGGCCTGAACGTCCTCCTTACCCCGCGGGGCCTGGACATCTTCCTTACCGCGCGGGGCCTGAACATCCTGCTTACCCCGCGGCGCCTGGACTTCTGACTGATTGCGGGCGCCAGCAAGCGATCGTGGCGCCTGGACATCTTCCTTACCGCGCGGAGCCTGCATCTCCTGACGAGCGCCCGCCAGCGTGCGCGGCGCCTGGACATCCGGAGTCTTGGCGACCTTGGCGAACATCTCTTTCGCCTGCTGGACCTCGGTCGGGCAGGACGACTGAGCGTCCACCGCGGGCGCCAGGGCGCCGAACACTGCCACGCTCATGATCGCTGCAAAAAGTCTTTTCATCGCTCTCCGGTTCCCCCTACGTTGTTGAGGTGTGGTGTCTTCTCACTTCGGTTGCTTCTGCTACCGGCAGGTTCACCCCCCTTTATCCTTAGAGTTGGACGGCTCGCACGAAGGTTCGTGAGCCCGTAGTGAGCAAAGCCACTGCCAAGGGCCGGCAGTTAAAGGATTCTTCGCAAGATCAACACGTTATCTTCCAGGGCTGTGGCCAGGCCCCGGCGTTGTGCCCGACGTCCCCCCGAGCGGCGGCCCGGCATTCTGCCCGTCGGCGCATGACCCCTGTGATACCCTCGCTGCCACATATGTCCCCCCCGGCGCGCCTCGCGCCCGTGCTACTCGCCGTATTGCTCGGGAGCGCGTGCAGCGCCATGACCGCCTCGAGCACGTCCGACTCTGGGCGCTCGATGCCGACGCGGCGCGTCCTGGCGAACGGCACCCGGGTCGTCGTCCAGGAGTTCCATGCCAGCGACGTCGTCGCCGTCCAGCTCTGGGTTGACGTGGGCGGACGCGACGAGACGTCGCCAGAGCTCGGGCTCGCCCACTACCTCGAGCACATGCTCTTCAAAGGCACGGTGACCCGCGCTCCGGGATTCGTGGACCGCGAGGTCGAAGCTCTCGGGGGGCGGATCAACGCGGGGACGTCGCTCGACTACACGTACTACCACGCCCTGCTTCCCCCGCCGCGCACGGTCGCCGCCATCGAGATGCTCAGCGACATAAGCGTGAACTCGACGCTCAGCGAGGAGACGCTCGACCTCGAGAAGCGCGTCGTCCTCGAGGAGATGCGGCTCGGCGAGGACAACCCGCGTCGCCACCTCTCCCTTCGGCTCTACGAGCTCCTCTTCGACGGCCACCCCTACGGTCGACCGGTGATCGGCACCCGGGAGATCATCCAAGGGCTCTCGCGGGAAACGCTTGTCGCCTTCTACCGGAGGCACTACGTTCCCGAGTCCTTCGTGCTGGTCGTCGTGGGACCCGTCGTGCCGTCGGCGGTGCTGGCGGCGGCCGAGCGCACGCTTGGCCGGCTGCCCCGCAGCGGGCTCAAGCGGCTTCCGCTGCCGGCGCCCGCCGCCGTGCGCTCGAAGCGGCTCGAGGTCGAGCGGCCGGGGACGCAGGCCTATCTGGGCATGGCATGGCTCGGCCCGAAGCTCGATCACGCCGACACGCCGGTGGTGGACTTGCTTATGTCGATCCTCGGCCAGTCGCGATCGTCGCGGCTGCCGCAGACGCTTCGCGAGAGGCTCGGCCTCGTCAGCTCCGTGACCGCGGGCTACTCGCCCCTCGAGGCTGCCGGCGCCGTCACCATCACGGCGCAGCTCGAGCCGGCGAACCTGGCACGCGCCGAGGCGCAGATCCTGGCGGAGCTCCAGCGCGTGCGTGAGCATGGCGTGACCGACGCGGAGCTCAGGCGGGCCGTGACCGCGGCCGAGGCGCGTGACGCCTTCTCGACCGAGACCGCGGAGGGCCGTGCCTACGCGTTCGGGCGCGCGGAGACGATCTGGCGCCTCGAGGAGGAGCTCGCGTACGTCGATCGCCTGCGTTCGGTCACGCCAGACCAGATCCGCTCGGCGGCTCGCCGCTATCTCGATCCCGAGCGCTACGATCGAGTGGCGTTCCTGCCGCCCACGCGATGACGTCCAGAGGGAGCCTCGCCAGGCTCGGCCTCGTCCTGGCGCTCGTCGGGATCCCCGGCGCAGCGGCGGCGCAGCCGCCGGGCATCACGCGCCACCTTCTGCCCAACGGGATGACGGTCATCGTGCGCGAGAACCCGGCGGCGCCGGTCGTCACGGCGTCGCTCCAGGTGCGGGCCGGCTCTCGGTTCGAGACGCCCGAGATGGCCGGGATCACCAACTTCCTGCTGCGGACGATGATCCGCGGCACTTCGCGGCGCTCGGCCACGGAGCTCGCCGAGGCGGCGGAGGAGATCGGCGGAAGCCTGGACGCGTCGGGCGAGGTCGAGTCCGCGGAGATCCGCGGCGAAGCGCTCGCGCGCCACTGGGAGGGGCTGCTCGGGCTCATCGCCGAGGTCGCGCTCGAGCCTTCGTTCCCGGGCGAGGAGATCGAGCGAGAGCGGCGGCTCATCCTGAGCCAGATCAAGACGCGTGCCGAGACACCCTTCACGCTGAGCCTCGACGCCCTGCTGCGGGAGCTCTACGGAAGCCATCCGTACGCGTGGCCCGGCCTCGGCCTCCCGTCCGCCGTCGGGCGGTTCGCGCGCGGCGAGCTCGTCGCGCACTATCGCGCGGTGTTCCAGGCGGAACGAGTCGTGCTCGCGGTGAGCGGCCAGGTGTCGCACGCGCGCGTCGTGCGGACCTCCGAGCGGCTCTTCGCGAAGCTCCCGCGCTCGGGCGCCGGCGAGGTCGGTGCCGCCGCGCCCGCCACGCCGGTCGGCGCACGGCGCGTTCTCGAGCGGCCGGCCCAACAGGCGCAGGTCCTCGTGGGCTACCTCGGGCCCGGGCTCAGCGATCCGGCGTATCCCGCCGTCCGCGTGCTGGGCGCCGTGCTCGGCGGCGGGATGGCGGGCCGACTCTTCGTCGAGCTCAGGGAGAAGCGCGGGCTCGCCTATGCGCTCGGGGTCCTGATACCGTTCCGGACCGGACCCAGCTTCTTCGTCACGCACCTCGGCACGGCGCCCGAGAACTCCGCCGCGGCCGAGGCGGGTCTCCTCGCCGAGCTCGAGCGCATCCGACAGGCGCCGGTCGGCCGCGAGGAGCTCGCGCGGGCGAAAGCCTACCTCCTCGGGAACTTCGCGCTCGATCGGCGGACGAACGCGCGACAGGCCTGGTACCTCGCATTCTTCGAGGTGATCGGCGCGGGCTGGGATTTCCCCGAGCGCTACGCGCAGGCACTCGACGCGGTCACGGCGGCCGATGTCGAGGCCGCCGCTCAGCGGTTTCTGGTCCGCCCGACGCTCGTCGTTCTCCAGCCCCCTGGCCGATGATCCCGATCAGCGACGACGTTCCCAGCCGCACGCTTCCGTTCGTCACGATCGGGCTGATCACGGCGAACGTCCTCGTGTTCCTCTACCAGGCCTCGCTCGGCATGAGCCCCGATCCCCACGCGGCCGGCGTCGTCGAGGCGTTCGTGACGGAGTTCGGGGCGATCCCGTGCCGGCTCAGCGGGAACTGCTCGGTCGCCGACGCGTTCCCGCACCCCTTCGTCACGATCTTCACGGCGATGTTCCTCCACGGAGGCCTGTTCCACGTCGGCGGAAACATGCTCTACCTCTGGATCTTCGGCAACAACGTCGAGGACACGCTGGGACACGGACGGTTCCTCCTCTTCTATCTCGTGTCGGGTGTCACGGCGGCCTACGCCCAGACGCTGGTGAACCCCCACTCGACGGTGCCGATGATCGGCGCGAGCGGCGCCGTGTCCGGGGTCCTCGGCGCCTACCTGCTCCTGTTCCCGTATGCACGGGTGCTCGTGCTCCTGGTCTTCGGGTTCTTCGTCCGATTCGTATACGTTCCGGCACTCGTCGTGCTCGGCTTCTGGATCGTGGTCCAGTTTGTCAGTGGCCTGATCACCGTCAGGGCGTCGGCGCTTGGCGGCGGCGAGACAGGAGGGATAGCGTGGTTCGCGCACATCGGCGGGTTTCTCACGGGGATCGTGCTGCTGTTTCTGCTGCGGCCGCGGCGGGACGGTCGCCTATAATGAAGGGCGTGACCAAGCCCGCGGCGCGCGTGCGCATCGACCGCCTGCTCGTCGAGCGCGGGCTCGTCGAGAGCCGGGAGCAGGCCGCCCGCCTCATCCTGGCGGGCGAGGTCCTCGTGGACGGCAAGCGCGTGAGCAAGGCCGGCGCCCTGGTCGCCAGAGACGCGGGCGTCGAGCTCCAGGGGCGCTCGCCGTTCGTGAGCCGGGGCGGCGAGAAGCTCGCCCACGCGCTCGACGCTTTCCAGATGAAGGTCGCCGGCCGCGTCTGCCTCGACGTGGGCGCCTCGACCGGCGGCTTCACCGACTGCCTGCTCCAGCGCGGCGCCGCCCGCGTGTACGCCGTGGACGTCGGCGTGGGCCAGCTCGACGCCAAGCTGCGCAAGGACCCCCGCGTGGTGGTCATGGAGAAGACCAACGCGCGGGCGCTCGACCCGCGGATCTTCGGCGAGCAGCCGACGCTCGCGGTCATCGACGTCGCGTTCATCTCGTTGGAGAAGGTCCTGCCCTCGGTGTTCGGCGTGCTCGCGCCGCGCGGTGAGGTCATCGCGCTGGTGAAGCCCCAGTTCGAGGTGGGGCGCGAGGCCGTGGGCAAGGGTGGAGTCGTCCGGGACCCGGCACTCCATCGCCAGGCGGTCGCGCGCCTCGCCCGGTACGCGGTGCTCCGCGGCTGGCACGTCCTCGGCGTCACCGCCTCGCCGCTCCGGGGTCCGAAGGGCAACCGCGAGTTCTTCCTTCACTGCTCGAGCCACGGGCGCACGGTGAGCGACCTCGAGTCCATGATCGACAAGAGCGTCGAGGCGCTCGCGTGAAGCGCGTCGGCGTCGTGGCGAAGCCCGGCGCGACGGAGGCGCGGGCCCCGGTCCAAGAGCTTCTCGAGTGGCTCCGGGCGCGGGGGCTTTCCGCGGTGCTCGAGAAGGAGACCGCCGGGCTGGTCCCGGCGGCCAGCGTCCCGTGCGTGACCAAGGCGGAGCTGCCCGCGCACGCGGACCTGCTCGTCGTCCTCGGCGGCGACGGCACCCTCCTCTCCATGGCGCGCGCGGTCGGCGACCTCGGCGTGCCGCTGCTCGGCGTGAACCTCGGCGGGCTCGGATTCCTCACCGCGACGACGCTCGACGAGATGTTCCCGGCGCTCGAAGCGTTGCTCGCGGGCCGGATGGAGGTGGACGAGCGCATGATGCTGACCGTACGGATCGTCCGGAACGGCCAGCGGCTCGGGGAGTACGCCGCCCTCAACGACATTGTTATCACCAAGTCGGCGATGAGCCGCATCATCGACCTCACGGTGTCGGTCGAGGGGCAACACGCCACCTCGTACCGCGCCGACGGCCTGATCATCTCGACGCCGACCGGCTCGACCGCCTACAGCCTCTCCGCCGGTGGGCCGATCCTGTTTCCGACGATGGACGCGATCGTGCTGACGCCGATCTGCTCCCACACCCTGACGAACCGGCCGATCGTCCTCCCCGGAATGCATCGGATCGAGGTCACGCTCATGGCGGACCAGGACGTCATGGTCACCGTGGACGGCCAGATCGGGGTAGGCCTCAGGGAGCACGACACCGTGGAGGTGGTGAAGGCCGCCGCGCGGGTTCGCCTCGTGCGTTTCCCGCAGAAGGAGTTCTTCTCGGTCCTCCGGACCAAGCTGAAGTGGGGGGAGCGCTAGGGCGTCTTCCCCCGGATACGACTTGAGCGGCGGCCGCGAGTGACCTAGCATCGTTCTCGATGCTCCGCGAGCTTCGCATCCGAAACTTCGCCGTCATCGAGAGCGTCGCCGTGGAGTTCCGCCCGGGGCTCAACGTCCTGACCGGCGAAACCGGCGCCGGAAAGTCGATGCTCATCGACGCGATCTTGTTGGTCCTCGGGGCGCGCGCCCAGACGGACGTGATCCGGAGCGACGCCGACGCCGCGACGGTCGAGGCGGTCTTCGACGTCGAGCCGCGCGGCGCCGTGGCCGCGACGCTCGACGAGGCGGGGCTCGCGCCCGACGACGGCGTGCTTGTGGCGCGGCGTGAGCTCAGTCGCTCGGGCCGCCATCGTGCCTTCGTCAACGACGCGGCCGTCACCGTCGCGCTCCTCGAGCGCCTGGGCGACCACCTCGTGGAGGTGCACGGCCAGCACGAGCACCAACGCCTGCTCGAGCCCGCCCGCCAGCTCGAGCTCCTGGATCGCTTCGCCGACGCGGAGGAGCTCCGGGAGCGCGTGGCGGGCCTCGTGGCGAAGTTCCGCGAGGCGCGCGCCGAGGCGGAGCGGACGCGCGCCGCCGAGCGCGACCGGGCCCAGCGCGAGGACCTCCTGCGCTTCCAGCTCTCCGAGCTCGACGCCGCGCGCCTGCGTCCGGGCGAGGAGGAGGAGCTCCGGCAGGAGCGTCGACGACTCCAGCACGCCGACAAGCTCACCGCGGGTCTGGCCGAGGTCGCGGCGCTCCTCGACGACGATCACGAGTCGGCGACCGCGCGGCTCCACCGCGCGACGCGCATCCTCGGCGACCTGGCGCGTCTCGACCCCTCGATGGCGGCGCCCGTCGAGCCGATCGACGCGGCTCGGGCGCAGCTCGAAGACACCCTCGCGGCGGTCCGAGCGCTCCGCGAGTCGGTGCCGCTCGAGCCCGGCCGCCTGGAGGTGATCGACGAGCGGCTCGACGCGCTCACCCGCCTCAAGCGGAAATACGGCGATACCGAGGAGGCGATGCTCAAGTTCCGCGACGAGGTCGTCGCCGAGCTCGACCGGCTCTCGCGCCACGAGGAGATCCTCGCGGCCGAGGAGCGGCGGCTCGGCGAGCTCCAGGCCGAGCTCGGGCAGGCGGCCACGGCGCTCTCTGAGCGGCGGCGGGCCGCGGCGGAGCGTCTGGGGCCCGCCGTGGAGCGGGAGCTGCGCGCGCTCGGCATGGAGCGCTCCCACTTCCGGATCTGGCTGGAACGGGCGGAGCTCGAGGGGGTGTCGCCCCGGGGGCTCGAGCGGGTCGAGTTCCGGCTCTCGACCAATCCGGGCGAGGACGTGCGGCCGCTCGCGCGCGTGGCGTCTGGCGGCGAGCTCTCGCGCACGATGCTCGGGCTGACGACCGTGCTGGCGAAGGCGGACCGCGTGCCGACGATGGTCTTCGACGAGGTGGACGCGGGCATCGGTGGACGTGTCGCCTCGGTCGTCGCACAGAAGCTCGCGGCGGTCGCGGAGGGCCGTCAGGTGCTCTGTGTGACCCACCTCGCGCCGATCGCCGCGCGCGCCGGCCACCACGTGCGCGTGACCAAGACCGTCCGCGCGGGGCGCTCGCGCGTCGCCCTCGAGGGGCTCGCCGGCGACGCCCGCGTCGAGGAGATCGCGCGCATGCTCGCGGGCGAGCGGGTCACCGACACCGCGCGCGGCCACGCGCGCGAGCTGCTCGGCGCATCCGGACCGCGCGAAAGGCGGGCGTGAGTCGCGCGATATGCCATAATCGATTGTGATGATCGACGCGATTCTCCGGAAGATCTTCGGCACCAAGCACGAGCGCGACGTCAAGCGCATGATGCCCACGGTCGAGGCGACGAACGCGCTCGAGCCGTCGGTCCAGGCGCTCGGCGATGCCGAGCTGCGGGCGAAGACCGACGAGTTCAGAAAGCGCCTCGAGGCGGGCGAGTCGGTCGACGCGCTGCTCCCCGAGGCGTTCGCGGTCGCTCGCGACGCGGCCCGGCGCACCGTCGGCATGCGCCCCTTCGACGTCCAGCTGATCGGCGGCATGGTCCTCCACGAGGGCAAGATCGCGGAGATGGCGACGGGCGAGGGCAAAACGCTCGTCGCGACACTCCCCGCGTACCTCAACGGCCTCACGGGCCGCGGGGTCCACATCGTCACGGTCAACGACTACCTCGCCAAGCGCGACGCCCAGTGGATGGGCCCGATCTACCACGCGCTCGGCCTGGGCGTGGGGGTCATCCAGCACGAGGCCTCCTTCCTCTACGACCCGGCCTACGTCACCTCGGACATCCGGATGACGGCGCTCCGGCCGTGCACCCGCCAGGAGGCGTACCGTGCGGACGTCACCTACGGGACGAACAACGAGTTCGGCTTCGACTACCTCCGCGACAATATGCGCTTCACGCTCGACGAGCTGGTCCAGCGGCAGCTCCACTACGCGATCGTGGACGAGGTGGACTCGATCCTGATCGACGAGGCCCGAACGCCGCTGATCATCTCGGGGCCGGCCGACGAATCGACCGAGCTGTACTACAAGCTCGACCGCATCATTCCCAGGCTCAAGCGGGCGGCGACGATCGTGGAGGGCAAGCTCTCCGAGGTCGAGGCGCAGAAGGAGGGCGACTACATCGTCGACGAGAAGGCACGCGCGGTGGCGCTCACGGAGCAGGGGATCGCCACCTGCGAGCGACTGCTCTCCATCGACAACCTCTACGACCCGCAGCACATCACGATCCTCCACCACATCCAGCAGGGGCTGAGGGCGCACGCGCTCTTCAAGCGCGACGTGGACTATGTCGTCAAGGACGGCCAGGTCATCATCGTGGACGAGTTCACGGGGCGGCTCATGCCCGGCCGCCGGTGGTCGGACGGCCTCCACCAGGCCGTCGAAGCCAAGGAGGGCGTGCGGATCGAGCGCGAGAACCAGACGCTGGCGACGATCACGTTCCAGAACTACTTCCGGATGTACGGGAAGCTCGCCGGCATGACTGGCACGGCCGAGACGGAGGCCGAGGAGTTCGCGAAGATCTACAAGCTCGACGTCACGGTCGTCCCCACGAACCGTCCGCTCGTCCGGGTGAACTACCCGGACGTCGTCTACAAGACGGAGCGCGAGAAGTTCAACGCGGTCGTCGAGGACATCATCGAGCGCAACACGCGCGGCCAACCCGCGCTCGTCGGCACGGTCTCGATCGAGAAGTCCGAGCAGCTCTCGAAGCTTCTCAAGAAGCGCGGAGTCCGCCACGAGGTCCTCAACGCCAAGTACCACGAGCGCGAGGCCGAGATCGTCGCCCAGGCCGGCCGTGAGGGGGCCGTCACGATCGCGACCAACATGGCGGGCCGCGGCACCGACATCCTGCTCGGCGGCAACCCGGACTTCCTCTCCAAGGAGATCCTCCGGAAGAAGGGGCTCGACCCGGCCACCGCGGCGTTCGCGGAGCGGGCCGCCGCGCTCGCCGAGGCGCTCCGGATCACCGAGCCGGAGCACGCGCGCGTCGTCGCGCTCGGCGGGCTCCACATCGTCGGTACGGAGCGTCACGAGGCGCGCCGGGTCGACAACCAGCTCCGCGGCCGCAGCGGGCGCCAGGGCGACCCCGGCTCCTCGCGCTTCTACCTGTCGCTCGAGGACGACCTGCTGCGGATCTTCGGCTCGCAGCGCATCCAGAAGATCATGGAGCGCCTCGGGATGGAGGAGGGGGAGCCGATCGAGCACAAGCTCGTGACGCGCGCGATCGCGACGGCGCAGAAGCGCGTGGAGACGCACAACTACGAAATCCGCAAGCACCTCCTCGAGTACGACGATGTGATGAACAAGCAGCGCGAGATCATCTACGGCATGCGTCGTCAGATCCTCGAGGGGGAGAGCCAGGCGGAGACGATCGCGGAGTGGATCGAGGACTTCGTCGCGGGGACGCTCGACGGCTACGCGCCCGAGGGCGCCCACCCCGAGGACTGGGACCTCGGCGGGCTCGGCGAGGCGCTCTTCCGCTCGTTTGACGTGCGGATCCCGGCCGCGCGCTTTGGGGAGGCGGTCTCGCGCGAGGGGCTCGCCGAACTGGTCGGCGCGGCGGTCCGCGAGCGCTACGCGGAGCGCGAGCGCGAGCTCGGCGCCGACCTCATGCGCGCCCTCGAGCGCCACGAGATGTTGGTCGTCATGGACACGCAGTGGAAGGACCACCTCCTTTCCATCGACCACCTGAAGGAGGGGATCGGACTCCGAGGCTACGGCCAGCGGGACCCGCTCACCGAGTACAAGAAGGAGGCGTTCGACCTGTTCCAGGACATGGTCGAGCGCGTGAAGGCAGCGGTCGTCGAGCGGCTGTTCAAGGTCCAAGTCGTCCGGGACGCGCCGATGGAGCTGCCGGCGATGGCCGCGTGGGCGGACGCGCGCGAGTCCCGCGGCGAGCTGCCCGGCGCGCCCGAGCGCGCGCCGGCTCCGGCCGCCCCGCGCCCAGCCCCGCGGACGGCGAGCGGAGAGAAGGTGGGCCGCAACGACCCGTGCCCCTGCGGCTCAGGCAAGAAGTACAAGAAGTGCTGCTATCTGAAACAGGGCGCCTGAGGAACGTCGCGCACCGAAGCCGTCGCACGCCTGTTCACGACCCCGATCCGCAGCGCCGGGCGCCTACGCGTCGACCTATGGGGTCTGGAGAGCGCCCGGCCCCCACCGCTGGTACATTTCCTTTGGGCGCAAAGGCCCGTCCGTGTTAGAAAAACGTTATGCGTCTTGAGTCGATCGCGCTGCACGGATTCAAGTCGTTCGGCGAGAAGACCGTCGTGCGGGTCCTGCCCGGCATCACGGGGATCGTCGGGCCGAACGGCTGCGGCAAGTCGAACATCTCCGAAGCGGTCCGCTGGGCGCTCGGCGAGCAGAGCGCAAAGTCGCTCCGCGGCCAGCGCATGGAAGACCTGATCTTCCACGGCTCGCAGTCGCGAAAGCCGGTCGGGCTCGCCGAGGTCGAGTTGACCTTCCGCAACGACGGCACGCTGTCGGTGCCGTGGGCGGAAGTGTCGGTCGCGCGGCGGCTCTACCGCACGGGCGAGAGCGAGTACCTCCTCAACAACAGCGCCGCGCGCCTGCGGGACATCCTCGACCTTTTCGCCGGCACCGGCGCCAACCCGCGCGCCTATTCGGTCATAGACCAGGACAAGCTCAACCACGTCCTGACGGCGAAGCCGCACGAACGGCGCGTCTTCATCGAGGAGGCCGCCGGCATCGCGCGCTACAAGCAGCAGCGCAACGAGACGCAGGGCAAGCTCGACGCGACCAAGCAAAACCTCGTCCGCGCGCGCGACGTCATGGACGAGGTCAAGCGCCAGCTCTCCTCGCTCGAGCGGCAGGCGAAGAAGGCGCAGCAGTACAAGGCGCTCCAGACCACGAAGCGCGACCTCTCGCTCGTGGTCCTCGCGGCCGAGTACATGGCGCGCGTCGCCGAGGGCGAGCGGCGGGCGGCGGAGCTCAGCCGCCTGCGCGACCAGGAGCAGACGCTCCGGACGCGCGCCGCCCAGCTGGCGGCGCAGGAGGCGCAGCAGCGCGAGCGACTCCAGGAGAGCGACCATCGGCTCTCGGACCTCCGCCAGTCGGGTCAGAAAGTGCAGGGCGAGCTCGAGCGGCTGCTCGAGCGACGCGAGCAGATGGGCGTCCAGCTCCGTGAGCTCGCCGAGGAGGCGCTTCGGCTTGACGAGGAGACCCGCGCGACCGCGGATCGGCTCGGCGCCATCGTCGGCGAGCGCGAGGCCGGGCGGCAGGCGCTCGCCGAGGCGTCGCGGCTCACCGTGGAGCGCGCGCGGACGGCGGACGCGCTCGCCGCCGCCCTCGAGCGCCATCGCGAGACCCTCGCCGCGGAGCGCGACCGCGCCGAGGCGACGCGGCTCGAGCAGGTCCGGGTCGCCGCCGAGCGTGTCGACCTCATGCGGCACGCGGGGGAGCTGCGGGAGCGTGCGGCCCAGCTCCGCCGGCGCGCAGAACGGCTCGCGGCCGAGCTCAGCGACGCGACGGCCGAGGCGGCGGGGATCGACGCGCTCCGCGCGAGCCTCGTCCAGGCGCGCGACGTGGCGCAGACGGAGCTCGGCGCGCTCGCGGGCGAGCGCGCGGAGCTCGCGACGCGGCTCGCGGCGGAGGAGCGGCGTCTGGCCGAGGCGGAAGGCGCGCTGGCGAACGCGCGGGTCACGCTGGCGGCTCACCGGTCGAGCCTCGACGCGCTCGCGGCGCTCGAACGCGCCCGCGAGGGCTACGGGGCGGGCGTCCGCGCGGTGTTCGACCAGGAGCACGCCGAGGCGCTGACGGGCGTCGTGGGAACGGTGGCGGATCTCCTCGAGGTGCCGCTCGGCATGGAGCGCGCGATCGAGGCGGTCCTGGGCGAGCGCCTCCAGTGGGTGGTGGTGGAACGGTTCGAGCACGCGCGCGCGGCGGTCGAGTACCTCGGGGCGCATTCGCTGGGGGCCGCCACGTTTCTTCCGCTCGAGCACCTCCCCCCGCCGACCGGGCCGCAGCCGGACGCGAACGACGCGCGCTGGGTGGCGTGCAACGTGGGCGCGCCGAGCCTGAGCCTCGTCCACCACCTCCTCGGGCAGGTCGCGATCGTCGAGCACCTCGACCAGGCCGAGGCTCTGTGGCGGCGGAACGGCGTGGTGGCGACGTATGTCACGCCGGCCGGCGAGGTGCTCGGGCCGACCGGACGGCTCCACGGTGGCGGCCAGGCGCGGGCGGCGGACGTCGAGCACTCGCTACTCGCGCGCAAGCGCCGGCTGCGCGAGCTCGACGACGAGGTGCGGCGTGTCTCGACGAACCTGGACGAGACACAGGAACGAGTGGCGCGGTTCGAGACCGAGGTGTCGGCGATCCGCGGGCAAGTCGCTGAGATCGAGCGGACCCTCCATGCGCGAGAGACGGAGCGGCTCGCCAGCGAGAAGGACCTCGAGCAGGCGACGCGGGAGCACGACCGGGTCCACCGGCATCGCGAGACGATCGAGGTGGAGGCGCGGCAGGTCGCGCTGGAGGCCGAGGAGACCGACGGGACGCTCGCCCAGCTCGAGCAGCGGGTCACCCTTGCGCGAGACGCCGAGACCGCCCACGAGGCGCGGATGGCGTGGCTCCGAGAGGCGATCGAGACCGCCCAGGTTCGGGAGACGGAGCTGGTGGCGGAGACGACCGCGTGCCGCGTGGCCCTCGCGTCCACCACCGAGCGCGTGGAGGCGCTGGGCCGGGAGCTCACGCGGATCGACGACATCGAGCGTGACCTCACCGCGCGTATCGACCAGGCCCGCGCGCGCCAGGCGCAGCTTACCGACCGGCGGGCCTGGCTCGCCGAAGAGCGGGAGCGCACCGACGCGAGCGCGCGCGAGATCGCCGTCGAGCGGGACCGGATGGACGTCGAGGTTCGGCAGGCGGCGGAGGGCCACGAGGGGCTCGCGGAGGAGCTACGCGCGATCGAGGCCGACCAGCGGGCGGTCGACGGAGACCTCGGGCGGCTCGTCGCCTCGATCCACGAAATCGACCTCGGGGCGACCGAGTGCCGCGTGAGACGCGAGGAGCTCGCCCAGGAGGCGTGGCGAGCCTACGGAGTGGACGAGGCGGCGCTCGCCGCCCGGCACGACCCCTCCGGCGACCTCGAGACGGTGCGGGGGCGGATCGTCGAGCTCGAGGAGAAGGTGGCCGCGATCGGACCCGTGAACCTCGTCGCCGACGACGAGTACCGTGAGCTCGACGAGCGGCTCGGGTTCCTCCAGACACAGCACGACGACCTCGTCGGCTCCATCAAGGACCTTGAAAGGGCGCTGCGTGGCATGACGCGCACCGCGCAGGAGCGTTTCACCCAGGCCTTCGAGGAGATCAACCGCCACTTCAAGGAGCTCTTCGAGCGCCTCTTCGAGGGCGGCCGGGCCGAGCTCCGGCTCGTCGAGGCCGAGGAGAGCGGCGATCCGCTCGACACCGGCGTGGACCTGATGGCCCAGCCCCGAGGCAAACGTCTGCAGTCCGTGACGCTGCTCTCGGGTGGCGAGCGCGCGCTGACCGGGTTGGCGCTTCTCTTCGCGATCTTCTATTTCCGGCCGAGTCCCTTCTGCGTCCTCGACGAGGTCGACGCGCCCCTCGACGACGCCAACATCCATCGGTTCCTGCGGGTGCTCCGTGAGCTGACGAGCCGGACCCAGTTCCTCGTGATCACCCACAACCGGAAGACCATGGAGGCAGCCGACATCCTGTACGGCGTCACCATGGAGGAGCCCGGGCTCTCGAAGCTCGTGTCCGTCAACCTCAACGCCTCCGCGAGCGCTCAGTAAGTAGGTGAAGAAGCTGACGAAATAGGCTAGACTCGGCGGCGAGCGCAGGTATGCCGTCGGTCGGTTCGTATCTTCGTGGGCTCCGGCAGCGGCGAGGCGTCTCCCTCGACGAGATCTCTCGCTCCACGCGTATCCCCCAGCGTTATCTGGAGGCGCTCGAGGGAGACGATTTCGCGCCGCTTCCGGCGCCCCCTTTCACCCGGGGGTTCATCCGCGCCTACTGTCAGGCGCTCCACGAGCCCCCTGACGAGGCGCTCGCCTGCTACGACGCGGACCGTGCGGGGCGGGTGGGGCCGCGCGTCGCCCAACCGCACGACGCGGCTCTACCGGAATCGCAGAGCCTGCGCGAGTCGCGCACGCCCCGGGAGAGCCGTGGTCGTGGGGTGCTCCTCGTGAGCTTCGTCATGCTCGTCGTCTTGGGTGCGGCCCTTTTCGCGGTGACGCTCGCGCTCCAGCCCCCAGGCGCGCGCCGCACCGAGCAGCGGACCTCGGAGTCCCAGTCCGAGGCTCTGCCGACCGGTGTGCCGACGGAGAGGCAGCGCACCGAGGACCCGTCGCCGTCGCCGCCTCCGCGGACGCCGGCGGCGACGGCCCCGATACCGCCGGCGCCCGCCACGCCCGCCCCCGCCGCGGTGACGGGCGTCGCGTCGTCGTACCGGCTCGTCGCGCGCACATCGGAGTTGACGTGGGTGCGAGTGCGCACGGAGGATGGACGAATGAGCGAAGAGAACATCCCGGCCGGCGAGATCCGCGAGTGGGTCTCGAACCGTCCGTTCGTCCTCAGCATCGGGAACGCGGGGGGCGTCACCCTCGAGCTGAACGGCCGCCGGCTGCCGCCGCTGGGCCCGAGCGGAGCGGTGATCGCGCGGCTTGTCGTTCCCACGGAGGGTCAGTGACGTTCCTCTCCGGCCTCAGGGACCGGCTTCGCGAGGGGCTGAAGCGGTCGCAGGAGCACCTCGCGAGCGGTCTCGCCGCGGTGCTCGAGCCCGAGCGACCGATCGACGACACGCTCTACGAGGAGCTCGAGGAGCTGCTCCTCGCGGCCGACCTGGGCGCCACGCTCGCCGCCGACTTCACGAACCGTGCCCGCGAGGAGGTCATGTTCGGGACGGTGACGCGCGCCGACCAGCTCCGCCCCCTCTTTCGGCGCTTCCTCGCCGACACGCTCCAGCCCGCGGCGCAGCCGCTCGACCTCGACCACCGGCCGGCGGTGGTGCTGATGCTCGGGGTCAACGGCGCGGGCAAGACGACGACCGCGGCGAAGCTCGCCGCTGCGCTGCGAGGATCGGGCAAGCAGGTCCTTCTGGCCGCCGCGGACACGTTCCGGGCCGCCGCGATCGAGCAGCTCCAGCGCTGGGGCGAACGGATCGACGTCGCGGTGATCCACCAGGCGCCGGGCTCGGACCCGGCCGCGGTCGTGTTCGACGCCGTGAAGGCGGCGACGGCGCGCGGGGTGGACGCGCTGATCGTCGACACGGCGGGGCGCCTGCACACCAAGACGAATTTGATGGAGGAGCTGGCGAAGCTCAAGCGCGTGATCGAGCGACAGCTCCCGGGGGCGCCGCACGAGTCGCTGATGGTCATGGACGCGCCGACGGGCCAGAACGGGTTTGCTCAGGCCCGCATGTTCCACGAGGCGATCGGTCTCAGCGGGGTGGCGCTGACGAAGCTCGACGGCACCGCCAAGGGCGGCATCGTCGTGCGGATCGTGCGCGAGCTGAAAGTGCCGATCAAGCTGATCGGCGTCGGCGAGCGCGTCGACGACCTCCAGGCCTTCGACGCGGAGGCGTTCGTGGACGCCCTGCTGCCCGTGAAATGACGTCGAACGATGAGCGCCTCATGCGGCGAGCGCTCGAGCTCGCCGAGCAGGGACGGGGGCTCACGTCGCCGAACCCGATGGTGGGCGCGGTCGTCGCTGCGCCGAGCGGGGAGATCGTCGGCGAGGGGGTCCACCGGCGGGCCGGCGCACCGCACGCCGAGATCACGGCGCTCCGCGCCGCGGGGGCTCGCGCGCGTGGTGCGACGCTCTACGTGACCCTGGAGCCGTGCGCCCACCACGGCCGGACCCCGCCCTGCGCCCGGGCCGTCGTGGAGGCGGGCGTGGCGCGCGTGGTGGCGCCGCTCGCGGATCCGAATCCGCTCGTCGCCGGTCGTGGCTTCGACGCCCTGCGGGGCGCGGGACTCGAGGTGAGCGTCGGGCTTCTCGCCGAGGAGGCCGCGCGCCAGAACCGCGTGTTCTTCACCGCGATGCGGGAGCGACGGCCCCACGTGACGCTCAAAGCGGCGATGACGCTGGACGGCAAGATCGCCGACACGCACGGCACCGCCCGTTGGATCACGGGCGAGCGGGCGCGGGCTCACGCGCACCGGCTCCGGAGCGAGGCGGACGCGATCGTCGTCGGCGTCGCCACGGTGCTGCGCGACGACCCCGAGCTGACCGTTCGGCTCGACGCGCCGTGGCCACGGGAGCCGTACCGCGTGGCGCTCGATACCGAGGGGCGCACGCCGCCCCGGGCGCGCTTCATCGCCGCTGGCGACCCGGCGCGCGCGCTCGTCGCGGTCGGCGAAGGGGCGCCCGAGGAACGGGTCGGCCCGCTTCGGGCGGCCGGCGCGACCGTCGTGCGGTGCCCGACGCGCGCCGGGCGCGTCGATCTCGGCTTCCTGCTAGGTGAGCTCTTCGCGCGCGAGGTGCAAGGCGTCCTCGTCGAGGGTGGCGGGGAGGTCCACGCGGCCTTCCTGGACGCCGGGATCGTGGACCGCGTGGCGGTCTTCGTGGCGCCGTTGCTCGTGGGCGGGCGCACGGCGCCCTCGGTCGTCGGCGGGGCCGGCCGGGAGCTGAAAAGCGGGGTGAGGCTCGGGCCGCTCAGCGTCACGCCGATCGGCGACGACATCCTGGTGGAGGCGGACGTGATTCCGTGAGCCACAAGGGGCGTAAGAGTGTGTCAGACAAAGCGCGATTCGAGCGCCGGCGAGGCCGGCGCAATCGATGGGTGGATGCGGCCGTCATGGGGGGCCGGTGGGGGGTGGTCGGGGGGAGCGACGCCGCTCCCCCCGACGTCGAATAGATGTTCACCGGGATCGTCGAGGAAATGGGGACCGTCGTCGCGCTGGCGCGCGCCGGCACCACGCTCCGGCTCGGCGTGCAGGCGGGCGTGACGCTCGAGGGCAGCGACGTCGGCGCGAGCGTCGCCGTGAACGGCGCGTGCCTGACGGTGGTCGAGCGCCGGGAGGACGAGGTTGTCTTCGAGCTCGGGCCCGAGACGCTCGCGCGGACGACGCTCGGCCGGCTCCAACCCGGCGATCCCGTCAACCTCGAGCGGCCGCTGCGATTCGGGGGTGCCCTGGGGGGCCACCTCGTCCTCGGGCATGTGGACGGAGTCGGCACCGTGGAGGAGGTAACGCGTGTAGAATCAACCACGCGGGTGCGTATCGGGCTGCCCCGCCGGGAGCTCGAGCCGCTGCTGATCCCCCAGGGATCGGTGGCCGTGGATGGCGTGAGCCTGACGGTGGCTGGGCTGGGCGACATGAGCTTCGAGGTGATGCTGATTCCGTACACGCTCGGTGCCACGACCCTCGGCCGACTCAGGCCCGGGCAGGCGACGAACGTCGAGGCCGACGTGATCGGCAAGTACCTGGTCCGATCGCTGGCGCTGAGGGGGGCGACATGACGGGGTTTGCGACCATCGAGGAGGCGATCGAGGAGATCCGCCAGGGGCGCATCCTCGTGGTCGTTGACGACGAGGACCGCGAGAACGAGGGCGATCTCGTGATGGCCGCCGACAAGGTCACGCCGGAGGCGATCAACTTCATGGCCAAGTACGGCCGCGGCCTCGTCTGCATGCCGATGACCGGCGAGCGGCTGGACGAGCTCAAGATCTCGATGATGGTCTCGGACAACACGGCCCCCATGGGGACCGCGTTCACCGTGACCGTCGACGCCCGACGCGGCGTCACGACCGGCACCTCTGCCTACGACCGCGCGGTCACGATTCGCACCCTCGTGGATCAGCAGATGCGGGCCGAAGACCTGACGCGCCCCGGCCACGTCCTGCCCCTCCGGGCGATGTCGGGCGGCGTCCTGCGCCGCGCCGGCCACACCGAGGCGGCCGTGGACCTCGCGCGGCTCGCGGGTTGCTACCCGGCCGGCGTCATCTGCGAGGTCCTCGACGAGGACGGCGGGATGGCGCGGGTGCCCCAGCTCCAGGAGCTCGCCCTGGAGCACGGCCTCACGATGATCACGATCAAGGACCTGATCGAGTACCGGATCCGCACGGAGAAGTTGGTCCGTCGGATCGCGACCCACAAACTGCCCACCGACTTCGGCGATTTCACCGCGGTCGCGTACGACACGAGCGTGGACAACCGGGTGCCGATGGCGCTCGTGATGGGGCAGGTGGTCGGCGACGAGCCGGTGCTGGTCCGCGTCCACTCCGAGTGCCTGATCGGCGATGTCTTTCACTCGCGCCGCTGCGACTGCGGGCCTCAGCTCGAGAAGGCACTCGCGATCATCCAGGCCGAGGGGCGGGGCGTGTTCGTGTACATGCGCCAGGAGGGGCGGGGGATCGGTCTCGTGAACAAGATGCGCGCGTACGAGCTTCAGGATAAGGGCAAGGACACCGTCGAAGCCAACCAGGCCCTCGGCTTCAAGGCCGACCTGCGCGACTACGGGATCGGCGCCCAGATTCTCGTCGACTTGGGCGTGAAGAACCTCCGGCTCCTCACCAACAACCCGAAGAAGATCGTCGGGCTGGAGGGCTACGGCCTGCACATCGCCGAGCGCGTGCCGATCGAGGTCCCGGCGACCGACGCGAATCTGAAATACCTGAGCACGAAGCGCGACAAGCTCGGGCATCTCCTCTCGTCCCTCCCGGACTGAAATGGCCGGTCGCGCGCCCAGAGTGCGCCGCGTGCGCCGGCCGGGGCGCCCCCTCAGGTTCGCGATCGTCGCCGCCCGGTTCAACGAGCGCATCACCGAGCGCCTCGTGCAGGGCGCACTCGAAGCGTTCCGCGGCGCGCGCCTGTCCGGGGACGCTGTCGACGTTCACTGGGTGCCCGGATCGTTCGAGCTCCCCCAGGCCGCCGGCCACCTGGCCGCGACGGGACGGTACGCCGCGATCGTGTGCGTGGGCGTCGTCATCCGCGGCCAAACGCCCCACTTCGAGCACGTCGCGCGCGAGGCGGCGGCGGGAATCCGCGAGGTGGCCCTCGCCACTGGCGTGCCCGCGACCTTCGGCGTGGTGACGGCGCTGAGCGAGGAGCAGGCCTGGGCGCGGGCGGGTGGGGAGGTGGGGAACCGGGGTGAGGAGGCCGCCGAGGCGGCGCTCGCGATGGCCGAATGGGTCGACCGGGTCCGGCACGACGCGGTAATCGTGCGCCCCGCGAAGTCCGCGCGAGCGGAGCCCCGCGCGTCTCTGTCAGGCCACCCACGCCTCTTGCGGCCTCGAGGCACCCGATAGATGGGCAGGCGGCGGAAGGCCAGGGAAGTCGCCCTCCAGTTCCTCTACCAGCTCGACCTGCAGGGCGAGGACGACCCCGTGCCGCACGAGCACGAGTTCTGGGCACGCCATCCGCTCTCGGACGAGGCCAAGACGTTCGCCGAGACGCTCGTCCGCGGCACGAAGGCGAACCAGGCCAAGATCGACCAGGTCATCGAGCAGTACACCGAGAACTGGGACCTCGAACGCATGGCGGTCGTAGACCGCAACATTCTCCGCGCGGCCGTCTACGAGATGCTCTGGACAGCCGAGGTGCCGGTGAAGGTCGCGATCAACGAGGCGATCGAGATCGCCAAGAAGTTCGGCACGAAGGAGTCGAGTCGATTCATCAACGGCGTCCTCGACCGGATCCACAAAGAGCTGCGCCCGACGCCCTGACCCTTGCGGTGCGATACGCGGTCGTTTCTGATATCCACGGCAACCTCGAAGCGCTCGATGCCGTGCTCGCCGATGCGGCCAGCCGGACGGACGCGATCCTCTGCCTCGGCGACGTGGTGGGCTACGGCGCCGACCCGGGCGCGTGCATCGAGCGGCTGGCCGAGCGCGCGCAGGTGATCACGGCGGGCAACCACGAGCACGGCGTCGCCGGCCTCCTCGACCTCGACTGGTTCAACCGCTACGCGCGCGCAGCGGCGGAATGGACGCGTGAGCGTCTCGACGACGACCACCGGAGCTACCTCGCCGCGCTGCCGCTGGTTGCAGAGGTGGACGACGCGACGCTCGTCCACGCCTCGCCCGACCGCCCGGAGGAGTGGGAGTACCTCGTGTCCGCCGAGGACGGCTTCCAGGCGTTCGCCGCGTTCACGACGCGCCTCTGCTTCGTGGGACACTCGCACCTGCCGGGCGTGTGGTCGCTGGGCTCGACGGGCCCCGAGTGGACGCCGGGTGCGGTGGAGGTCGATCTCGAGCACGGCCGCCGGTACCTCGTGAACGTGGGGAGCGTCGGCCAGCCCCGGGACCACGACGCGCGCGCGGCGTACGCGCTCTGGGACGCCGCGCGTGGCGCCATCGCCATTCGGAGGGTGCCGTACGACGTCGACGCTGCCCGGCGCAAGATCATCGCCGGCGGCCTACCGCAGTACCTCGCCGACCGCCTCGCGTGGGGCGCCTGATCGGGGCGTCGGCCCTGCGCGAGAACCTCGCTCTCGCCGCGCTCCTGTCGGTCAGCGCGATCGGCCTCGCGCTGGCGTTTCCGCGCACCGACTGGGACGGGGTCGTCTGGCTCCTCGTCGCCCCGGTCATCGTCACGGCGTTGAGCCGCGCTCCGCGCGCGGCGCTCGGCTGGGGCTGGCTCTTCGGCACGGTGTTCTTCCTGGTGCTCCTCCGGTGGCTGGGCTACACGTTCGGCGTGTACAGCGCGATCCCGTGGCCCCTGACGTGGGTGCCGATCCTCGCGCTCGCCGCGTATTGCGGACTCTACGTCGGCGGGTTCGCGTGGGCGGTGTCGTGGATCGGTCGCCGGCGGGCCCCCGGGCTCGCCCTCGCGGCCGCGCCCTTTCTGTGGGTGGCCGGCGAGTGGGTGCGCTCCCACCTGCTGGGCGGGTTCCCGTGGGGCACGCTCGGCTACTCGCAATACCTCAGGTTGCCGATCATCCAGATCGCCGAGCTCGGCGGAGTCCACGCCGTGTCCTTCGTCCTGGTGGCGGTGAACGCGGCGGCCGCGGGCTGTCTGGTGCTGCCATGGCGTGGCGCGCTCACCGGAGCACTGGCCTGCGGCGCGCTCCTCGCGGCGACGCTCGGGTTCGGCACCGCGAGGCTTGCCACGCCGCCACGCCCGGGCGAGGTCACGGTGGCCATCATGCAGCCGGCGATCGAGCAGCCGCTGAAGTTCGATCCGACGTACGTCGCGACGACGCTCGGGATCTACAGCTCGCTCACCCGGCGGGCGAGCGCCGAGCACCCGCAGCTGGTCGTGTGGCCCGAAACGGCGGTGGCGACGCCACTCCGACGCGACCCGGGGCTCGTCGACGGCCTGATCGATCTGGCCCGAACCCTCAGGGTGGCCCTCCTCGTGGGCTCGATCGATGTTAATGACACGACTCCGCCAAAGCTGACTAACTCAGCGTTTCTATTGACTGAACACGGCGTCGTCGAGAGATATGATAAGATTCACCTCGTCCCATTCGGAGAGTTCGTCCCGTTCTCGAGTCTGCTCGGGTTCATTCGAGGCTGGGCCGAGTTCATCTCCGAGCTCGAGCCGGGCTCGAACGCGGTGGTATTCCAGGGTCCGCCGGCCCCGTTCGGTGTCGTAATCTGTTACGAGGGAATCTTTCCCGAGCTCGTCCGCGAGTTCGTGCGAGGTGGAGCGCGGTTGATCGTGAACATGACGAACGACGCTTGGTTCGGCCGCACGGACGGCCCGTGGCAGCACCTCGCCATGTACCCGTTACGCGCCGTCGAGCACCGGACGGCCGTCGTGCGCGCGGCGAACACCGGCGTCTCCGCGTTCATCGCGCCCACCGGGCAGATCCTCCGGCGCCTGTCGCTCTCCCGCCGCGCCATCATGGTCGAGCGCCTCCCGCTCCGCTCGGGCGAGACGCTCTACTCGAAGTTCGGCGAGTGGCTCGCATACCTGGCGCTCGGCGTCACCGCGGGGACGCTGGCGGCGAGCGCGCGGGGGTGGAGGCGCTAATGCTCGGGGAGCTCAAGCGCGACGTCGCCGACCTCGCCACGCGGGTCAACGAGCTCCGGGGGCATCTTTGACATTCCGACGAAGGAGCAGCGGCTCGCCGCCCTCGACGCCGAGATGGCGTCGCCCGCCTTCTGGGAGGACAACCGCCGCGCCCAGGACCTCATCCGGGAGCGCACGGAGCTCAGCCGGAACGTCGGTCGGCTGAAGGAGCTGGTCGCCCGCGCCGAGGACCTCACCGTGCTCCTCGAGCTTGCGGCCGAGGCGGACGACGGGAGCCTCGACGCCGAGATCGCCGCCGAGGTCGCGAGCCTCCGTAAAGATCTCGACGAGTTCGAGCTGAAGGTCATGATGTCCGGCCCCCACGACGCCAAGGCGGCGATCCTCGCGATCCATCCGGGCGCCGGTGGGACGGAGTCGCAGGACTGGGCGCAGATGCTCCTCCGGATGTATCTCCGCTGGTGCGAGCGCGCGGGCCTCAAGGCGGAGGTCGTGGACCTCCTCCCCGGGGACGAGGCGGGGATCAAGTCGGCGACCGTCGAGATCACGGGCGAGTATGCCTACGGCTTCCTCAAGGGCGAGACGGGCGTGCACCGGCTGGTGCGGATCTCGCCGTTCGACGCCTCGCGCCGTCGGCAGACGAGCTTCGCGTCGGCCTCGGTCGTCCCGGAGGTGGACGACGTGGAGGTCAGCGTGCGGGAGGACGAGATCCGGGTGGACGTCTTCCGGTCCTCCGGCCCCGGGGGCCAGGGGGTCAACACCGCCGACTCGGCGGTCCGCATCACCCACCTGCCGACGGGCATCGTCGTCCAGTGCCAGAACGAGCGCTCGCAGCTCCGCAACCGCGATACGGCGATGCGAATCCTCAAGGCGCGGCTCTACGGGCTGGCGCACCAGAAGCAGCGCGAGGAGCTCGCCGAGCTCACCGGCGAGAAGAAGGAGATCGCCTTCGGCAGCCAGATCCGCTCGTACACGTTCCATCCCTACCAGCTCATCAAGGACCATCGGACGGGGCTCGAGATCGGCAACGTCGAGGGGGTGATGGACGGCGACCTCGACGGGCTGATCCGGGCGTACCTCTTGTGGGCGCGCGGGCGCGAGGCATAGTGGCGAGCCCGTGAAGGTGGCAGTGCGAGCCGCAGCGGTACGCGAGGCGAGTCTATGAAGCACGACGACGCCGACGACCTGATCCGTCCGCGGCACGAGAAGCTCGCGGCGCTGCGGGCCGCTGGGATCGATCCGTTCGGCGGCCGCTTTCCGGTGACCCATTGGGCGCGCCCGCTCGCCGACCGGCTCCGCGACGCGGGCGAGGCGGAGCTCAGGGGGTTCGGCCCCGTGAGCCTGGCCGGTCGCATCGTCGCCCTGCGCCATCACGGCAAGTCGTGCTTCGCGCACCTGATGGACTACACGGGCCGGATCCAGCTCTACGCGCGGGCGGACCAGCTGGGCGAGGACTACGCCCGGTTCACCGACCTCGACCGCGGCGACTTCATCGGCGTCACCGGCGAGATGTTCCGGACGCGGACCGGCGAGCTGACGGTCGCCGTCAAGGCGTTCACGTTCCTCGCCAAGTCGCTCCGGCCGCTGCCCGAGAAGTGGCACGGGCTCCGCGACGTCGAGACGCGCTACCGCCAGCGGTACGTGGACCTCATCGTCAACGAGGAGGTGCGGACGATCTTCGTGCTTCGCGCCCGGCTCGTGGCGGCGATCCGGAAGTTCCTCGACGCGCGCGGCTTCCTCGAGGTCGAGACGCCGATGATGCAGCCGATTCCTGGTGGCGCCATGGCGCGGCCGTTCAAGACGCACCATAACGCGCTCGGCATGGACCTCTACCTCCGGATCGCGCCGGAGCTCTACCTCAAGCGGCTCGTCGTCGGCGGGCTGGAGCGGGTCTACGAGATCAACCGAAACTTCCGGAACGAGGGCGTCTCGACCCAGCACAACCCCGAGTTCACGATGCTCGAGTTCTACCAGGCGTACGCCGACTACACGGACCTCATGGACCTGACCGAAGCGCTGTTCACGGAGCTCGCCCAGACGGTCCGCGGGACGCTCAGGCTCACCTGGGGCGAGCACGCGATCGACCTCACGCCGCCCTGGCGACGGCTCGGGTTCTTCGACGGCCTCACGGACGCCCTCGGCATCCGCGTCACGCCCCAGACCGACGCGGTGACGCTCCGCCGCGCCGCGAGCGCGCGCGGGATCCAGGTCGCCGACGGGCCGCCGTGGAAGCTCTGGAAGGAGGTCTTCGAGCAGCTCGTCGAGCCCACGCTCGTGCAGCCCACGTTCGTCGTCGACTTTCCCATCGAGCTCTCACCGCTCGCCAAAAGGAAGCGTGACAACCCCGCGCTCGTGGACCGGTTCGAGCTCTTCGTCGGGCGGCGCGAGCTGGCCAACGCGTACAGCGAGCTGAACGACCCGGTCGACCAGCTCGCCCGCTTCCGCGAGCAGGGGGAGCTCCTCGCGCGCGGCGACGCCGAGGCGCACTGGCTCGACGAGGACTACGTCCGCGCGCTCGAGTACGGCATGCCGCCGGCGGCGGGTGAAGGGATCGGCATCGACCGTCTCGTGATGCTCTTCACCAGCGCGCCGTCGATCCGCGAGGTCATCCTGTTCCCGCATCTCCGGCCCGAGGCCGCGCCGCCGGGCGAGGGCGGGGTCCCGTGAGGGGCGGGCTCCCCTTCGAGCTGTTCCTCGGCCTGCGCTATCTGCGCGCCCGCGGGCAGCGGACGAACCTGTCCTTGTTCGTGTGGATCGGCGTCGGTGGGGTCTTCCTCGGCGTGGCGGCCCTCATCGTTGTGCTCGCGGTGATGACGGGCTTTCAGGACGGGATCCGCGAGAAGATCATCGCCGCCAACCCCCACCTGCTCGTGTATCAGTCGGCCGGCACGGGGCTCGTCGACCCGAGCGCAGTCGTCGCACGGATCGCCACGGTCCCGGGCGTCCGCTCGGCGACGCCGTTCGTCCACCAGCAGGCGCTCTTCACGACGTCGGGCGGCGGCTCCCACGGTGGTCTCGTCCGCGGCATCGACCTGCACACGCCGGCCGTCGTCCAGGACATCCGCTCGCAGCTCCGCAGCGGGAGCCTCCAGTCCCTGGAGAACGGCGAGCCGGCGATCCTGCTCGGGCGCGAGCTGGCCCGTGCGCTCGGCGTCCTGCCCGGCGACACGGTGACGGTGATCTCGCCGAAGGGCGCGCTGACGGCCGTCGGGATGGTGCCGAAGATGCGCCGTTATACGGTGGCGGGGACGTTCGAGGTCGGCATGTACGAGTTCGACGCTTCGTTCGCCTACCTGGCGCTCCCGGTGGCGCAGGAGTTCGCCGGGCTCGCGGGCGTCACGGGCATCGAGGTCAAGCTCGCCGATCCGTTCGACGCCAAGCGCGTCGGGCGCGCGGTCACCGTCGCGCTCGGATTCCCGTACTGGGTCCGTGACTGGATGGACATGAACCGGAGCCTCTTCGCGGCGCTCCAGCTCGAGAAGCTCGCGCTGTTCGTGATCGTGACGATCATCGTCCTCGTGGCGGCGTTCGCCATCATCGGCCACCTCGTCCTGCTCGTCGCGGACAAGCGCAAGGAGATCGGAGTCCTCAAGGCCATCGGGGCCTCAAGGCAGTCCGTCACCGCGACGTTCTTCGCCGTCGGGATGACGATCGGCGTGGGCGGTACCGTCGCCGGCAGCGTGGTGGGGCTCCTGATCATCTGGGCGCAGAACACCTACAAGGTGATCCGCCTCGCGAGCGACGTCTATCAGATCGACTACCTGCCGATGAAGCTGACCCTGTCGGACGGGCTCATGGTCGTCGGGGCGACGCTCTTCCTCTCGTTCCTCGCGACGATCGTCCCGGCGCGCCGCGCGGGCGCGCTCGAGCCGGTGGATGTCCTGCGCTACGAATGACACCACGCGCCCCCCACGTGAGGAGTGGAGCCGGGTCGCACCTCGTCTCAGGCCGACTCACACAGGCTCGCCTCGCGCGTCGGACGCGCTGCGGCTTCGCACCCCCACCGATCGCGCCGGGCGCGCGGCTCCCGCTGCGACGGAGCTGAGCGTGCCTGTCTCAGGCCACCTGCGGTTGGCCCCGGCGTCGCGGACCCCGATACAATGAGCGAGCCCCTCGTGGTCGCCGAGGAGCTGGAGAAGGAGTACCGCACGGGGCCCGAGGTCGTGCGCGTGCTCCGGGGCGCGAGCCTCGTCGTGCGGCCGGCCGAGATCGTCGCGCTCGTGGGCGCGTCCGGCGTCGGCAAGTCGACGCTGCTCCATGTCCTCGGCGCGCTCGACCGGCCCACGGCGGGTCGCGTGCGCTTCCGCGGGGAGGACCTGTTCGCGCGCGGCGAGGCGGGGCTCGTGCGCTACCGGCGGCAAGACGTCGGCTTCGTCTTCCAGTTTTACAACCTGCTCGGCGAGCTGTCCGCGCTCGAGAACTCCATGATCCCAGCGCTCCTGCTACGGAAGCCCTCCGCGCAGGCGCGGGAGCTGGCCGCGACGGCGCTCGCCGAGGTCGGCCTGGCCGACCGGATGCACCGCGGCCCGGGCGAGTTGTCGGGCGGCGAGCAGCAGCGGGTCGCGATCGCACGCGCCCTCGTCAATCGTCCCGCGCTGATCCTGGCCGACGAGCCCACGGGCAACCTCGACCCGAAGACTAGCGAGATTGTTTACGATCTGTTCGCACGGCTCCAGGCCGAGCGCGGCGTCGCCTTCCTGGTCGCGACCCACAACCCCGACCTGGCGCGCAGGGCCGATCGGGGTTATCGGCTCGTCGAGGGGCGGGCCCGGGAGATCGACACGGGTGGGGGCTGAGGGCCGCCGGGACCGGGCCGCGAAAGAGCGACAAGACGCATGGCGTTTCGCACATTTACTCATTCGTCGAGAAAAGGCTAGCCGGGGCCAACCCCGTGGGCTATACTAAGTTCGAGCGTCACTAACTAGCCGTCGGCGAAAGAGAATTTCGGTCCGGCGGCTTGGGGAAGGGGTGGGGCAAGCCAGTGTTTGAACGATTCACCGAACGAGCGCGACGGGTCATTATCTTGGCGCGGGAGGAAGCAGGCCGGTTTCGTCACGATTTCGTCGGCACAGAGCACGTCCTCCTCGGATTGATTCGGGACGGCGAGGGAATCGCGACCGCCGTCCTCCAGCGCCTGGGCCTTCGGCTCGAGACGGTGAAGGCGGAGGTCGAGCGCGCCCTGGCCGGCTTCCCCAAGACGCTCACGTTCGGTGAAGTGCCGTTCACGCCGCAGGCCAAGCGCGTCCTCGAGCTCTCGATCGAGGAAGCCCGCCAGCTCGGTCACAATTACATCGGCACCGAGCACCTCCTCCTCGGCCTCATGAAGGAAGGCCAGTCGATCGCCGCCAAGATTCTCGAGTCGCTCGGCGCGCGCCTGGACGAGGTCCGGCAGGAGACGCTGGCGCTGCTCGGCGACCAGTACTACCCGCGGCCGAAGAAGCGCTCGCAGACGCCCGTCCTCGACGAATTCGCCCGCGATCTCACGCAGCTCGCCCGCGAGAACAAGCTCGACCCGGTCATCGGACGCGAGCAGGAGATCGAGCGCGTCATCCAGATCCTCGCCCGGCGGACCAAGAACAACCCGGTTCTGATCGGCGAGCCAGGCGTCGGCAAGACGGCAATCGTCGAGGGCCTCGCCCAGAAGATCATCAATCACGACGTCCCCGACGTGCTGGTGAACAAGCGGCTGCTCCAGCTCGACCTCGGTGCGCTGGTCGCCGGGACGAAGTACCGGGGTCAGTTCGAGGAGCGGCTCAAGGCAGTGATGAAGGAGATCCGCCAATCGGAGAACGTCGTCCTCTTCCTCGATGAGCTGCACACCCTCATCGGCGCCGGGGCGGCCGAGGGCGCGATCGACGCCTCGAACATGCTCAAGCCCGCCCTGTCGCGCGGCGAGATCCAGACGATCGGCGCGACCACGCTCGACGAGTACCGCAAGTACATCGAGAAGGACGGTGCGCTCGAGCGCCGCTTCCAGCCGGTCATCGTGAAGGCCCCGACGGTGCCGGAGGCGATCGAGATCATCCGCGGCCTCCGGCACAAGTACGAGGCGCATCACCGGGTCAAGATCACCGAGCAGGCCATCAACGCGGCCGTCCACCTGGCCGACCGCTACATCACCGACCGTCAGCTGCCTGACAAGGCGATCGACGTCATCGACGAGGCCTCCTCGCGCACGCGCCTGATGGCGCTGACGCCACCCCCCGAGCTCAAAGAGATCGAGAAGGAGCTCGAGCGGGTCATCCGCGAGAAGGACATGTACCTGGAGGCCCAGGAGTTCGAGAAGGCCGCGTCGCTTCGCGAGAAGGAGAAGATCCTCCGGCACCGCGAGGAGGAGCTCAAGCGCGAGTGGGAAAAGAACAAGGGCAAGGGGACCCAGTCGGTCGAGGAGGAGGACATCGAGTTCATCGTGTCCCGCTGGACCGGCATTCCGCTCTCCAAGCTGGAAGAGAAGGAGTCCGCGAAGCTCGCGCGCATGGAGGAGGCGCTCCACGGGCGGATCATCGGTCAGGACGACGCGGTGGCCGCCGTGTCCCGCGCGATTCGCCGCTCGCGCGCCGGCCTGAAGGATGCGAAGCGGCCCGTGGGGTCGTTCGTCTTCCTCGGCCCGACCGGCGTCGGCAAGACGGAGCTCGCGCGCGCGCTCGCCGAGTACCTCTTCGGCGACGAGAACGCGCTGATCCGGGTGGATATGTCGGAGTACATGGAGAAGTTCTCGGTGTCGCGCCTGCTCGGCGCGCCGCCCGGCTACGTGGGCTACGAGGAGGGCGGGTTCCTCACCGAGAAGGTCCGGCGCCGCCCGTACTCCGTCGTGCTCTTCGACGAGATCGAGAAGGCACACCCCGACGTGTTCAACATGCTCCTTCAAGTATTGGACGACGGGCGGCTGACCGACTCGCTCGGTCACGTCGTCGACTTCAAGAACACAATCCTGATCATGACGTCGAACCTCGGCACGAGCCTGATCGGGAAGCGCGTGTCGCCCGGGTTCCTCCAGGAGAGCGACGAGGCGTCCTACGAGAAGATGAAGGAGCGCGTGCTGGAGGAGCTCAAGCGCACGTTCCGACCGGAGTTCTTGAACCGCATCGACGACATCATCGTCTTCCACGCCCTCGGGTTCGACCACATCAAGCAGATCATCCGCTTGATGATCGGGAGGATCAACAAGCAGCTGGCCGACAAGGGGATCGAGCTCGTGCTCTCGCCTGCCGCCGAGACGGCGCTCGTCGAGAAGGGGTACGATCCGACCTACGGCGCGCGACAGCTGCGCCGTACGATTCAGAAGTACATCGAGGATCCCCTGGCTGAGGCGATCGTGCGCGGCCAGGTCGCGGAAAGCGCCCGGATCGAGGTGGACGTCGACGGGGCGAACTTTACTTTCCGCGAGGCGCAGGTTGTCGATGCGCCGCTCGAGCTTGCAGAGCACTAGGACACCGTTCTCACGCGCCTGAGAACCCGGTGTCGACCGCGGGGCGACTCCGTCTCATCATTGTGGTCGCTCTCTTGGCCCCGCTCGCCCCGGTGTCACCCTCCGCGGCGCAGCGGCCCCAGCAGCGCCCGATCATCGTCAAGGAGATCGCGGTCGAGGGCGCGCGGAGGGTCCAGGAGGCCGTCGTGCTCGGCCGGGTCAAGACCACCGTCGGCTCTCCCTTCAACCCGACCCTCCTCTCCGAGGACATCCGGTCGATCTTCGGCCTGGGCTTCTTCGACGACGTGCAGGTGCGGGTCGAGGACTTCGAGGGCGGGGTGAAGGTGACGTTCGTCGTCAACGAACGGCCGTTCGTCCGGGACGTCGACTTCGCCGGGAACAAGGCCGTGAAGACCACGGAGCTCCAGGACAAGGTCGATCTCAAGCTGGGCAGCGTCTACAACCCGGTAGACGTCCAGCGCGCCGTCGAGAAGCTCAGGGACTTCTACGAGGACGAGGGGTATTTCGAGGTCCAGGTGACGCCGAACGTCGAGAAGTTTCCCGACGGTGACGTTCGCGTGGTGTTCAGCATCGTCGAGGGTCGTCAGATCAAGATCGACAGGATCCTCTTCAAGGGCAACAAGGGGCTCACGGAGAGCGAGCTCAAGGACGCGCTCGCGACCCGAGAGCGACAGTAC
Source organism: Candidatus Rokuibacteriota bacterium (assembly GCA_003220315.1). Taxonomy (GTDB): domain Bacteria; phylum Methylomirabilota; class Methylomirabilia; order Rokubacteriales; family CSP1-6; genus 20CM-2-70-11. The sequence goes on from QHSA01000132.1 coordinate 41,405, forward strand.
TTCATCCTCCGCGGCAAGGTGCAGCGCCAGCGACTCGACGAGGACGTCGAGCGAATCATTCAGCTCTACAACGACCACGGCTACGTCCAGGCCCGCGTCGAGTCCACCGATGTGGCCGTGGACCGTGAGAAGGCGCGCGTGACGGTCACCTTCACGGTCGTCGAGGGACCGCAGTTCAAGGTCGGCGAGGTCAAGCTCAACGGGATCACGCTCTTCCCCGAGCAGGAGGTCCGGCGCCAGCTGAAGGTGAAGCCCGGGGACGTGTTCTCGCGGTCGAAGCTGCGCGAGAGCCTCAGGGGCATCGAGAACCTCTACGGCACCATCGGCCGCGCATCGGTGGACGTCGTCCCCAAGACGGAGCAGGTCCCCGGCCAGAACGTCATCAACATCACGTTCGACATCACCGAGGGGCCCGAGGTGTTCGTCGAGCGTATCAACATCAGCGGCAACGTCCGCAGCCAGGACAAGATCCTCCGCCGCGAGATCCCGCTCCACGAGGGGGACCTCTACACGCTGCAGAAGAAGGACCGGGCCCGCCAGAAGCTCGTGAACCTCGGCTACTTCGAAAAAGTCGAGGTCACCACCCAACCAGGGTCGGACAAGACGAAGATCATCGTCAACGTCGAGGTCACCGAGCGCCCGACAGGCATCTTCAGCCTCGGCGGCGGCTTCTCGTCGGTGGACAGCTTCGTCGGCACCATCGACCTCGCGCAGCGTAACTTCCTCGGGCGTGGCTGGGAGGTCGCCGTGCGTCTGCGCGGTGGCGGCAGGACACAGCAAGGGGTGATCAGCTTCACGGATCCGTGGCTGTTCGATCGCCCCCTCTCCGGGGGATTCGACCTGTACAGCAACACGCGGCAGTACACCGAGTATCGCTACGAGACGCTGGGAACCGCGCTCCGGCTGGGTCACCCGTTCCTCGAGTACTGGCGGTGGACCCTCGGCTACCGGGCGTCGCGCGACCGGATCAGCAACCTCAGCGACGTCGCGGCGCTGTCGGCAGAGCTCCAAGACCAGAAGGGGGTCCAGGTGACCTCGGCGGTGTCGGGAGGAGTGGGGCGCGACAGTCGCGACAACGTCATCGCGCCGACGAAGGGCGGACAGAGCAACGTGTCGGCGGAGTTCGCCGGACTCGGCGGTGATTCGAAGTACGTGAAGACCGGAGTGTTTACGACCCAGTTCTACCCGGTCTGGTTCGGCCACGTCCTGGGCGGTCGCGTCGAGGCGGACTATGGCTTCGGCTGGGCCGATAAACCGCTGCCGCTTTTCGAGCGGTTCTATCTCGGCGGGCCCAACACGATCCGGAGCTTCAAGTTCCACACGATCTCGCCGAAAGACGACGCCGGTCAGCGAATCGGCGGCTCGACCCAGGTGCTCGGCAACGCGGAGTACATCATCCCGCTGCCGTTCGGCTTCCGGCTCGCCGGGTTCTTTGATGTCGGTAACGTGTACGGGTTCGGGACGAAGTTCGATCTGACGGATCTGAAGAAGGGGGTCGGCGGCGGGATCCGGTGGCAGTCGCCGTTCGGGCCGATCCGCGTCGACTACGGGATCAACCCGGACCGCAAGGCCGGCGAGGACTTCGGCGCGTTCAACTTCTCGGTAGGCACGCCGTTCTAGGAGGGGTGACATGCGGGCCCGGCAGAATGCATTGACGCTGACGGCCGTCCTCGTCGTCGCGGTCTCTCCACCGGCGTGGTCGCAGTCGCCGGTGGCCCGGATCGCGTTCATCGACGTCCAGCGTGTCCTGGTCCGCTCCGCGGCGGGCGTCGCGGCCCGCGATCAGCTCGAGCGCGAGAAGGCGGGGATGCAGCAGAAGATGGACGCCAAGCGTAAGGAGCTGGAGATGCTGCGCGACGAGCTGGAGAAGAAAGGGCCGCTGATGACGGCGGAGGCGCGCCGCGACAAGCAGGATGCGTTCGAACGCAACCGCCGTGACGCCGCGCGCCTGGCCGACGACCTCCAGAAGGAGCTCGAGAAGAAGGAGCAGCAACTCCTGCAGCGCGTGCTCCAGGACCTGTCCGGCGTCATCGAGAAGATCGGCAAGGAGCGCGGGTTGGTGTTGATCGTCGAGAAGCGCGGCGCGGCCGTCCTCTACGGCGCGCCCGAGGCGGACCTGACCGACGAGATCATCCGGGCGTACGATCAGCAGAACGCGGGCAAGGACAAAAAGTAGGCGGCCGATGGCCATGGGAGCCGGGTTCACCCTTCGTGAGCTCGCCCGCGCCCTCCACGCCACGCTGGAGGGCGACGCGGCAGCCGTCGTGATCGGGGTCGCGCCGCTCGAGAGCGCGGGCCCCGATCAGATTTCTTTCCTTGTCGACGCTCGCTACGTCGAGGCGGCGAAGGCCTCGCGCGCGGGCGCCTTCCTGGCGGGGCCCGAGGTGTCGGGCCTGCCCGCCCCGGTGCTGCGCGTGCCCGCGCCCCAGCAGGCGCTGATCGAGCTGCTCACCCTGTTCCACCCGCCCGCGGAGGCGGTCGCCGGCGTCGCCCCGTCAGCAGTCGTCGCCCGCGACGCGAGCGTCGCGCCGACCGCCACGGTCGGGGCGCTCGCCGTGATCGAGTCGGGCGCCGTCATCGGGCCCCACGTCAGGATCGGTCCGCTGGCGTTCGTCGGGGCGGGCGCCGAGGTCGGCGAGGCGTCGGTCGTGCACGCGCGCGTGGCCGTCTGCGCCCGGGTGAGGCTCGGCAAGCGCGTCGTGGTCCACCCGGGCGCGGTGATCGGCGCCGACGGCTTCGGCTACGCCTTCGACGGCGAAGCGCACCGGAAGATCCCGCAGGTCGGCTCCGTGGTGGTCGAGGACGACGTCGAGATCGGCGCCAACGCGACCGTCGACCGTGCCACCCTGGGGCAGACGATCATCCGCCGCGGGACCAAGATCGACAACCTCGTGCAGATCGGTCACAACGTCGAGATCGGCGAGCACTCGATCATCGTCGCCCAGGTGGGGATCTCCGGGTCGTGCCGGGTCGGCCGGGGTGTCGTGCTCGCCGGCCAGGTGGGCGTCGCCGACCATCTCACGATCGGTGACGGCGCTGTCGTCGCCGCGCAATCGGGCCTCGCCCGCGACGTCGCGCCGGGCGAGAAGGTGTTCGGCACGCCGGCGCGCCCGCTGATCGAGGCCAAGCGCATCTTCGTCCTCGAGGGTGAGCTGCCGGAGCTCGCGCGGCGCCTGCGCAGCGCGGAGCGGCGGCTCGCGCAGCTCGAGGCGCGGCTCGGCGCGGGAGGCGCCTGATGGCCGACGCCGTCCATCCGACCGCGCTCGTCGACCCCGGGGCGCGAGTCCATCCGGCGGCCAGAATCGGTGCGTTCTCGATCATCGGGCCCGCGGTGACGGTCGGCGCCGACGTGGAGATCGGTCACCACTGTGTGCTCGAGGGGCGCGTGGAGCTCGCGCCCGGCGTGAAGATCGGCCACGGCTCCATCCTGGGTGGCCGGCCGCAAGACTTGAAATTCAAGGAGGGCACCCCCTCCGGGGTCAGGATCGGTGCCAAGACCGTGGTTCGCGAGTACGTGACGATCCACCGCGCGACGCGTGCCGACGGATGGACCGACGTCGGCGCCGGCTGCCTCGTCATGGCCATGAGCCACATCGCCCACGATTGCAAGGTCGGCGACGGCGCGATCATCATCAACTACGCCGGGATCACGGGTCACTGCGAGATCGGCGAGTGCGCGACGATCGGCGGGCTCACGGGCATGGTGCCCTTCACGCGAATCGGCGCCTACGCCTACGTAGGTGGTGTGTCGAAGGTGAACGCGGACGTGCCACCCTACATGCTCGTCGACGGGAGCCCGGCGGTCGTCCGCGGGGTCAACGTCGTCGGGCTCCGGCGCGCCGGGATGCCCGCCGCCGAGCGCCGGGTGCTCCAGGACGCGTACCGTCTCCTCTATCGCTCGGGGCTCGCCCCCCAGAAGGCGCTCGAGCGGATCCGGAGCGAGCTGCCCGCGTTGCCGCCCGTCGTCCGGCTCTCGGAATTCATCGCGGGCGCACGGCACGGGGTTTGCGGCCCGCCACGGCGCGGCGCGGGCGAGGGAGGCGACGTCACGCCCGAGCCCGAGAGCGAGCGGGTGTGATCGCGCACGCGGACGGGCGGCTGCGCGCGGGCGTGGTGGGCGCGGGCCACATGGGCCAGTACCACATCCTCGTCTACGCCGAGCTGTGGGACATCGAGCTCGCCGGCGTGGTCGACGTGGATCGCGACCGCGCCACGCGGGTCGCCGCGCACTACGACACGCGTGCGTTCGCCGACCATCGCGACCTGATCGGCCGAGTCGACCTCGTGAGCGTCGCGGTGCCGACCGAGCAGCACTTTCAGGTCGCGAGCGACTTCCTCGAGGCGGGGGTGAGCGTGCTTCTGGAGAAGCCGATCACGCCGACGCTCGAGGAGGCGCGCGAGCTGTTTGCGATCGCGCGCCGCACCGGCGCCATCCTCCACGTCGGCCACGTCGAGCGGTTCAACGGCGCCGTGCAGGAGCTCAAGAAGATCGTCGAGGCGCCGCTCCTCGTCGAGTCGCGCCGGCTCGGCCCCTTCGAGCCGCGTGTCCAGAAGGACACGGTCGTGATGGACCTGATGATCCACGACCTCGACATCGTCCTGGGCCTCGTCGACTCGCCACCGCGGCGCCTGACGGCGATGGGCGCGACGGTGCACTCGGGGTCGGTGGACGTGGCGACCGTGCAGATCGCGTTCGAGTCCGGGACGCTCGCGATCATCACGGCGAGCCGCGCGACCGAGGAGAAGATCCGCACGCTCGCGGTCACGCAGCCGGACGCGTACGTCGTCCTCGACTACTCCGAGCAGGACATCCGCATCCACCGACGCGCCGCGCAGGAGTACACGCTGAACAGGGAGTCGATCCGCTACCGCCGCGCCTCCTTCGTCGAGCACGTCCAGGTGCACAAGGACAATCCGCTGAAGCTCGAGATCCTCCACCTCGCCCGGGCGGTGAAGCGGGCGCGTGCGGGGCAGCCGGGCGTCTTGGCACCGGAGGAGGACGTTCGCTCGCTGGCGATCGCCCTCGAGATCGAGCGTATGATCCGGGACGGGCGCGGCGAGGTCGTCTACCCGAGCACCCTGCCGTGGAGCGATCACTCGGCCTGATGTGTGGCGCCGGTCCGCTGCCGGCGCGCATGGCGACGGAGGCCCGGCGCCAGGGTTGGCGCGTCGTGGCGTTTGCCTTCGACGACGCCCCCGGCGTCGGTCCCTCCGCCGACCGCGTGATCCCGAGTCGGGTCACCGAGCTCGGCGCCGTGCTCCAGGCGCTCCGCGAGGAGGACGTCGGGGCAGTTCTGCTCGGCGGGAAGTTCTGGTTCCGGGACGTGCTCGGCGCCCGCCGGGCCGACTCGACATTTGCGGGGATGGCGGAGCGCGCGGGTACTTTGACGGACGTGCGAATCCTCGACGCGATCGTGCAGACGCTGGCGGAGATGGAGATCACGCTCCTCGATCAGCGCGGGTTCCTGGGCGACGGCCTGGCCGCGGCGGGCTGCTGGTCGGCGCGAGCGCCGACGGGAGAGGAGCGGGCCGACATCGAGCACGGCCTGAGCCTCGCTCGTGAGGCGGCGGAGGCGCGAATCGGCCAGACCGTCGTGCTCCGCCGGGGGGCGGTCGCGGCCGTCGAGGCCCTCGAAGGGACCACCGAAGCGATCCGGCGCGGCACCGCACTCGCCGGGCCGGGCGCGGTGATCGTCAAGGCGGTGGCGCCCAGCCACGACTACCGTTTCGACACGCCCGTGGTCGGCCCGGAGAGCCTTGCGGCCGCCGCGGACGGCCGCGCGTCGGTGGTGGCCATCGAGGCTGGACGTGTGCTGGTCGTCGACAGGGAGGCGAGCCTGCGGCACGCCGACCTGGTCGGGATGGCGTTCGTCGGTGTCTAGGGCGCCAGGCGACGCTCCGTCGATCATGCTCGCCGCTGGCGAGGCCTCGGGGGATCTGCACGGCGCGGCGCTGTGCCGGGCGCTCCGGGCAGAGGCGCCTGGGTACCGTCTCTACGGGATGGGCGGCGCGCGCATGGCCGACGCTGGCATGGATCTGCTCGTCGACGTCACCGCCGCCGCGGTCGCCGGCGGGACCGAGGCGCTGAACCGAATCCCGGTGTTCTACCGCGCCTACCGGCGGCTCCGCAGGGCGCTCGATGGCGCCCGCCGGCCCCGCGTCCTCGTCGTGATCGACTCTCCCGAGTTCAACCTGCGCCTGGCGCGGGCGGCGCGTCGGGCGGGCGTCCCCGTCGTCTATTTCATCCCGCCCCAGGTCTGGGTGTGGCGGTCGTGGCGCGTCAAGACGATCCGCCGTGTGATCTCGCTCGTGCTCGCGGTCTTTCCGTTCGAGACTGCCCTCTATCGGCGCGCGGGCGTCCCCGTCGAGTTCGTCGGCCATCCGCTCCTCGACGCGCTCGCCGGCGCGCCCGACCGGGCGGCCGCGAGGCGCCAGCTCGGCCTCGACGACCGGGCGCTCGTGATCGGGCTTCTGCCCGGCAGTCGCCGCGAGGAGGTGGAGCGAGTGCTGCCCGCGATGCGCGAGGGAGTCACGGCCATCGGCGCGGCGCGACGCGAGGCGCGCTTCGTGCTCGCGCTGGCGCCGACGGTCGAGCTCACGGCGGTCGAGCGCCGGCTCGGCGCCGGGGGCCCGGTGGCGATCGCCCACGACCGGACCCACGCCGTGATGAGGGCGGCGGACCTGCTCCTGGTGGCCTCGGGCACGGCGACGCTCGAGGCGGCGCTGCTCGGCACGCCCATGGTCGTCTGCTACCGCGTGTCGCGCCTGACCGAGCTCATGGTCCGGTCGCTGATGCGCGTGCCGTGGATCAGCCTGCCGAACCTGACGCTCGGGCGCGCGGTCGTGCCGGAGCTCACCCAGGAGGCCGCGACGGGCGAGCGTCTCGGTCGCGAGGCCCTGCGGCTGCTCGACACCCCGGGCGCTCTGGACACTCAACGGGCCGCGTTCAGCGAGCTCCAGGGCCAGCTCGGCGCGCCCGGCGTCGGCGCGCGCGCCGCGCGCCTCGTGCTCTCCGAGGCGGGAGTGGTGTCGTGAGCGCGCTCGCCCGTGTCGCCGGCCCGCTGGCGCCGCCGATCGCCGCAACCCTCGTGCGAGTGCTCGGGACGACGCTCCGTCTGACCGTGGCGGGCACCGAGGCCGTGGGGCGCCACTGGGCCCCCGGCCGTCCCGTCATCTATGCCGTGTGGCACGGTCAGGTCCTCATGGTGCCGTGGATCAACGAGCGGCTCCGCGCGAGCCACGGCGCCCGGGCCGCGACGGTGCTCGTGAGTCGCTCCCGGGACGGGGAGATCGTGGCGCGCTATCTGTCCCGGTTCGGTCTCGACAGCGTGCGCGGCTCCACGTCGCGCGGCGGCCGTGAGGCGGGGCGCGCGCTCGTGGCGGCGGTGCGGCGCGGGCGCGACATCGCCGTCGTTCCCGACGGCCCGCGGGGGCCGCGCGGACAGCTCCAGCCCGGAGTGGTGACGCTCGCCGCGCTCACCGGTGCGCCGATCGTGCCGCTCGCCGTCGCGGCGCGGCCCGCGCTCCGGCTCCGGAGCTGGGACGCGTTCATGATCCCTTGGCCCTTCGCGCGATGCGCGGTCGTCTTCGGCCCGCCGATTCCGGTGGCGCGCGACGCCGAGCACGAGCGCGCCATGAAGGATGTCGCACGGCACCTCGACGACGCGACGGCCGCGGCCGAGAGGCTCTTGGCCGCGTGATGTACGCGCTCTACACGGCGGTGGTGCTCCTGGCGCTCGTGCTCTTCTACGCGCCGGCCGCGGTGGTCCGATTCGTGCGCCGCGGCGGGCGCCTCAACGTGCGTGCGCGGCTCGGCTTCGGCGGCCCCAGGCGCCGCGCCCACGCGCGCGCCGCCTGGCTCCACGCCGTCTCCGTCGGTGAAGCCATCGCCGCCGCGCCGCTCGTCGACGGGCTCCGCCGGCTCTGCCCCGACCTGCCGCTGGTGGTGACGACGGTGACCGAGACCGGGGCGAGGGTCGTGCGTGAGCGCTACGCGCGGCTCGCGACCCACCGGTTCTTCCCGCTCGACCTCCCGTGGGCGACGCGGCGATTCGTCGCCGAGCTCGACCCGGCGTTCCTCGTGTGCATGGAGACCGAGCTCTGGCCGAACATGCTGCGGACCCTCGCCGCGCGGGGCGTGCCGGTCATGATCGCCAACGGAAGGATCTCGGATCGTTCGTACCGTCGGTACCACCTCCTGCGCGGCCTCATGCGCCCCGTCCTCGCCGACGTGCGGGTCTTCGCCATGCAGTCAGCCGAGGACGCGCGGCGGATCATCGCCCTCGGCGTCAGCCCGGAGCGCGTCGTCGTCACCGGCAACATCAAGCACGAGCCGCTGTCCGACACGGCGGGCTCGGCGGACCTCTGGCGCCGGCTGCTCGGCTTCGGGCCGAACCGCCGCGTGTGGATCGCGGGGAGCACGCATCGCGGCGAAGAGGAAATGGTGCTCGAGGCGCATCGCACGGCGCTCCGGGAGTGCCCCGAGCTCGCGCTGGTGATCGCGCCCCGTCATCCGGAGCGGGCGGAGGAGGTCCAGGCACTCGTCACCGGCCGAGGCTGGCCCGCGGTGCTCCGCAGCGAGCTCGGGCGCGCGCGCGGGCGGGACGCCGTCGTCGTGCTCGACACGGTCGGTGAGCTGGCGCCGCTCTACACCGTCGCCGACGTCGTCTTCGTCGGCGGGAGCCTCGTCCCCTTCGGCGGCCACAACATGCTGGAACCCGCCCTCCGGCGGAAGCCCGTGCTCATGGGGCCGCACACGGAGAACTTCCGGGAGTCGGCGGCGCTCCTCGAGGCGGCGGGCGCCGCGGTCGTGGTGCGAGACGCAGGGGAGCTCGGCCGTGAGCTCGCGCGGCTCCTCTCGGACGCGGGCCTCAGGGCCAAGCTCGGGGACGCGGCGTACGAAGCCGCGGCGTCGCACCGCGGCGCCGTGCGCGAGACGCTGGAGCTCGTCAGCCGCTTCCTGGTCCCGGGGGACCACCCGTGAAGGACGGCGGCCCGCGCTTCCTTCGGGGCTGGGAGGAGGGGTTCCCGAAGGGCCCGGCGAGGCTCCTCGGCGCCGCGGGCAAGGGATACAGTGGTCTCCTCGGCGCGCGCGAGTGGCTCTACGCGCGCGGCGTCCTCAAGTCGCGCGCGCTCCCGGTACCCGTCGTTTCCGTCGGCAACCTGACCGTCGGCGGCACCGGCAAGACGCCGGCGGTGGAGGTCGCCGTCCAGACGCTGACCGACCTCGGGTACCGGCCCGCGGTCGTCAGTCGCGGCTACGGCCGCCGGACCGGTGGCGTCCAGGTCGTCGCCGACGCGGCGTCGATCCGGCTCGACGCCGAGGAGGCGGGCGACGAGCCGTTCCTCCTGGCGCGGCGCCTGCCCGGCGTGCCGGTGGTCGTCGGCTCGAAGCGTTACGACTCGGCGCGCCTCGCGGTTCAGCGATTCGGCGTGACCGCGGTCGTTCTCGACGACGCGTTCCAGCACCGCACGCTCAAGAAGGACCTCGAGATCGTGATGGCGCGCGCGCGGAACCCGTGGGGCAACGGCGCGCTCCTGCCGGCGGGGCCCCTGCGGGAGCCGCTGGCGGCGCTGCGCCGGGCGCACCTGGTCGTCGCCACGGGCGCCCAGCGCCCGGAAGAAGCCGCGGCCGTCGTGAGCGCCGTCAACGAGTGGGCACCGGGCGTTCCGGTCCTGACCGCCGTGTACGCGCTCGCCGAGTGCTGGGAGGCGAACCGGATGCGGCCCGTGAGCCTCGACCAGCTCAGGGGCTCGCGGGTGCTCGCGTTCGCCGGGATCGCGACGCCGCGGGCGTTCGAGGAGACGCTCGGCGCGGCGGGCGTCGCGGTCCGGCAGTTCCTCGAGTTCGCCGACCACCACTGGTACACGCCCGCCGAGATCGCGACGCTCGACGCGCGGGCCGGCGACCTCCAGGTCGAGGGCCTGATGACGACCGAGAAAGACTGGGTGCGCCTGAGAAAGCTGCCCCTGCCGCGCCGGCCCCTCTACGTCTTGTCGATCCGCCTCGTTCTCACCACGGGCGAGGACCTCTGGCGGGCCGCCTTCGAGCGCGCGTGCCCGAAAGCGTGATCGTTCGGCTGCCGAACTGGCTGGGGGACACCGTGATGGCGGTGCCCGCCATTCGCGCGCTCCGCCAGGCGCTCGACGGCGAACGGCTCCTGCTGGCGGGCCCGTGGGCGGCGGTCCTGGGCGATCAGGCGCTCGCCGACGTCCTCGTCACGTATCCGCGCTCGTGGAGCGGGCGGCTCTCCACCGCCGACACCGTACGGGGCTTCGGCGGCACGACCGCGGTGCTCTTGCCGACCTCGTTCGAGGCGGCGGCGTCGGCGCTCTACTGGGGAGCGCGTCGGCGGATCGGCTTCGCCATGGGTGGGCGGCGCTGGCTCCTCACCGACCCGGTTCCCTTGCCCGAGCCCCGTCTCCACCAGGTGGACGAATACGCGCGGCTCGTCGAGCGCCTCGGTGTCGCGGTCGACGTCCGCGCCCCGCGCCTCGAGCCGCCCGCCGCGGCGTCGCCGGAGCGTCGGCGCGTGCGCGCGCTCATGCGGGAAGCGTTGGTGCCGGAGCCCGTGGGCGCCGCGCGCCGTGTCGGCGTCCACCTGGGCGCGGCGTACGGCAGCGCCAAGGTCTGGGATCCGGCGTGCGTCGTGGAGCTCTGCCGGCTGCTCGGCGCCAGGGGAACCACGGTGGTGCTCCTCGGTGCGGCGAGCGACGTGCCGTTCGTGGAGGCGGTAGGGCGCGCGACCCGGGCGCCGAGCCTCGCGGGGCGCGACGGTCCCGAGCTCCTCCCCGCACTCCTCGCCGAGCTCGACGCGCTCGTGAGCGGCGACACCGGTGTCGCCCACCTCGCCGCGGCGCTCGGGACGCCCGTCGTCGCCCTCTTCGGCCCCACCGATCCCCGGCTCACGGCCCCGCGCGGCCCGGTCGCCGTGGTCCGCGGCGACGTGCCGTGCGCGCCGTGCTTCTACCGGACGTGCCCGATCGATCATCCGTGCATGCGCGCGATCGAGGCGCCCGCCGTCGTCGAGCGTCTCGACGCGCTCCTCGCGGTGCGCGCGTGACCCCGCTCAGGATCCTGCACCTGGCCGCCAACCGCTGGTGGACCGGCAGCGCGGACCCGACGCTCCAGCTGGTGGCCGGCCTCAGAGCGCGGGGCCACGAAGTCCTCCTCGGCGTGATCCCGGGCGATCGGTTCGAGACGAAGGCGCGCGAGGCGGGCCTCGAGCTGCTCCCGGGGCTCGCGCTGACGCCGGGCGCGGCGGCCCGCGACACGCTGCGCCTGCGCGCCGCGATCCGGAGCGAGGGGATCGACATCGTCCACGCCCATCATTCCCACGACCACTGGCTCGGGCTGATCGCGCGTCCGGCCGTCTCGGGTCGCGGACGCCCGCGGCTCGTGCGAACGTTCCACAACCTCCGCGCAGTGAGGCGCGACCGGCTCGGCGTCAGGCTCTACCGGCGCACGGCGGCGGTCTTCGCGGTCTCGCGCCAGATCGAGGGGCGCTGCCGCGAGGTGGGCATCGCGGCCGAGCGCGTCCACTGGATTCCGGGCTCGGCGGACCTCGCGCGCTTCGCCGAGGAGGCCGACCCTCGGCCGGTGCGCGACGAGTTCAAGCTCGGCGACGCGCCGGTGATCGTCTCGGTCGCCCGGCTCGCTCCGAACCGCGGCCACGACCTCCTGCTCCAGGGTTTTCGGCTGCTCCTCCGGGAGCTGCCCGCGGCGCGGCTCCTCCTCGTGGGCAAAGGCGAGACGCGCGGCCACCTCGAGCAGCTCGTCGCCGAGCTCGGACTCGTGAACCAAGTCGTCTTCACCGGCTACCGCGATCGTGACCTCCCGCTCGTCCTCGGCGCGGCGGACTGTTTCGCGCTCATGTCCGCGGGCTCCGACGACTCGTGTCGCGCGGCGCTCGAGGCGATGGCGGCCGGTCGTCCGGTCGTCGCACGGCGGGTGGGCGCCCTGCCCGAGACCGTCGTCCACGGCGAGACGGGCCTCCTGATCGAGGACGATCGCCCCGAGAGCGTGTGCGCCGCGCTCGCCACCGTGCTCCTGGCGCCGGAGCGTGGCCGCGCGGTCGGCGCCGCCGGGCGCCAGCGCGCGCAGGACGTGTTCAGCCCCGAGCGGTCGATCGACACGGTCGAGCGGGTCTATCGGAGCCTCGTGTGAGAATCCTCCAGCTCGTCTCCTGCCGCGGCTGGTCGTCCGACGCCTACTGGGCCGCGCGCGTGAGCCGCGAGCTCGAGCGTCGCGGCCACCAGGTGACGCTCGGCTGCCGCGCCGGAAGCGAGGCGCGGGTGATCGCGCCAGCGCGGTCGCTGGGGGTCCGGCGCACGGAGACCTTCGCGTTCGCGAGCGGGATCGCGCCCCTCGCCGACGCCGCCGACGTGCGCCGCCTCGTCGCGAAGCTCGCGGAGACCGACATCGTGCACGTCCATCGCGGCAAGGAGCACTGGCTCGCCGCCGCCGCCAACCGACTCAGCCGGACGCCGCGCCCGATCGTCCGCACGCGCCACATCGCGCAGGCGGTCCGGCCGCACGCGGCCAACCGCTGGCTCTACCGGCGGGCGACCGCGTGGGTCGTCACGGTGACCGACGCGATCCGCGGCCAGTACCTCGCCTCGGGGCTCCTCGAGCCCGAGCGCGTGACGACACTCCCGGGCGGCGCCGACATCGAGGCGTACCGGCCGCTCCCGGCGGACCCGGCCGTTCGCCGTCGGCTCGGGGGCGAGCCCGATCGTCCGCTCGTCGGCATGGTCGCCGGGCTCCGGGTGATGAAGGGCCACACCGTCGTGATCGAGGCGGCCGCGCGCCTGGCCGACACCGGGCTCTCCCCGCGCTTCACCTTCGTCGGTCGCGGCGCGATGGAGCCCTCGATCCGCACGGCGATCCGGACCGCCGGCCTCGACGCCCAGATCACCGTCTCGGGATTCGCAGACGACGTCCCACGCGCGCTCGCGACGCTCGACCTCGTGCTCTACGTCCCGCTCGAGTCGGACGGCATGTCGCGCGTCGTCTTCGAGTGCCTGGCCGCTGGCCGACCGCTGATCGCCTCCCGCGTGGGCGTCGTGCCCGAGGTGCTGACCGATGGCGTGAATGCGGCGCTCGTGCCCGCCGGTGACGCCGCGGCCCTGGCCGACGCGATCGCGCGCCTGCTCGGGGAGCCCGCCGCGCGCGAGCGACTGGGCCACGCGGGACGGGCGCTGGTCGAGAGCCGCTACTCGGGCGCGCGGCTCGCCGCAGCGCTCGAGGCCCGCTACGGGCGCCTCGTCACCGCCCCGGCTGCGTGAAGATCTCGGTCGTCGCCTTCGATCTCTCCGACAACGCGGCCGGCCGCGCTGATCTGCTCGCGCGTCTCCTGGCCGCGCGCTGGGACGTCGAGGTGGTCGGTCCCCAGTTCGGCCCGTCGCTCTGGAAGCCCGCCGCGGGAGGCGGCGTCCGGTACCGCGCCCTGCGCGCAGGGAAGTACCCGGGGTTCCTTCGACGTCTGCCCGCGCTCCTCGCGCTGATCGACGGCGACTTCATCGTCGCGTCCAAGCCGCGTCCGACGAGTTACGGTCTCGGCCTGCTCGCGCGTTCGCGCCGTCGGCGTCCGCTGCTCCTCGACATCGACGACTGGGAGCTCGGGTTCCTGTACCGCTCCGGGCTCTGGGGCCGCGCCGGCCGAGCGCTCGACCTCGCCGACCCCAACGGGCTCGCGTGGACATGGGCGACCGAGCGCCTCGTGCGACGCGCCGACGCTCGCACGGCCGCGTCGCGCTTCCTGGCCGAGCGTTTCGGTGGCGTGCTGCTCCCCCACGCGCGCGACACCGACGCCTGGGACCCGGCGCGCTACGACCCGGCAGGGGCGCGCGCGGCGCTCGGCGTCGCGAGGGAAAAGGTCGTTATGTTTCTCGGCACGCCGCGGGCCTACAAGGGCGTCGACGATCTCGTCGAGGCGGTGGGGCTCCTCGGGCCGGATGTCGTCCTCGCGCTGGTCGGTGCGGACCGCGGACGTCCGGCGGCACGGCGCTGGGCGGCGCTCCCGCACGTGCGGGTGTTCGGCGAGATCCCGTTCGACGACGTCCCGCGTTTCCTCGTCGCCGCAGACGTCGTGGCGGTGCCCCAGCGCGAGACGACGGACACGGTGGGCCAGGTGCCCGCGAAGCTCTTCGACGCGATGGCGCTCGGGCGTCCGATCGTTTCCACGTCGGTGTCGATGATCCCCGAGATCCTCGACGGCTGCGGGCTCGTCGTGGCGCCGGGGGACCCGCGCGGGCTCGCGGCGGCGATCCGGCGCCTGCTCGAGCGCCCGGACGAGGCGCGCGAGCTCGGGGCCCGGGCCCGCCGGCGCTGCGACGAGCGATACAGCTTCCGCGCCGCCCGGGCCGTGTTGTTCCCATTGATCGACCGACTCGCGGCACGCGGACGGCCTTGATGTGCCCCTCGGTGGAGTGAAAGGCGGCATGCGGAACGCAGCCGGGTCGCACCTCGTGTCAGGCCACCCACCGAATGCGCCGGGCCCGCGGTCCCCTTTACGTGGAATGAGTTGCGGCATGCGGAACGCAGCCGGGTCGCTCCTCGTCTCAGGCCACCCACCGATCGCGCCGGCCCCGCGGCCCCCGCTACAGTGCGCCTCCTGATCGTCGCCCGCCCCTTCGTCTTCCACGGCGGCGTCGAGCGCGCGACGGCCGGGCTGGTCACCGCGCTCGCCGCGCACGGCTACGACGTCCACGTCCTCAGCCCGCCGGGCCAGCGACCGATCGCGGGCGTCGCCCATCACGTGCTCCCGCTCCCGCCGCTCCCGTCAGCGGTCCGCGTCCTCGCCCTCGCCGCGCTGGCGCGTGTCGTCGTCGCCGGCGGCGGCTGGGACGTCGTGCAGAGCCACGAGCGCACGCTCCGCCAGGACATCTACCGGGCGGGGGAGGGCTGCCACCGCGCGTACCTCGAGAGTATCGGCGCCGCCCGCGGACGCCGCTCCCTGTTCCACCGCGTCGTGCTCGGGCTCGAGCGGCGCGTGTTCGCGACGACCCCGCACATCGTCGCGATCTCCCGGCGCGGCGCCGCGGAGATCGCCGGCCTCTACGGCGTCGCCGGCGAGCGTCTCTCGATCGTCTACAACGGCGTGGATCTCGAGCGGTTCCACCCGCGGAACCGGCACGCCGAGCGGCGCGCCGCCCGTGCCGAGATCGGTGTGGCCGCCGACGCGTGGACCCTCCTCTTCGTCGGGAGCGGCTTCGAGCGCAAGGGGCTCGCCACGGCGGTCGACGCGCTCGCCGTCCTCTCGGACCGCTCGAGCCGCCTCATCGTCGTCGGGAAGGGCTCCATCCGGTCGTTCCGGGACCGCGCCGTCCGCCTCGGCGTGGACGGTCGCATCACGTGGCTCGGTCCGCGGCCCGACATCGAGCGCTGGTACGCCGCGGCGGACGTCGTCGTTCTGCCGAGCCGGTACGAGCCCTTCGGCAACGTCCATCTGGAGGCGCTCGCGTCCGGGGTCCCGGTCGTCGCGAGCGCCGCGGCCGGCGGCGCCGAGGCGATCGTCGACGGGGGAAGCGGCGCCGTGGTGGATCCGCGCGATGCCGGCGCCGTGGCGACAGCCCTCGGGCGCCTGCGCGAGCGGAACCCGGCCGAGCTCGCGGAGGCCGCGCGCCGCGCCGCGGAGCCCTTCACCTTCGCCGCGCAGGTCGCCGGATTCGCCGGGATCTATCGTCGAATCACGGCCGCAACGTGCGATTTTCCTTGAGAGATATGGGCACGCGGCTTAAACTCGCCGTGTGGGTTCGCGCCCCGCGGTCTTCATCGATCGTGACGGGACGCTCACGGAGGAAGTGGGCTACGTCAACCATCCCAGCCGGCTGCGACTTCTGCCCCGATCAGCCCAGGCGATCCGCCGCCTGAACCAGGCCGGTATCGCGGCCGTCGTGGTGACCAACCAGGCAGGCGTGGCGCGCGGATATTTCTCGGAGGAGGTGCTCGCAGCGGTGAACGCGGCACTCGTCACGATGCTCAAAGAGGAAGGCGCCTACCTGGACGGCGTCTACGTCTGCCCGCACCATCCCGACGAGGGCGCGCCCCCGTACCGGACGGTCTGCGATTGCCGCAAGCCCCGACCCGGGCTCCTCTACCGCGCCGCCGCCGATCACGGACTGGACCTCACGCAAGCCACGCTGATCGGCGACAAGCCCTCCGATCTCGTGGCGGCACGCGCCGTCGGGGCGCGGAGCGTCCTCGTCCTGACCGGGTACGGACGCGGCGAGTGGGAGCACCGGCGCTCGACCTTCACGGTCCCTCCCGATCACGTGGCCGACGACCTCTGCGCCGCCGTCGACTGGGTGCTCTTGCGGCGCTCCCCGTGAGCGAGGCGCCGAGCGGGACGCGCGACATCGTCGACGCCTTCGTCGCGCGCACGGTCATCGCCATCGGTGACCTGATCGCCGACGAGTATCTCTTCGGCAAGCCCACACGGATCTCGCGCGAGGCACCGGTCCTGATCCTTCGTTTTTCCGAGCGCGAGGTGCTCTTGGGCGGTGGGGCGAACGCGGCGCACAACGTGCACGCGCTCGGAGCGCGGGTGATCCCGATCGGAGTGATCGGCCGCGACGGGGCGGGCGAGGAGCTGCTCGCGCTGTTCCGCGCCGCCGGGATCCCGACCGACGGCCTCGTGACGGAGGCGGGTCGCATGACCCCCGTGAAGACGCGCATCATGGCCGGCGGCTATCAGGCGACGCGCCAGCAGGTGGTCCGCCTCGACCGCGAGCCGGCGGGTGAGCTCATGCCGACGACCGAGGACGCCGTGCTGACCCGCCTCACGACGCTCGCGGCGCGCGCCGACGCGATCCTCGTCTCGGACTACGGCTACGGAACGGTCACGCCGCGCGTCTTCGAGCGCGTCAAGGCGGTCGCGCGCCGGGCGAACGCGATCGTCACGGTCGACAGCCGCTATCAGCTCCCGCGCTTCACGGGCACCACGGCGGCCACGCCCAACGAGGCGGAGCTCGAGCAGCTCACGGGCATGCCCGTCGACGACGAGCTGGCCGTCGAGAAGGCCGGGCGCCAGCTGCTCGAGCGGCTCGACGCGCGGATGCTCCTGGTCACCCGGGGCAGTCGCGGGATGGCGCTCTTCGAGCGGGACGGCGCCACGACCTTCATCCCCATCCACGGGACCGACGAGATCGCCGACGTCACCGGCGCGGGCGACACCGTCATCAGCACCTTCACGCTCGCGCTGGCCTGTCGGGCCGCACCCGCCGAGGCCGCGGCGCTCGCGAACGTCGCGGGCGGGATCGTCGTGATGAAGCGCGGCACCGCCACGGTCTCGCGCTCGGAGTTGCGGGGCGCGCTCGGTCTCGACGCGGGGCCGTGACGGGCCCGGCATGACCCTCGACGAAGCGGCCGCCCTCGCCGCGCGGCTCCGGACCGAGGGCCGACGCATCGTCCTCGCGAACGGCTGCTTCGACCTCCTGCACGTCGGCCACGTCCGCTACCTTCGCGCGGCCCGGCGACTCGGCGACGTGCTCTTCGTCGGGATCAACTCGGACGCCGCGGTGGCGCGCCTGAAGGGCCCGGGGCGGCCGCTCATGCCCGCCGCGGAGCGCGCCGAGCTCGTGTCGTCGCTTCGCGACGTCGACCACGTCGTCGTCTTCGACGACGACACAGCCGACCGGCTCATCGCGTCGCTCAGGCCCCACGTCCACGCCAAGGGGACCGACTACACCGCCGAGTCGGTGCCCGAGGTCGGAGCCGTGCGCGCGGTGGGGGGAAAGGTGGCGGTCGTCGGCGACGCGAAAGATCACTCCACGCGGGACCTGATCTCACGGATCGTCGAGCGCTTCCGGTGAACATCGCGCTCGTCAAGCTCTCTTCGCTCGGTGACGTCGTCCACGCGCTGCCGGTCGCGGCGGCGCTCCGCGGGCGGCTGCCGCGCGCCCGCCTCGCCTGGGTCGTGGAGCGACGCGAGGCGGCGCTGCTCACGGGCAACGGGGTTCTGGACGCGGTCATTCCGGTGGACACCCGGGGTTGGCGGCGGGCGCTCACGCCCCTCGATCTCGCGACCGCGGGCGGCGCCCTCAGCGAGCTCGCGCGAGAGCTTCGCGCGGCGCGCTTCGACGTCGCCCTCGATCTGCAGGGGCTCCTGAAGAGCGGGCTGCTGACGGCCGCGACGCGCGCCCCGCTCCGGATCGGCTTCGCCGCTCGGCTCTGCCGCGAGCGCCTCAGCGCGCTCTTCACGAACCGCCACGTGACGCCGCCCGCCTCCGCGCGCCACGTGGTCGAGCAGTACCTCGCGCTGCTCGAGCCGCTCGGCGTCCGGCCCGCCGCGATCGAGTTCCCGTTGCCGCGGGACTCGGCCGCCGAGGCCCGGGTCGACGCCTTCTTGGCGCGCTGGGGCGTAGAGCCCCGCGACCGGCTCGTCGTCCTCCTGCCAGGCGCCGGGCGGGCCGCCAAGCGCTGGTCTGCCGACCGCTTCGCCGCCCTCGCCGCGCGCCTCACCGCGGAGACCAGCGGGCCGGTGCTCGTCGGCTGGGGCCCGGGGGAGCGCGAGACCGCGAAGGCGATCGTGGACTCGGCGCGCGGAGGCCTGATAGAGCTCGCGCCAGCAAGCACGATCGCGGAGCTCATCGCGCTGCTCCGGCGAGCGACGGTCGTCGTCGGGAGCGACACCGGGCCCCTCCACCTTGCCGCCGCCCTCGGCGTGGCGTGTGTCGGGCTCTACGGACCGACCTCCGCCGAGCGTAACGGCCCATGGGGGCAGCTCCACCGGGCGCTCCAGAGCCCGGACCGCACCCTGGCCGGCATCGGCGTGGAGGCGGTGCTGGCGCGTGTCGTCGCGGCGCTCGAGCGGCCCGCGGCTGGAACGAAACGCGATTTGCAAGGCGGCACCGGGTCGCGCGTCGTCTCAGGCGACCCGCCGACCGAACCGGCCTCGCGGCCGCCG
>QHSA01000038.1 GCA_003220315.1 Candidatus Rokuibacteriota bacterium
CAGCTCATCGAGAACTACATGAACCGCCACCGGCTGACGTGGCGTGACCCCAAGGTCTCGCTCCTGGATCTTCAGTACCATGACATCCGCCCCGACAAGGGCGTCTACTACCGCCTGGTCGCCAACGACCACGTCGACCGGATCACCGATGACGAGACCATCGAGCAGGCCAAGCACGTGCCGCCGCAGACCACGCGCGCGCGCCTCCGCGGCGAGTTCATCCGGCAGGCCAACCTCAAGGGCAAGGACTACCGGGTGGACTGGGTCTACCTCAAGCTCAACGATCCGGAGCGCGAGACGATCCTCTGCAAGGACCCGTTCCAGTCGCACGACGAACGGGTCGAGCGCCTGATCCGGTCCTTCTAGTTGCCTCGGAGGGGGGCTTCGCCCCCCTTCCGAACCCTCCCCCCAGGATCGGCTGCGCCGACTCACTCAGGCTCGCCTCGGGCGTCGGACGCCCTGCGGCTTCGCATTCCCACGCCGGCGCTCGAATCGAGCGGGGCCGCCCACAGCACGATGGTGCTTCGGTCCGCGTCGCCCCAACCGGATGTATAGGCCACGCCGAAGTTGACACCTCCGGGGCGCGAGCCCTACTCTGAGTTTCTGCGCTCACCCGAGCGGTCTTACCAACGCAGGAGGCCCCCGATGTTCGGAGACAAGAAGGCTCCGCAGAAGGCCGCCCCGCAGGCGCCGGACGGCGGCAAGCCCGCCACCCCCGTCCCGCTGCTGACGGTCGTCGGCGACCACGCGCGCATGGAGGGGAAGTTCGAGATCGCGGACTCGATCCAGATCGAGTGCGAGGTCGGCGGCGAGCTCAACGTCGGCGTCAAGCTCGTCATCGGCGGGAAGGGCGCCGTCAACGCGAACGTCAAGACGGTGGACGCGATCATCATGGGCCGCTACGAGGGCAACATGGTGGCCACCGGCGACGTGGAGATCACGGAGACGGGTCGGGTCAACGGCAACATCCAGACCGACTCGCTCGTGATCTCGAAGGGGGGCTTCTTCAACGGCAACGTGACGAAGATGAACGGCCAGCCGAGCGCCCAGCGGCCGGTCTACCTGATCGAAGACAAGCGGGCGGGCCAGCAGACCGCGCAGCGGTAACCCGCGGCGCGCGGAGCAGCGACTATGTTCGGGAAGAAGCGCACGAAGCCCGCGGGCAAGCCGAGCGACCTCACCGCGTTCATCGACGAGGGCTCAGAGATCGAAGGGAAGTACACCTTCACCGGCACCGTCATGCTGAACGGACGCTTTCGGGGCGAGATCGTCTCGAACGACACCCTCATCGTCGGCGAGAAAGGCGTGGTCAACGCCGCGATCCGTGCCGGCATCGTGCTGATCAACGGCGAGGTCGTCGGCAACGTCCTGGGCTCCGAGCGCGTCGAGATCCGCGGCACGGCGCGCGTCTTCGGTGACGTCGAGGCGCCCGTCGTGGTGATCGAAGAGGGCGTGCTCTTCGAGGGCCACTGTCGCATGACCAAGGCCCACTCGGTCGAGGCGGCGCCCGCGGCGCGCGACACCGTCGTCTCCCTGAAACGCCCGGGCTGAGCGCCGACGCACCGGTCGGCGTCTCAGTCCGCGCTGTACTCGAATCGCTCGAACTCGGTCACGCTGTCGGCCTTCGACCAGAGCCCCACCGCGCCCGGGCCCTCGAGCGCATCGTCGCGCACCGTGAAGAGTCGCCGACCGTCGAGCGACACCAGGAACTCGGCGCCCGCGAAGTCCACCCGCAGCGTGTGCCAGGCCCGCGACGTGGCGCCGCGGCTGTCGAAGCCGGTCGCCCCGCCGTGGGGAACGAGGTCGTCGCGCCGGCCATCCACCACCCTGAAGGCCTGGACGTTGCCGGCCAGCGCGTGGGCGCGGGCGACGTAGTAGTTGCGCGGGTCGCGCCAGCGCCAGATGACGCCGCCCGCGCGGTCCTCGCGGCCGCCGACGGAACGAAAGCGCACCTGGACGAACCCGTTGCTGACCGACGTGTCCTTGACGAGCGCCCACCCGACGGTGGCGCCGCCCCGGTAGATCAGCCGGCCGTCACGCTCCGTCCACTGGGCGGCGCCTCTGCCCGTCGGGCCGAGCACCCACTCGCGCGGTGGCGCCGCACGCACGGCCGAGGCGACGAGCAGGGCCGCCAGGACGAGCGCGCGGACGCTCGCGCTCACCCGAGCGGGCCGAGGGCGGTCTCGACCGCCGCGAGCACGCTTCCGTCCTCGACGAAGGCGCGCGCCGCGTCGAGATCGGCCTTGAGGTAGCGGTCGCCGCCGAGCGGCGCGACGCGCCGGCGGACGGCCGCGCGGGCCGCCGCGCTGCCGCGGCCGGGCGCGAGGGGCGCGCGCAGGTCGAGCGCCTGCGCGGCGACCAGGAGCTCGATCGCGAGCACGTGGCGCACGAGGCCGAGCGCCCGTCGGAGCTTCAGCGCCGCGCCGGCGCCCATCGAGTTGTAGTCCTCCTGGAGCCCGGAGGTGGGAATGGAGTCGACGCTGGCCGGATGCGCGAGCGTCTTCATCTCGGCGACGAGCGCGGCGGCGACGTATTGGGCGAGCATGTACCCCGAATGCAGTCCGCCGTGCGGCGACAGGAAGGGCGGGAGCCCCTCGGAGGTCAGCGGGTTCACGAGGCGGTCGACGCGGCGCTCGGCGATGCCGGTGAGCTGGGCGAGGCCGATCGCCAGCGTGTCGAGGACGAGCCCCAGCACCTCGCCGTGGAAGTTCCCGCCGCTCAGGACCGCGCCGTCCGCCGGAAACACGAGCGGATTGTCCGAGACGCTCCCGAGCTCGCGCTCGACCACGGCCCGCGCGAAGCCGAGCGCCTCGCGCGCCGCCCCGTGGACCTGCGGCATGCAGCGCAGGCTGTACGCGTCCTGCACGCGGGTGCAGTCGCGGTGCGACGCGATGATCCCGCTCTCGGCCGTCAGTCGGCGCAGGTTCGCCGCGGACGCGAGCTGTCCCGGGTGCGGCCGGAGCCGGTGGATCCGCTCGTCGAACGCCGCGTTCGTCCCCATCAGCGCCTCGAGCGACATCGCCCCCGCGACGTCGGCGAGGCGGACCAGACGGAGCGCGTCGGTGACGGCGAGCGCCGCGAGCGCCGTCATCAGGTGGGTCCCGTTCAGGAGGGCCAGGCCCTCCTTCGCCTCGAGGACCAGCCCGGGGAGCCCCGCGCGCGCGAGCGCCTCTCGCGCGGGCACGCGCCGCCCGTCGAGCCAGGCCTCGCCCTCGCCGATGAGACACGCGGCGACGTGCGCGAGTGGCACCAGGTCCCCCGACGAGCCCACCGACCCCTGCTCGGGGACGAAGGGCTGCACGCGCCGGTTCAGGCAGGCGAGCAGCGTCTCGACGACGGCCGGGCGCACGCCCGAGGCGCCGCGCGCGAGTGAGGCGGCGAGCAGGAGCATGACGGCGCGAACCTCTTCCTCGCCGAGGGGCGCGCCCACGCCCCCTGCATGGCTCAGCACGAGGTTCCGCTGGAGCTCGGCGCGCTCGGCCGGCGGGATGACGACGTCCTTGAGCTTGCCGACGCCGGTCGTGATGCCGTAGATCGGCGTCGCGCTCGCGGCGAGCCCCTCCACGAAACGCCGCCCCGCGACGAGCGCGCGCGCCGGGCCGGGCGCCAGGCGAACCTCCTCGCCGCGGCGGGCGACGGCCTCGACCGCCTCGAGGCTCAGCGGGCCGCCGTCGAGATCGACCATCCCTTGGTCAGCTCCGTGACGCGCGCGAGGAGCTCGCGCTCGTCCACGGTCGTGAGGCGCCCCGACGCGACCACCTGTCGTCCGTGCACCCAGACGTCGCTGACGGCTCGGGACGACATCGCGTAGACCACGGCCTTGAGGAGGTCGGTGCGCGGGTGGAGGGAGGGGTCGTCGAGGTTCACGGCGACCAGGTCGGCGAGCTTGCCGGGCTCGATGACGCCGGCGTCGAGATCGAGGATCGAGGCGCCCGCACGCGTCCCCATCGCGAACGCGCACTCGGCGTCGAGCGCCGAGCCGTCGAGGAGGCGGACGCGCTGGAGCAGCGAGGCCATGCGCATCTCCTCGAAGACGGAGAGCCGGTTGTTGGTCGAGCCACCGTCGGTCCCGAGCGCGATCCGCACGCCTGCGGAGCGCAATTCCGGGATGCGCGTGATGCCGTCACCAAGGAACATGTTGGAGCTCGGGCAGTAGGCGAGCGCCGCGCCGCGCGCCCCCATCAGTGCGATCTCGTCGTCGTCGAGCCACACGCAGTGCACCCCGATCATGCGTGGTCCGAGCACGCCGAGCGCGTCGAGGTAGCGGATGGGCGTGGCGCCGTGCTCCGCGAGCGTCCGCTCGCCCTCGTCGCGCCCCTCCGCGACGTGGATGTGGAACGGGACCTGTTCCGCCTCCGCCACCTCCCACCCCGCCCGGATCATCGCGGACGAGGCGCCGTGAGGGCTGTGGGGCGCGGGCTGCACGCGCGTCGTCGCGTCGCCTCGATGGGCGGCGATCAGCTCCCGCGTCCGCCGTGCCGCGTCGGCGACGGTCTCGCGGTAGCGCCGGGGCGCGCCTTCCCAGTCGTACATCGCACGCGCGAGGACGAGACGGATCCCCACCCGGCGGGCCGCGTCGATCACGGCCCCGGCGTTCTCGTTGCCGGAATCGTGAAGGTAGAAGAAGTCGACGCACGTCGTCGCGCCGTGGAGCAGCATCTCGGCGAACGCGAAGGCGGCGCCGAGCGCGATCCCCGCGCGGTCGAGCTTCTCCGAGAACGGATAGAGCACCCGGTCGCGCCAGCCCATGAAGTCGAGATCGTCGCCGAGGCCGCGCAGGAGCGACTGGAAGGTGTGACCGTGGGCGTTG
>QHSA01000112.1 GCA_003220315.1 Candidatus Rokuibacteriota bacterium
CCGGCCATCCTGCCCGAGTCGCGCACGAAGCAGGTCAGCCGCGCGGTGCGGACGGACCTCGGCGATGTCAAGTGGGTGCGGTACGACGCGAGCGACTACACGCCGCTCGAGACGCTCGGGCGTGCCGTGTATATCCGCGAGGGGTGCTGGTACTGTCACAGCCAGTACGTGCGGCCGGTCGCCGGCGAAGAGCTCAGGTGGGGCCCGGTCTCCGAGGCGGGCGAGTACGCCTTCGACCTCCCCCACCTCTTCTCCACGCGGCGCATCGGGCCGGACCTGACGCGCGTCGGGCTCAAGTACGCCGACGACTGGCACTACGCCCATCACTGGGATCCGCGCCTCGTGGTGCCCGAGTCCATCATGCCGAGCTTCAAGTGGCTCTTCGAGCAGGCTCGGGTGCCCGTACGCAAGGGAAACGCGGGGCTCGAGCTCGAGGGGACGCCGGCCGTCGCGCGGTACTTCACGCTGCGGAAGGACACGCCCGTCCTGTTGTTCCCCAACGAGACGGGGGTCGTGTTCGTCCGCCCGCGCCCCGACGGCGAGCTCCCGATCGACGGAGCTCCGGTCCTCGACCTGACTCCCTTCGGCGACAAGCCGCCCGCGCTGACGTCCGTCCTCCTCGTGGTGCCGACGAAGGAGCTGGTCGGGCTCGTGCGGTATGTCCAGAAGCTTGGGACGAATCGCGGGGCGTGGCGGGAGGTGTTCGAGCCGCAGAACGTGGCGGTCTCCGTGATGGGAATCCCGCAGACCGAGGACCTCATCGCCCGTGGCAAGGAGGAATTCGAGGAGCACTGCATCGGCTGCCACGGGGTAAAGGGCGACGGCAACGGGCTGGCCGCCACCTTCCTCTTCCCCCGGCCGCGCGACTTCACCATCGGCGTCTTCAAGTTCCGCTCGACGCCGTCCGGGTCGCTGCCGACCGACGGCGACCTCTTCCGCACGATCACGCGCGGGGTCCGCTGGACCGCGATGCCCACGTGGCACGAGCTTCCCGATAAAGACCGGTTCGCGGTCATCACGTACATCAAAACCCTCTCTCCGCGGTGGAAGGAGGAAAAGCCGGAGCCACCGGTCGTGCTCCCGCCGCCGCCGCCCGCGACGCCGGAGCTCCTCGCCCGTGGCAAGGAGCTGTACGTCAAGGCCAAGTGCTGGGAGTGCCACGGCGATACCGGGCAGGGCGACGGCCCGTCGGCGGACCAGCTCAAGGACGACCTGAAGTTTCCGATCCGCCCCGCGGATTTCACGAAGGGACAGTTTAAGGGCGGCTCCCACGTCGACGACATCTATCGCACGATGACGCTCGGGCTGGACGGCACGCCCATGCCCTCGTTCGCCGACTCGATGAGCAACGAGGAGCGCTGGGCGATCTCGTACTTCGTGCTCTCGTTCTCCGCCTGGGCGGACCCGCTGACCGGGCAGAAGCTCCGGCTCTCCCCCGAGACCAAGGCGTCGCTCAACTCCCCCGACGTCCGCGCCAACCACCCGCGACTGGCCCTCGACCCCGAGCGTGAGTCGGGCGTGGCCCGGGTCGACGGCCGGAAATCGCGCGTCTACTACCCCGGAATCCGCGAGTAAGGAGACCGCCGGATGCTCGAGCACCTGACCCTGGGCGAGTTCGTCGTCGCACTGCTCATGGCGCTCGCCGCCCTCAGCGCCTTCGTCTGGGGCGCGGTGACCGGCGCCTTCCGAGACATTGAAGCGATCAAGCACCAGGTGCTAGAAGTGGAGGACGACGGGAATGAGCGAGCCTGAGCCCGATCCGAGGTACGGCGCCGTGGAGGAATACGCCCGCGGCGAGATCCGCTCGTATCACGGCATCGTGAACAAGTGGCTGCTCGTGGTCTACGCCGCGCTCGCGGTCTGGGGCATCTATTATCTGTTCAAGTACTGGGGCGGGCTCGGGCCCGGCCTCGGCGTGGGCCAGTAGGGCATGAGCGCCGAGCGCATCCTGATCCCGCTGGCGATCCTCAATCTGATGATCCTCGCGTTCGAGATCCTCTTCAACGCGTTGTCGGGCCTGCTGTCGCTCGTGTAGCGTGAGCCCGTGAGCACCGTCGAGAAGCTCGCGTTCGGCCTGTTCCTCGTGGGCACCATCGCCTTCTTCGTGTGGGTCGCGACCCTGGCACTCCGCCGCTGACTGGGGGGCACCGGCCCGCACTCCTCGCTCTCCTCCTGCTCCTGGGGACGGCCTACGCCACCGGGTGGTGGCGCCTCGCTCGGCGGGCCCGGCGGCTCATGCCGTGGTGGCGCCCGGCGCTGACCCTGGTCGGCCTCGGCAGCCTGGCCCTGGCGCTCGTCTCCCCCCTCGACGCCCTCGCGCATCGCCACTTCGCCGCGCACATGGTCCAGCACATGCTCCTGGTCGCCGTCGCGGCGCCGGCCCTTCTCCTGGCCGACCCGTTCGCGGCGCTCCTCTGGGCCTTGCCGGCGCGGACTCGCGTCCGGGCCGGGCGGCTCCTCGTGCGTGGCGCGCCCGTGCGCCGGGTCTGGCAGACCCTGACGCGTGCTCCCGTAGCGTGGCTCGCGTACGCCCTCGTCCTCTGGGGTTGGCATCTCCCGTGGGCCTACGAGTCGGCGCTCGGTGATCGCCGCCTCCATGACCTCGAGCACCTCGCGTTCTTCGGCAGCGCGATCCTGTTCTGGTGGCCCGTCGTCGGCCCGGCGCCCCATTTCGGCCGTCCCGTCCATCCGGCGCTCCGCGTCGTCTACCTCGTCACCGGCGCGCTCCAGGGCGCGGCCCTCGGACTCCTGCTCGCGGCGAGCCCCGTCGCGCTCTACCCCTCCTATGGGACGCCGCGCGCGCCGGGGACGCTCTCCCCGCTGGAGGACCAGGCGCTCGGTGGCGTCGTCATGTGGGCGGTCGGCGGCGCGGTCGACATGCTGGCAGTGATCCTTCTCCTCCGCCGGTTCTTCGCGAGCGACTCAGCGCGGTAGTGGGTCAGGGTGCCAGGCGGGGTCGTCGAGACCCGTTCCCGCCGCGCGATTCCGGGCGCAACGGGTCCGGTGGAGCCCAGCCGCGACGGGTTATGCGAGCGCGAGCCGCGTGGTCGAGCGACCCCGCTCGGCACCCTGACCCACCACCGGCGCGGGGTTCCTTGACCGGCTCCCGGCGCTACGTGAGAATGAGCCGGTCGACGCATGGCAGCGAATCCGCCCATCCAGGTGATCGGCCTCCGCAAAGCTTTCGGAGCCCACGTCGTGCTGGACGACGTGAGCCTCGAGGTCCGTCCGGGCGAGGCGGTCGCCCTCGTCGGGCCGAATGGCGCGGGCAAGACCACGGTGCTCCGGATCCTTGCGACGCTCCTCAGGCCCTCGCGCGGCACGGCCCGGGTGGCGGGTTACGATTGTGCGCAGGAGACCGAGCGCGTCCGCGCGCACGTGGGGCTGCTTGCGCACGGGACCTGGGTGTACGAAGACCTCACCCCGCTCGAAAATCTGAAGTTCTGGGCGACGCTCGGCGGGCTCCCGCGCGGCCTGGACGCGCTCCACGGCGCCCTCGCGGCCGTCGACCTCGACCGCGTCGCCGACGAGCGCGTGCGGACCTTCTCGCTCGGCATGAAGCGCCGGCTCGCGCTCGCGCGCGTCGTCCTCGCCCGCCCGCCCGTCCTGCTGCTCGACGAGCCCCACGCGGGCCTCGACCAGCGCGCGGGCAAGTGGCTCGACGGGCACCTCGGAGGATTCAAGGCAGCGGGCGGCGCGATCCTCATGACCACGCACAGCTTCGGTCGCGGACTGGGCGTGGCCGACCGGATCGCGATCCTGACCGCCGGACGCCTCGCGTTCGACGCTCCCCTCCACGGGCTCACGCCCGACGACGTGCGGCGCCTCTACGAGCTGCACGCGGAGAACGGGGGATGACCTACGCGCGCCGCACCTGGATCGTGCTGTGGAAGGATCTCCTCAGCGAGCGACGCTCCAAGGAGACGCTGAACGCGCTCTTCTTCTTCGCCCTGCTGCTCCTCTTCCTGTTCCAGTTCGCGCTCGGCGCCGACCGCGAGCGCCTCACGGCGGCCCTGCCGGGTCTCCTCTGGCTCGGGTTCATCCTGAGCGGGCTCGTCGGGCTCGGCCGGGCGTTCCTGGCCGAGCGCGAGAACGACTGCTGGGAGGGCCTGCTGCTCGTCCCCGGCGACAAGTCGGCGATCTACCTCGGCAAGGTCGCCGGAAATTTGATTCTGATGCTGCTCGTCGAGGCGATCCTGCTCGTCCTCTTCGCCGTCTTCTTCGACATCGACCTCGGCGCCCATCCGATCCGGCTGATCGTCGTCATCGGGTTGGGCACCCTCGGCTTCGCCGCCGTCGGCACGCTCTTCGCCGCGATGACGGCGCACGTCCGGGCTCGCGAGGTGCTCTTCCCCGTCCTCCTGCTGCCGGTGCAGGTGCCGGTGCTCCTGGGCGCGGTGAAGGCGACCGAGGCCGTGCTGCTGGGCGAGCCGCTCAGCGCGGTCGGCCACTGGCTCGGACTCCTCGCCGCCGCCGACACGATCTATCTCACCGTCGGCGTCCTCACCTTCGACGCCATCCTGGAAGCATGACGAGCCGGGAGCGCGCGCTCGGGTGGTTGGCGGGGCTCGGCCTCACCGCGGGACTGGTGATGGCGTTCGGCGTGGCCCCGCGCGAGGCGACGCAGGGCAATGTCCAGCGCATCATGTACCTGCACGTGCCCGCCATCCTCGTGGCGTACCTGGCGTTCGGCGTGGTGCTGGTCGCCTCCGTGATCTACCTCTGGGGGCGCGCCGCCGGCGCGGACCGGCTCGCACACGCCTCGGCCGAGGTCGGGGTCGTCTTCACCGGCATCAACATCGCGACCGGCGCGATCTGGGGCAAGCCGACCTGGGGCACGTGGTGGACCTGGGATGCGCGCCTCACGAGCGTCTCGATCATGTTCGTCATCTACCTGGGCTACCTGTTGCTGCGCGCGATGATCGAGGATCGCGAGCGGGCGGCCCGGTTCGCCGCGGTGCTCGGCATCGTCGCCGCGCTCGACATCCCGCTCGTCCATTTTTCGGTGTACTGGTGGCGGACGCTCCACCAGCCGCCCACGCTGCTGCGGCCCGGCAGCCCTCCGATGGACCCAACGTTCGTTCTCGCCCTCATGGTCAACCTCGCCGCGTTCATGCTCCTCTATGGCTACTTCACGGCCAAGCGCGTGCGCCTGCTGCGGCAGGAGGAGGAGGTCTTCGCCTGATGCCCGACAACTGGTCCTTCGTCCTCGCCGCCTACGGGCTCGCGGCGCTCGTCCTGGGCGGCTACTGGCGGCGGCTCCTCCGCCTCGAGCGTGAGCTGGTGGCGCTCGAGCGCCGGCGCGGGGCGACGCGCGACGAGCCCCGGTCCGCCCCGACGAGCCCGGGGCCGCCGATCCCGCGACGATGAGAGCACCGTCATGAGAGCGAAGTTCGTCGTTGGCGGCGCCGTCATCGCCCTCGCGCTCACGTACATGATCTACGCGGGCGTCACGCAGTCCGCCGTTTACTTCGTCACGCCCGCCGAGCTCCGCGCCTCCGCGGTCGCCGGCAAGGCCTACCGTCTCGGTGGCATGGTCCTCCTTGGCTCGCTCCGATGGGAACCGCGCACGCTCGACCTGCACTTCACCCTCGGTGACGGCACCGCGATCGTGCCGGTCCGCCACAAGGGAACGCCGCCGGATCTTTTCGGCGAGGGGCGCGGCGCCGTCGTCGAGGGCACGTGGAGCGCCGACGGCTACTTCAGGGCGAGCCTCATCCTGGCCAAGCACTCGGAGGAGTACAAGGCGCCGCACGGCGCGAGCCAGGCCGGCTACAAGGAGCTGCTCCGGACTCTCAAGGGAGAGGGGCGGTGATTCCCGAGCTCGGGTACGGCGCGGCGATCGTCGCGCTCGGCCTTGCCCTGTGGGGGGCCCTGGCCGCCGCGCTCGGTGCGCGCACCGGGCGTCCGGCGCTCGTCCTGTCGGCCCAGCACGCGGCGCTCGGTGTCTTCGCCCTGGTCACCGCGTGCCTCGCGCTCCTGATGTACGCCTTCCTCACCTTCGACTTCTCCGTTCGCTACGTCGCGACCAACACGAACCTCGGGACGCCCTTCTACTACCGGATCACGGGGGTCTGGGGGGCCCTCGAGGGCTCGATCATCCTCTGGACGTGGATGCTCGCGCTCTACACGCTGATCGTCATCCTCCGGCACCGCGAGAGCGCGCGTGAGCTCTACCCGTGGGTCCTCACGGTCATGCTGGGGGTGCTCGCCTTCTTCCTGCTGGTGATCACGGTGGCGGCGCCGCCGTTCGCGCGCCTGCACCCGGTGCCCGCCGACGGCCACGGGCTCAATCCCCTGCTCGAGGACACCGGGATGATCACGCACCCCGTCGCGCTCTACCTCGGCTTCACCGGCCTCACCGTCCCCTTCGCCTTCGCGATGGCGGCGCTGATCACCGGGCGCGTCGGCGACGCGTGGCTCACGATGACGCGGCGGTGGACGATCGTCGCCTGGTACTTCCTCTCGCTCGGGCTCCTCATCGGCGGCTGGTGGAGCTACCACGTCCTCGGCTGGGGAGGGTACTGGGCGTGGGACCCGGTGGAGAATGCGGCGTTCATGCCGTGGCTCACCGCGACCGCGTTCCTCCATTCGGTCATGATCCAGGAGCGCCGGCGGATGCTGCAGCTCTGGAACCTCGCGCTCGTGATCATGACCTTCGGTCTCACCCTCTTCGGCACGTTCCTCACGCGCTCGGGGGTGATCGCCTCCGTCCACGCCTTCACCCAGGGCACGATCGGCGCCTTCTTCCTGGGCTTCCTCACCCTCGTGCTGCTGACCGCGCTCGGCCTCCTCGCGTGGCGCTGGGACGCGCTTGGGGCCCAGGGCGCGCTCGACTCCGTCGTGTCGCGCGAGTCCGCGTTCCTCCTGAACAACGTCATGCTGGTCGCGGCCGCCTTCACGGTCTTCTTCGGCACGGTCTTCCCGCTCCTGTCCGAGGCGCTGCGCGGCGTGAAGGTGTCGGTCGGGGCGCCCTTCTTCAACCAGGTGAACGTGCCGCTCTTCCTGGGCCTCATCTTCCTCATGGGCGTCGGGCCGCTGATCGCCTGGCGGCGCGCGTCCGTCGACAACCTCCGGCGGAACTTCCTCGGACCCGTGCTGACGGGGGTCGCGGCGGCGGCGTTCTTCTTCGCCCTCGGCGTGCACTCGGCCCTCGCGGTGCTGACGCTCGCGCTCACCGTCTTCGTCGCCGCCACGATCGCGCTCGACTTTGCGCGGGCCACGCGGGTCCGCGCGCGCATGGGCGAACCGCTCCTGCCGGCGATGGGCGGGCTCCTCCGCCGCCACAACCGCCGCTACGGCGGATTCGTCGTCCACCTCGGCGTCCTGATCATCGCGGTCGGCGTCACAGGCTCGCAGGCGTGGTCGGTGCAGACCGAGACGACGCTCGGCCGCGGCGAGTCCACGGAGCTCGCCGGCTACCGCGTGCGCTTCGAGGACCTCGCGGCCTCCGAGGAGTCGAACCATTTCAAGGTCGCGGGCGCCTTCACCGTCTCGGACGGTCGCGTCCTCGGCGTCCTGCGACCCGCGAAGAAGTTCTACCCCCAGGAGCAGTCGCCGATCGCCTACGTGGACTACCGGCTCGGGCTCCGCGAGGACATCTACCTCGTCCTCGGTGACTTCGCCCGCGACGGCTCGCGAGCGACCGTGAAGCTCCAGGTGAACCGTCTCGTGAGCTGGATCTGGATCGGGGGGCTCGTCCTCACGGCAGGGGCCGGGCTCGCGATCCTGCCGGAGACGAAGAGGACGGCGTGAGCCGCCGGGCGTGGCGCTGGCTCATCCCGCTCGCCGCGCTCCCCCTGCTGGCCCTGCTCGCCTACGGCTTCCGCGTGAATCCCCGCGAGATCCCCTCGCCGCTCGTCGGCCGGCCCGCTCCCGGCTTCGCGCTCACGGCGTTCGACGCCACCCCGCTCACGCTCGACGCCCAGCGCGGCCGGGTCGTCGTCGTGAACTTCTGGGCGTCGTGGTGCTACCCCGCGTGCTACGAGGAGGCCCCCGTCCTCGAGCGGAGCTGGCGCGCGTACCGCGACCGGGGCGTTCTCGTGATCGGCGTCGACATCCAGGACACCGTCGAGGCGGCGCAGAAGTTCATCCGAGACTTCGGCCTGAGCTTCCCGAACGCGCCCGACCCGACCGGCAAGGTCTCCGTGGATTACGGCACCTATGGCGTGCCGGAGACCTTCTTCATCGACCGGCGCGGGCGGATTCGCGCCAGGCACGTCGGCGCGCTCACGGACGACGTCATCCGGGCGCACGTCGAGCGGCTCCTCGCGGAGCCGGCGGGATGAGGAGGCGACACGCCGGCGTCACCGCGCTCGTCCTCGCGGTGCTCCTCAGCGGCGCCGCGCCGGCGCCCGCGCGCGTGGTGTCCGAGTCCCAGGTCCACGAGGTCGCCGCAGAGCTCCGCTGCGTCGTCTGCCAGAACCTCTCGGTGGCCGACTCTCCCTCGGAGATGGCGCGTCAGATGCGCGTGATCGTCCGCGAGCGGCTCGAGGCCGGCGAGAGCCCGGCGGAGGTGGTCCAGTACTTCGTCGATCGGTACGGCGAGTGGATCCTCCTCTCGCCACGACGTCGCGGGTTCAACCTCCTCGTGTGGTTCGCGCCGCTCGCGGCCGTCGCCGTCGGCCTGGCGATCGTGGCCGTGCTCGTCCGGCGGTGGACGCGACGACCCGCATCGGAGGGGACGGTGCCGTCCCTCGATCCCGCGATGCGCGAGCGGATCCGGCGCGAGACAGAGGCCGAGCGGTGACGGGGATCCTCGTCGCGGCCCTGGTCCTCGGCGTCCCGGCTCTTGCGTTCGTGCTCTGGCCCCTCGTCGGTGCGCGCGGCCGGTCGCAGGCGCTCCTGCGGCTCCCGCCCGATCGGCGCGGCGAGCTCGAGGAGCGCAAGGGTGCCACGCTCCGGGCGCTCCGCGAGCTCCGCTTCGAGCACGAGGCCGGCCACATCGGGGACAGCGACTATGCCGAGCTACGCGCCCGGTACGAGGGCGAGGCCGCGGCGGTTCTCACCGAGCTCGACAGCCTCCGCCCCGCGCCGCCCACGCCGTCCCCTCCACCGGGGCGGGTCCGAGACTCGCGCTCCGCCTGGCGCCACCCGGCCGCGCTCGCGACTGGCGCGATGCTGCTCCTCGCGTTCGGGATCGCGATCGGTGCCGGCATCGTACGCTACACCGAGCCCGACCGGCCCGCCGGTACGCCGACGGCCGCGTCCACGCCTCTCACGCCGCCACCGGCTCGCATCACTGGCGGCAGCGGCACGCTCGGCGCCCGGCGGGCCGTCACGCCCGAGATCCTCCAGGGCATGCTGCAGGCCGCGCGTGCGAGTCTCTTCGAGGGACGCTACGGTGAGGCGATCGCCGCGTATCAGGCGGTTCTCAAGCGTGATCCGAAGAACGTGGACGCCTTGACGCATCTCGGCCTCATCGTCGCGATCGGCGGCCACGCCGACACGGCGCTCGAGACGCTCGACCGCGCGCTGGCGATCAACCCTACGTACCCGCCCGCCCTGCTCTACCGCGGCCAGGTGCTCTACGAGTCGAAAAAGGATACGGCCGAGGCGATCCGCTCCTGGGAGAAATTCCTGGCCGTCGCGCCCCCCGGAGAGGACCGCGCCCGCGTCGAAAAGCTCATCGCCGACGCCAAAACACGCCGCTGACGGGGGAGGGCGCGGGGGTGGGGCGGCTCGACCACGCGGCTCGCGTGCGCATGGCCCGTCACGGCTGGGCTCCACCCCGACGCATGAGGTCCGCATCCGACGCGGCGGGAACGGGTCTCGTCCGCCCCAGCCCCGCGCCCTCCCCCGTCAGCGGCTGCTTGGCATCTCGAACGACCTCTCATACTTGAGGGGGATCGACAGGACCGCGTCGCCCTTGTAGAAGATCACCGGGTACGACCAGCGGATCAGGACGCGCAGGGTCCGGTTGTCGTCGGTGACGCGTACCTCGCGCTCGCTGAGGGGGACGCCGCTCTCCGTCGCCTTCTTGAGGATCTCCCGCCTGATTCGCTCGGCGCGCTCGTAGCGGTCCACCCCCGCGCGCTCCGTAACGGTCTCCTTCACGATGTCCGTCACCTGGTAATAGGAGTAAACGGCGACGGCGCCCGCGTAGAACGCGTAGACGAAGCCGAGCGCAACCAGGAGCCAGAAGAGGACCTTCACGGCTTCGGCAGGTACACCCAGATCTTCGCGGCCGCCGGCAGCCCCAGCGTGATCGTCTGCCCGTCGCTCGCTGCCGTGATCGTCCCCGCCCACGGCGCCACCTCGGTGATCTTCAGACGACGGCCCGGGCGCACGTCGTTCTTCCAGAGGTGCTCGAGCAGCTTCTTGTCAGCCTCGGCCTCCTCGGTGATGCGCTCCACGACGACGGTCGCCCCCTCCCTCGCCTGGGCGAGCGGGAACGGCTCGACGCGGGTCGGCTTCGCCATGCCCGGGATCGGGTTGCCGTGCGGGCACGTGCTCGGCATGCCGAGGAGCTCCGCGAGCCGGTTCTCGACCCGCGGTGACAGCGCGTGCTCGAGCCGGTGCGCCTCCTCGTGCGCGTCCGTCCAGTTGAGGCCCAGCGTATCGGTGAGCCAGCGCTCGAGGAGGCGGTGGCGGCGCGCCATGACCTCGGCGACCTGGCGCCCTTTCGGGGTGAGCGTCAGCTCCTTCCCGCGGCCGACGCGAACGTAGCCGGCCCGGGAGACCCGGTGGATCGCCTCGGTCACGGCGGGCGCCGAGATCCCCATGTGCTTCACGAGCCGCGCACCGATGACGGGCTTGCCGCTCGACTGGAGGTCGTAGATCGCGGCCAGGTAGTCCTGGACGGAGGCGGTCGTATCCTTTGGCGCAGCACGCGACTTGAGAGCGGACGACTTCACCACCCCCAGCTTCGTCATCGGCCGAGTATAGCTTCCCCGTCCGGGAGCGGCAAGGAACGAGCCTCGACGCTTCTGTTATCCTTCCTTCATGACGCGGGCCGAGGCGGCGCAGCGGATCGCCGAGCTGCGCGAGCGCATCCACCACCACGATTACCTCTACTACGTCGAGGCGCGCCCCGAGATCGCCGACGCCGAGTACGACCGGCTCATGCGGGAGCTGCGCGAGCTCGAGGCGCGCTTTCCCGACCTGGTCACCGACGACAGTCCCACCCAGCGGGTCGCGGGCGCGGCCACCGACGTCTTCAAGCCCGTCGAGCACCAGGTGGCGATGCTCTCCCTCGACAACGCGACCACCGCGGACGACCTGCGTGAGTTCGAGGCGCGGATCAGTCGGGCGCTGCCCGGAGCCCGCTTCACGTACGTGTGCGAGCCGAAGATCGACGGTCTCGGCGTCGCCCTCCTCTACGCGCGCGGCCGCTTCGTGCGGGGCGCGACCCGCGGCGACGGACGCGTCGGGGAGGACGTCACCCCGAACCTCAAGACCATCCGATCCATTCCGATGGTGCTCCGCGGCGTGCTCACCGCGGTCGACGAGCTCGAGGTGCGTGGCGAGGTCTTCATGCCGCGCGCAGCGTTCGCGAAGCTGAACCGGGCCCTCGAGGAGGCGGGCGAGACGACCTTTGCCAACCCGCGGAACGCCGCGGCGGGCGCCGTCCGCCAGAAGGATCCGGCCGTCACGGCGCGGCGCCCGCTCGACATCTTCCTCTATCATCTCAGCCGTGCCGACGCGCTCGGCTTTGCTACCCACTGGGAGACGCTCGAGGCACTCGGCGCCGCGGGCTTCAAGACGAACCCGAAGGTCCAGCGCTGCGCGACGCTCGACGCGGTGATCGCGTACTGCGAGCGGCTCGAGTCCCTTCGCGACGCCCTCGACTACGACGCCGACGGCGTCGTCGTCAAGGTCGACGCGCTCGAGCACCAGCGGCGCCTCGGGTCCACCACCCACCACCCGCGCTGGGCGATCGCGTTCAAGTTCACCGCGCGCCAGGCCTCGACCGTGATCGAGGCGATCGAGGTCGGCGTCGGCAAGACCGGCATCCTCACGCCCGTCGCCAAGCTCCGGCCGGTGGAGCTCGCCGGTGTCGTGATCCGTAACGTCAGCCTGCACAACGAGGACGAGATCCGCAAGAAGGACGTCCGCGTCGGGGACACGGTCCTCATCGAGCGCGCCGGCGATGTGATCCCGTACGTCGTCCGGGTCGTCACGGCCCAGCGCCCGGCGGGCGCCGAGCCGTTCCGGTTCCCGACGCGCTGTCCGGCGTGCGGCGGCGTCGCCTTCCGACCGGAGGGCGAAGCGTACTGGCGATGCATGAACAGTGGCTGCCCGGCCCAGCTCAAGGAGCGGCTGCGCCACTTCGGCTCGCGCCGGGCGATGGACATCGAGCACCTCGGCGAGAAGGTCATCGACCAGCTCGTCGAGCGCGGGCTGGTGAAGGATTTCGCCGACCTCTACACGCTCACCGTCGACCAGCTCGCCGACCTCGACCGTCTCGCCGAGAAGTCCGCCGCGAACCTCGTGCGGGCGATCGCCGCCTCGCGGACGCGGGGGCTGGCGCGCCTCCTGAACGCGCTCGGCATCCGCCTCGTGGGCGAGCGCGTGGCGCAGCTCCTCGCCTCCCGCTTCGGCAGCCTCGAGAAGATCGCGCAGGCGCCCGAGGCCGAGCTGGCCGAGGTGCACGGCGTCGGCGAGGCGATCGCGCGCTCGGTCCGAGCCTTCTTCGACGACTCGACCAACGGCGCGCTGATCAACAGGCTCAGGGACGTCGGCGTCGTGACCGCCGAGCCCGAGACGGTCGCCGGGCCGAAGCCCCTCGCGGGCAAGACCTTCGTCCTCACCGGCACCCTCGCGACGCTCACGCGCGACGCCGCGCGCGAGGCGATCGAGCGGCGCGGCGGGCGCGTGATCGGCTCCGTGTCGAAGAAGACCGACTATGTCGTGGTGGGCGAGTCGCCGGGCAGCAAGGCCGACGACGCGCGACGCCTGGGGGTGACGATGCTCGACGAAAAGGAATTCCGCACGCTGGTGAACGAGTCATGAGGAGACATTGTCGCGGGGTCCGCGAGTTCGGGAACACCGTCGGTGGCCTGAGAAGGGTGCTCGGTGGCTCCGCTCCCGTTCTCCTTGCGCTTGCTCTTGCCGCCTGCCTCGGCAAGACCACGGACACCTCGGCGCCGCTCGACATCCTGAGTCCGGGGACGTGGACCCCGCTCGCGCCGATGCCGACGGCGCGCCAGGAGGTTGCCGCGGCGGCGCTCGAGGGGCGGATCTTCGTCATCGGGGGCTTCGGCGCCAACGCCGAGGCGGTCGCGACGGTGGAGGTGTACGACCCCGTGACCGACCGCTGGGAGGTGCGGATGCCACTCCCCGCCCCGACGCACCACCTGGCGGCGGCTGTCGCGGGCGGGCGCCTCTTCGTCGCCGGCGGGTATTCGGGGCGTGTCCGCTGGACGCCCCTCGCGACGGTCTATGAGTACGACGCGGCGAGGAACTCCTGGGCGATGCGCGCGCCGCTCACGACCCCGCGTGGAGCGCTCGCCCTCGTCGCCCTCGACGGGCGCCTCCACGCCGTCGGCGGCAGCGGCGACAGCGCGACGGGAGCCCACGAGGTCTACGATCCGGCGACCGACCGCTGGTCGGAAGCGCCGCCGATGCCCACGGCGCGCGATCATCTCGCCGCGGTCGCCTTCCAGGGGCGCCTCTGGGCGATGGGCGGACGCGAGGCGTTCCTGGGCAGTCAGTACGCGAGGGTAGAGATCTACGATCCGGCCACGAACGGCTGGTACGCCGGAACGCCGCTCCCCGCCGCCCGCGGCGGTCTCGCCGCCGCCGTCCTCACCGATCGCGTCTTCGCGTTCGGGGGCGAGGCGCCGCTCCGGATCTTCAGCGCGACGGAGATGTACGAGACCGCGGGCACCCGCTGGATCGGCAAGGAGCCGATGCGAACCCCGCGCCACGGCGCGGGCGCCGTCGCGATCGGCAACCGGATCTACGTCGTCGGCGGCGGGACCCAGCCGGGCTTGGCCCGCACCGACGCGAACGAGGCCTACACGCCGTGACCGCGCCCGCGCTGGCGCTCGTCCTGCTCGCGCTCTCCGTCACGCCCGTGGCCGGCGCCGGCGAGCCGACGCGCGAGGAGGCGCTCCGGGCGCTCGCGGGGGCCGCCGACGCCGAGGCGCGACGACAGGCGGCTCGCGCCCTCGGCGAGCGGGGCGCGATGGAAGACATCCCCCGGCTGGCCCGGGCGCTCCGCGACGCCGACCCGCTCGTCCGGACGTTTGCCGAGAGCGCCTTGTGGCAGGTGTGGAGTCGCTCGGGCGACGCGGAGGTCGACCGCCTGCTGGCACTCGGCGTCGAGCAGATGCAGGCGCGCGACGGTGAGGCGGCGGTCGAGACCTTCACGCGGGTGATCGCGCGGCGGCCCGAGTTCGCCGAGGGGTGGAACAAGCGCGCCACGGTGTACTACCTGCTGGGCGAGTACACGAAGTCGCTCGCCGACTGCGACGAGGTGCTCAAGCGCAACCCGTACCACTTCGGCGCGCTCTCCGGCTACGGCATGATCTATCTCCAGCTCGACCAGCCCACGCGGGCGCTCGAGTACTTCGAGCGCGCGCTCGCCGTGAACCCGAACCTGTCTTCCGTGCAGGAAGCCGCGGACCAGCTGAAGGCCCTGCTGATCCGGCAGCGAAAGGACTCGATCTGATGGACCTCATCCACGCCCTCAAGAAGATCTCGAGCCCGAGCCTCGCGAACGGGATCGAGACGTTCAACGTCCGTCCGCGAAGCGAGGGGTGCGTGTCCTCCGAGATCCGCGCGCTCTTCCCCGAGCTCGGACCCCTCACCGGTTACGCCGTCACGGCGCTGATCCGCGCCGAGCCCGCGCCCCGGGAGGGGCACCGGGCCTCCACGTTCGCGTGGTGGGACTACGTCCTGTCCATCCCGGCCCCACGCGTCGTCGTCGTCCACGATCTCGACGATCCGCGCGGCCAGGGGGCGCAGTGGGGCGAGGTCCAGGCGAACATCCACAAGGCGCTCGGCTGCGCCGGCGTCCTCACGGACGGCTCGGTGCGAGACCTCGACGAGGTACGCGCGCTCGGCTTCCAGTTCGCCGCCGCCCACGTCTCGGTGTCGCACGCCTACGTGCACATGGTCGATTTCGGCCTGCCCGTCAAGGTCGGCGGGCTCTGGGTGAAGCCCGGCGACCTGATCCACGCCGACCACCATGGCGCGCTCACGGTCCCGCCCGAGATCGCCGACCGCCTCCCCGAGGCGGTCGCGAAGATCGAGGCGGACGAGCGGAAGATCATCTCCTACTGCCAGGCGGCGTCGTTCTCCGCGGAGGGATTGAAAGGCCTCTACAAGCAGATCCGACCGGGCACCTACTAGGAGGCGCCGCGTGCAGCGGGTGACGGTCGACACCATCACGCTCGCCACGCACGAGTGGCCGGGCCGCGGCCCGGCCGTCGTCGCGATCCACGGGCTCACGTCGAACCACACGGTCTGGTACCCGATCGCCGACGCGCTCGGCGGGAGTCACCGGCTCATCGCCTACGACCTCCGCGGCCGGGGTGACAGCGACAAGCCCCCGACCGGCTACAGCCTCGCCCACCACGCGGCGGACCTCCTCGGCCTGCTCGACCGCTTCGGTCTCGACCGCGCCATCCTCATGGGGCACTCGCTCGGCGCCCATATCGGCGTGCGCTTCGCCACGCTCCACCCCGAGCGCGTCGCCAAGCTCGTCCTGTTCGACGGCGGGCTCGACGTGCGCGCCGAAATCCTGGACTCGCTCGCGCCGGCGATCGGCCGGCTCGGTGTCGAGTTCCCGTCGCTCGAGAAGTTCCTCGAGGCGCTCAAGAGCCTGCCGATGTTCCAGGGGCGGTGGAACGCCTACCTCGCTCGGCACTACACCTACGACGTCGAGTCTGGACCGGGCGGCGGCGTCCGCTCGAAGGTCGCCAGGCACGCGATCGAGGAGGAGGTGGCGAACCTCCAGCGCACACGCCTCTGGGTCTGGCACCACCAGATCCAGGCGCCCACGCTGCTGTTCCGCGCGCCCGACGGACTGCTGCGGGCGGAGGACTGCCTGATGACCCAGGAGGAGGCGGAGGCGATGGCCCGCGCGATCCCGAGCTGCCGGCTGGTCGTCGTTCCGAACACCAACCACTACACGGTCGTGCTCGGCGAGAACCCCGCGGTGCGGCGCGAGCTCGCGGCCTTCCTGGCGGCGTGAGGGTCCGACACGCAGAGCCGGGCGACCTGGGGCGCGTCATCGCGCTGGCGACGGAGGTCATCGGCGCCGAGCGGGCGGGCACGTTCATCCGGTCGTACGCCGAGCGCCACCACCTGCTCGTGGCCGAGGAG
Organism: Candidatus Rokuibacteriota bacterium; assembly: GCA_003220315.1. Lineage (GTDB taxonomy): Bacteria > Methylomirabilota > Methylomirabilia > Rokubacteriales > CSP1-6 > 20CM-2-70-11. The sequence goes on from QHSA01000112.1 coordinate 16,276, forward strand.
AACGGCGAGGTCGCCGGCGTCCTCGCGTTCCGGACCGACTGGTTTCAGTGCACGTTCGTCGGGCTCGTCGGCGTGGACGCGAACCTCCGCCGGCGCGGCGTCGCGCGGGCGCTCTACGGGATGGTCGAAGAGATCTCGCCGAGCCCCCGCCTCTTCTCGTCGACGGAGGAGACGAACGCGGTCTCGATCCGGATGCACACCGCGCTCGGCTTCGCCCCCTCCGGATACATCGACAACCTCCCGCAGGGGTATCGCGAGCTCCTGTTCTACAAGCGCCTGCGCCCGGCGAGCGCCGGCTAATTCTGGCGGGGACTTACGAGGTTGACTCCGGCCGTAGCGGGTTCATGTGCTTCGCATCGAGGATCACACGGGCAGATGGGTCCGGAAGAAAGAGTCACCCATGTCCCTGGACTGAAGTGTTACCTATCTCCCCGACCGTTCGCATCTGGGTCGTGCTGACAACGTCCGGCGTCACCCGCGCCCGCTTGTGGGCGTCGGCTGGTCGGCTGCCCGCCCTCGTTGGGTTGCACGTCGTGCTGACCTATGTGCCAAATAGCTTCCGCTTTCCGACCGAGGTACCAGAAACTCACTGCGAGTACCGCAAAAAACACTGCTTTGTGGAGCGAATCCCAAAAATACTCGAAGAACCTTGTGTAGCGACTCGTGAATCGCGAAGCGGGGTTATACACGACGCCAGGAAAATCGGCGCCGCCCGCAACCCCGCCCCGCCTGTTCTACA
>QHSA01000039.1 GCA_003220315.1 Candidatus Rokuibacteriota bacterium
CAACATCTTCAGCATGCCCGGGCTGATCTTCGTCGTCTCGATCTACACCTTCCCGTACGTGTTCATCATGCTCGCCAACACGCTCGAGCTCATCGCCTCCGACCTGGAGGACGCCGCGTCGATCCTGGGCGCGAGCCGTGTCCGCGTCGCCCTGACCGTGACGCTGCCCATGGTCCTGCCCGCGATCCTGAGCGGCTTCGTTCTCGCGGTCCTCCAGGCCCTCGCCCTCTTCGGCTCGCCGGCGATCCTGGCGCTGCCCGCGGGCTTTCACACGATCACGACCCAGATCTGGGCGCTGTTCCAGTACCCGCCCAAGGTCGAGATGGCGGCGGCGTTCTCGGTTCCGCTGTTCCTCGCGACCGCGTTGCTCCTGCTCATTCAAAAGCAGCTCCTCGGGCGGCGCGGCTACGCCACGATCGGCGGCAAGGGCGGAGCGCGGCGACGGATCCCGCTCGGGCCCTGGCGCCTGCCGGCGCTCGCCGGCTGTCTCGGCGTCATGGCGTGCTCCATCTTCCTGCCCTACGGGATCCTCGCGAAGGCAGCGGTCGCCCGCGCGTGGGCCCAGCCGCTCGCGGCGGAGAACCTCACGCTGGCGAACTTCGCCCTCACGTTCGGGCACGGCGCCACCCGGTCCGCGATCGTCAACACGCTCGAGCTCGGGATCATGACGGCGTGCGTGGGCGCGGGGCTCGCGGCGCTCTTGGCCTACGTCGTCAACAGGAAGCTGATCCCCGGCCACCAGCTCCTGGCCTTCCTCGCGCTGGCGCCCGTGGTCATCCCCGGCGTCGTCCTGGCCGTCGCGCTCTTCGTCGCCTACACCCGCCCGCCGCTCGTGCTGTACGGGAGCCTCTGGATCCTCTTCGTCGCCTACCTGACGAAGGAGATGCCCGTGGGCTACTCGCAGTCCGACGCGACCTTCAAGGGGGTCCACCCCGAGCTCGAGGAGGCGGGACGCATCCTCGGTGCGGGGCGCCTGCGCGTGCTCGGCGAGATCACGGCGCCGCTCGCTCGGAGCGGCATCATCGCCACCTGGTGCTTCGTCTTCATCGGGGTGATCCGCGAGCTGTCGGCGTCGATCATCCTCTTCACGCCCAACACCAAGGTGATCTCGGTCGTGATCTTCGACCTGAAGGAGGAGGGCCAGTTCGGCGCCATCGCGGTCCTCGGCCTCTTCATGCTCGGCATGACCCTCGCCGCCGTCGTCGTGATGCAGACGCTGCTCGGTCGCGACGTCATCGGCACGAAGGACTGAGCGACTGCCCATGCCGGGTGTGACGATCAAGGGGCTGACGAAGCGGTACGGCGACCTGGCGGCGCTCGAAGGGCTCGACCTCCGGGTGGAACCCGGCGAGCTGGTCTCGCTCCTCGGGCCGTCGGGCTGCGGCAAGACGACGACGCTCCGCCTGGTCGCGGGGTTCCTCCGGCCAGAGGCCGGCGAGATCTGGGTCGGCGATCGGTGCCTCTCCTCGCCGACCAGCGTGGTCCCTCCCGAGCGGCGGCGGATGGCGATGATCTTCCAGAGCTACGCCCTTTGGCCCCACATGACCGTGGCGCAGAATGTCGCCTATGGCCTTCGCCTCAAGCCGGGCGTGCCGAAGGCGGCGCGCGAGGCGCGTGTCAAGGAGATGCTGAAGGTTGTCCAGCTCGAGGGATTCGAGTCGCGCTATCCGGGAGAGTTGTCTGGCGGTCAACAGCAGCGGGTCGCCGTCGCCCGGGCGCTGGTCGTGGAGCCCGAGATTTTGCTCCTCGACGAGCCTCTGAGCAACCTCGATGCAAACTTACGAGAAGAAATGCGCTTCGAGATCCGCCGGCTCCACGAGACCTTCGCGATCACGACCCTCTACGTCACGCACGACCAGGCGGAGGCGATGGTCATCTCTGACCGCGTCGCTGTCCTCTTCCGAGGCCGTGTCGTCCAGGTCGGGACCGCCGAAGACCTCTTCCAGCGTCCGCAGACACGGTTCGTCGCCGAGTTCATCGGCAAGACCAACCTCGTGGACGTCATCGCGGCGGAGCCTGGAGTGGTCACCCGCGGCGCCCTGCGGCTTCGCGTCTCGCTCACCGGGCTCATGCCCGGCGCCTCGGTGGTCCTGTCGATCCGTCCCCACGAGATCGGGCTCGTGACGCGAGGCCAGTGCGCGTCGCCCGAGCACAACGTCCTTACCGGGGTGGTCCAGCGCGCGAGCTACCTCGGGGACGCGGTGGACTACCAGATCCGGTTGAGTGGCAGCGACGTCGCTCTCCGTGTCACGGCCGCCCCGCCCGCCCTGGTCCGCCCCGGCGAGGCCGTGACGTTGGCGGTGGCGCCGGAGGCATGTGTGCCGCTGGCAGAAGGAAGATTCGCCTGCTGAGGCGGCTCGCGCCGGATGCAGGTGGCGTCAGTTGTCCACATCTCCACCATTGCCCACAATCGGGAAATTGCACCGTCCGGCGCGGTGTCCTGGTGAAGGGAGAAAGGATCGCCACGGTTTTCCTGACTCAGACGATCGGCACTTCCCCAGTCCCGCATAAACAGGGGCGCGAACGATCCCCGGCGCCGGCGGGCTCGCTCTTGATGCGGGCAGGCGGCGGCTGGCGGTGAAAAAAAATGTATTGACGACCTGTTATGGACCGCCTACGCTTCACCCCTATTGTACTGTTTGGCGTCCGGGGACATAGCGACGGGCAAGCAGGCTGACACCCTCTGACGCCAACCGGTGGGCCCCGGGGGGAGCAGGGAGATGTCCGCTGAGGACGCGACGACCCAATGTGTCCCGGCCGTTCTGAAGACCGCTCGGATCCTTGACCTCGTGGCCCGAGGACAGCGTGCGGAGCCTGGGGCGCCCTTCCTGATCCGTGGCGAACCCGGTGTCGGTAAAGACGTCCTGGCTCGCCTCATTCACGCCGCCTCGGAGCGCCAGCGTTACTCCTTCATCAAGGTGAACTGCGCGGTTCGACCCGCTGACCGTTGCGAGGCGGACTTATTCGGCCATGACAGGGGGGCGTCGCCCCCGGCGATCCGGCGGCGGCTCGGGAGCTTTGAGTTCGCCAACCACGGCACGATCTACTTGGACGAGATCGAGGCCCTCCCGCGCACCCTCGTCCCCCGGCTCCTTCGCGTGCTCGGGACGGGAGAGGTCTTGTCCGCCGTCGGTCGCGAGATCGTCCGGGTCGATGTACGCGTCATCGCATCCACCGTGCATGAACCGGAGACAGGAGACCCTGACAACCTCTGGCAGGATCTCCACCGCCTCAACGTGGTCGAAGTCCGGATCCCTCCGCTGAGGCAGCGCACGGAAGAGATTCCCGACTTCGCGTCTTTCTTTCTCGAGCAATTCAACCGGCGGTATCGGCGGCACGTCCAGCTGTGCCCAGACGTGCTCGCCGCGTTCAGCGCACACTCATGGCCCCGCAACGTCCGCGAGCTTGAGGAGGCGGTTCACCGGCTTGTCGTCGGTGGAGCGATGGCTCCCGCTCACTGACCGCGCCATCACGTCACGTCACGGGGAACGGGCCCAGCAGAACGATAGGTTCGTAGCGAGCCGCCGCCTGGCCGCGCCGCCGGCCGCGGCTCCCGCGGGGCTCCGGGCGAGGGAAGCGGCCTTCGGAATTTCCGGAAGGCGTGCTCATCCCTCAGGTATCGGCCCCGGGGTCATTACGGGAGATACCCGATCGAAAGCCCTGGGGTCCTCTCGAAGAATGTGCGGTGGGCACTCAAGCAAGATCCTGGAAGTCAGGTGGGTCTCCTGAGTGCCGATCTTCCCGCGAGGAGGGGCCCGTGAGTACAGGCCAGGTCGACTCAGCGGACAAGCCGCTGGCAGAGAAGGATCTCGGGGGGCGTCATCTCACCCACCCCGTCCCGCTACTCGACGGGAGCCCGCAGATGCGGGCCATCATGCGAATCGTCGAGAACGTCGCCGACACCGATGCGACGGTCTTGATCCGTGGCGAAAGCGGCGTGGGAAAGGACCTCGTCGCCCGGGCCATCCATGCGGCCTCCGGGCACCGCGACGGGCCGTTCGTCAAGGTCAATTGTGCGGCGATCCCCTCGGGGCTACTCGAGTCCGAGCTCTTCGGCCACGAGAAGGGGGCCTTCACCGGCGCTTACCGGCGGAAGCTTGGGCAATTCGAGTGTGCGAACAACGGAACCATCTACCTGGACGAGATCGCCGAGCTGCCGCTCGCCCTCCAGGCCAAGCTCCTCCATGTGCTCCAGGATTTTCTCTTCTCTCGGGTGGGGGGCGACGGGTTGATCGATGTCAACACGCGCGTGATCGCCGCCACGAATCGGAACGTGGAGCACGCGATGATCCGGGGCGAATTCCGAGAGGACCTTTACTACCGCCTCAACGTGGTCGAACTGCATGTTCCGCCGCTCCGGGAGCGGAAGGAGGAGATTCCTCTCCTGGCGTCGTGGTTCCTCTCCAGGTTCAACGAGCAGTACGGGCGAACGAAGCAACTCGCTCCCGAGACGATGACCCGCCTCACGGAGTACTCATGGCCGGGCAATGTCCGAGAGCTGGAGAATGTCATTCGACGTCTGGTGGTGCTCACGGAGGGTGAGCAGGAGTTTAGGGCCCTGGCCGCGCGCGGCCAGAACGGGCACGCTGGACCGCCTCAGCCCGCGTCGGTCGTCACCGAGAGCTTGAGGGAGATCGCGCGTCGCAGCGCGCGGGAAGCCGAGCGCCATGCCCTCGTGGCGGTGCTCGAACGCGTACGGTGGAATCGAGCCGAGGCATCTCGCGTTCTCAAGGTCAGCTACAAGACCCTACTCAACAAGATCTCGGAGCATGAGCTGACGCCCTCGTGGCGGCGACAGTTTTAATCGGCCGGGGCGCTTCGCCTCAAGGGCAATGATTGGGAGGCAGTTCGTGGCCCGTCTCCTCATCGTCGTCTCGCGCACGAACCCGGCCCAGCAGACGTATCTCAAGCACGTGTTCGGCAGCCAGACGGAGGACGTGATCCTCGACCGTCGGGTGGGCGAACGCCGCCGGTACCCCGCGCCAGTAGCGGCGGAGAGGCGCCGCATCGAACGGCGCCAACGCGACATCAGCCAGGATCTCCAGATATCCGGCTGGGCC
>QHSA01000040.1 GCA_003220315.1 Candidatus Rokuibacteriota bacterium
GGGAACGCGAAGAACACGTCGAGCACGCGCATGATCAGGTGATCGAGCATGCCCTCGCGGTAGCCGGCCACGAGCCCGAGGAACAGTGCGACGAGGCCCGCGGCCACGGTGGGCACGATGCCGACGAGGAGCGAGATCCGCCCGCCCCAGATCAGGCGGCTCAGGATGTCCCGTCCCTGCTCGTCCGTCCCGAGGAGATATCCGGGCGTGCCGGGCGGGGAGAGTCGGTCGACCTCCACGGACTTGAGCGGATCCCAGGGGCTGATCAGCGGCGCCGCGGCGGCCGCGCCGCCGGCAATGGCGACGATCACGAGGCCGGCGAGGGCCTGGCGGTCCCGGATGAACGCGCGCAGGAACGCGGTGAAGCGCCCGGCGCCGCGCCGAGACAACGGCCGGGTCCCCTCCATCGCCAGGACGGTCGCCATCGCTGGGCCTACGCGGGCCGGGCCCGCGGGTCGAGGTACAGGTTCAGCAGGTCGACGACGAGGTTAACGACGACGAACGAGAGCGCGATGAAGAGCGCGGCCCCCTGCACCACCTGCACGTCCCGCGCGATGACCGAGCTGACGAGCTGGCGGCCAAGCCCCGGCCAGCCGAAGACCTCCTCGGTGAACACCGCCCCGCCGAGCAGATAACCGAGCTGCAGCCCGGCGATCGTGAGGATCGGCGGCCAGGCCACCCGCAACGCGTGGGCGCTGATGACGACCCGCTCGGCCAGCCCCTTGGCGCGCGCCACCATGATGTATTCGTGCCCGAGGATCTCGAGCACCGACGCCCGCGTCATCCGCGCGATGATGGCCCCGGGGGCGGCCGCGGTCGTCACCGCCGGCAGCACCAGGTGGGAGAGCAGATCGGCGAGGCCGCCGGCCCCACGCGTCGAGTACATCCCCAGGCTCGGAAGCCAGCGCAGGTCGATGGCGAAGACGACGATGAGGACCAGGCCGAGCCAGAAGGGCGGCATGTTGCCGACGACGAGCGAGGCGCTCATGGTCACCCGATCGATCGCCGTCCTCTCCCGCGCCGCGGCCAGGACGCCAGCGGCGATGCCGGCGGTGGCCGCGAGGACGAAGCTCGCGCCGGCCAGGATCAACGTGTTGCCGAACTTCGGCAGCAGCAGCTCGACGACCGGCTGGTGCACGATGGGCGAGAGGCCGAGGTCGCCGTGCAGCGCGCGCCAGAGCCACTTCGCGTACTGCATGTGCAGGGGCTGGTCGAGTCCGAGTGCCCCGCGGAGCTGGGCCAGCGACTCGGCGGTCCCCATCGGACCGAGCAACGCCCGCGCCACGTCGCCTGGGATGAGCTTCATCCCGAGGAAGATCACCACCGAGATGCCGAAGAGCACGGGCACGAGTCCGAACAGTCGCTGGGCGACGTAGGAGGTCACGAGGCGTGCCCTTCGAGCCGGGCCCGCAGGCGATCGCAGTAGGCGGCGGCGTCCTCGGCGAACCGCCTCTCGAAGAAGTCGTCGACCGCCCGTCCGAGGATGGCGTCGGCGTCGGTCCGTATCGGCAGCGGACTCCGACTGCGGAGCCCGTTGACCGCTTGCTCCTTGAGGGCCGCGCAGACGTCGTAGTCGAGCGTCAGGTGGGCCAGCACGCCGGCCGCGCAGGGCTCGAGTCGCCAGTGCCCCGTGATCGACAGCAGCGCGCCCCGCACGGCGAACCGGCGCCCATCACGGCCTTCCCGGCCAATCGACAGCGTCACGCTCTGCCGCCGATGCCCGACGATGGGCAAGTCGAGGTCGTGGCACAATGCCCGACGGGTGGATGAGCCGTTTGCGTCGGCGCCGGGCGAGAGCCCGGGGAAGCAAAGGTAGGACACCCGCCGGCCGAGCGCCGTCCGCGCGTCGTCCAGGACGGCTGACAGTGGAGTCTGCACGCTGACGGTCACCATGGCTCCTCGGGACGGCCTCACCACACCGCCGGCCGACTATAGTCCACCGCGTCGAACGCACGCAACCCGTGCGATGGGATTAGGATTGACCGCATCGGCGGTCCACGCCCTGCACGCATGACGGGAGGACACGGATGCTCAGGCGACCCGACGTCGACGAGGTGAAGGCGTACGGCGAGGCCCTCGGCCTCGATCTCACGTCCACCGAGGCGCGGATCATGCACTCGCGGATGATGGCCACCATCGACGCGCTCGAGGTGTTCAACGAGCTGCGCCTCGAAGAGCATCGCCCGCCGCTCCGGTTCACCGATCGTGATCCGGGCTACCGGCCGACGGAGCACGAGGATCCCTTGAATGTCTTCATCAGGAAGTGCCGCGTCGCGGGCGCGGACCATGGCCCACTGCGGGGCAAGACCATCGGACTCAAGGACCACGTCAGCGTGGCCGGGGTGCCCCTGACGTTCGGCTCGCATCTCATGGACGGCTACGTTCCGGACTTCGATGCCACCATCGTGACGCGCATGCTCGACGCCGGCGGGACGATCGTCGGCAAGCTCAAGATGGAGGAGTTCTCCTGGGGCGGGCCGGGCCTGAGCGGTGTCGGCGACTACGGGCGCCCTCTGAACCCCCACAACAGGGATCATGTGACGGGCGGGTCGTCCTCCGGCTCCGCCGCGGCCGTCGCCGGCGGAGAAGTGGACGTCGCCTTCGGCGGCGATCAGGGCGGCTCGATCCGCATCCCCGCCGCCTGGTGCGGGGTCGTGGGCCTGATGCCCACGCACGGCCTCGTGCCCCACTCCGGCGTGTTCGGATTGGAGCCGACCATCGACTACGTGGGGCCCATAGCCCGCACCGTGGAGGATGTGGCGACGGCGCTCGCGTGCGTCGCCGGGCGCGATGGATACGACCCGCGCCAGGCTCACGTTCCTGCGAGCGTCCCCGCGTACACCGAGGCCCTGTCCCGCGGGGTCGGCGGGCTCAAGATCGGGATTCTCGCGGAAGGGTTCGGCGTCGAAGGGGGCGACCCGAGCGTGGATGCGTGCGTGCGCGAAGCGATCCACGTGCTCGAGCGGAATGGCGCGCGGGCCGAGAGCGTCTCCGTGCCGCTGCACGCGAGGGCGCCGCTCGCCCTCCTGCCCATCTACCTCGAGGGCGGCAAGCGGATGTACGACACGAACTTCGGGGGCACATTCGCCAGGACCTACTACCCGAGCTCCTTCATCTCGATCTTCGGTCGCCTCAAGCAAAGCCACGGGCGAGAGTTCTCGCCAAATCTCAAGCTCAACCTGATGCAAGGCCACTACTTGCAGCAGCACTACGGCGGGCGCCTCTACGCGAAGGCGCAGAACGTCCGTCCCACCTTCGTCGCGCAGTACGATCGGGTCCTGGCCGGCGTCGATCTTCTGGCGATGCCCACCGTGCCCCTGCGTGCTCCCCGCTGGCGCGAACCCATGAACCACGAAGAGGCGATCGAGCACACGCTGTTCGGCGGCAAGCTCGGCATGGACCTGGGGCCGGTGATCGCCAACACGTGCCCCTTCAACTACACGGGGCATCCCGCCATCAGCATCCCCTGCGGGAAGTCGGAGGGGTTGCCCATCGGCTTGATGCTCGTCGCTCCGCACTTCAGGGAGGATGTGCTCTTCCGCGCCGCCCACACGTATCAGCAGTCGGTGGACTGGGCCGCGCTGATCAGCACGCCCGCCCGGGGTGGCTCGAAAGCCTGACGCTGTGGCTCGCGAGGGAGGGGGCGCGACGCGACTGGCGGCACCTACGCATTCCCGCACTGTCGACGAGGTCCTCGGCGTACCCGGGCTCCGCAGCGCCCGGCTCACGCCGCGTGATCGCGGCGCTCCGGGCCGAGGGACTGGGCGACGCCGAGATCGTGGAGATGCTGGAGACGGATCGCCCTTCGGCAGAGGAAAGGCGACGCACATGGCGCAGATCCCGACCTGGCACGTCGCTGGAGACTGGTTCGACAACTGCAGCTGCGCCGTCGCGTGTCCGTGCACTTTCGCACAGGCGCCGGACAACGGCTACTGCGAATCTGTCCTCTTCTGGCACATCCGTCGCGGCCACTACGGCGACATCAAGCTCGATGGTCTCAGTTTCGTTCGCGTCGGGCGATGGGAGGGCGACCTCTGGGCCGGCAAGGTCAAAGGTGCGGCCGGCCTCTTCATCGACGAGCGCGCAGACGCGGCTCAGGCGGAAGTGCTTCCCTTGATTTTCCAGGGACGCGCCGGCGGATTTCCGGCGCAGGTCGCGGCGCTCTTCACCGAAGGGCGGCAACTTCGCAGTGTAGAGCGGGCGAAGGTCACGTTCGAGATCGCGCCCGACCGCGCTCACTGGGGAGTCGAGATCGCCGGAAAGGTCAAGGCGTGGGCCAAGGCTCTGACAGGGCCGACGAGTCTGCCGGGCACGTATCCACAGCTCATGAATGCACCCGGCTGCGAGACCGGGCCGGGCGCACAGCGGGTGACGTGGGGGAAGTCGACGGTCTGCACCGTTGACGCCTTCGGCTACAAATGGCAGTGGACGACGAACTCGAGCAAGCACATTCCCTTCGACTGGACGGGCCCGTGAGCGCCAGCTACAGCATGGGCACGAGCGGCGGGGCGAAGGGCAGGCCGTGGCAGAATCCCTTCGCGGAGCGGCTCATCGGCTCGATCCGGCGCGATCGCCGGCTCGAGCGCGGGCGGTACGTCGAACCAGCGAAGCTGGTCCCGGAGCGAGACGACGTCTCCGATGACGGTGACCAGCGGTGGCCTGAGGTCGAGGGCCGCCTGTGGGTCGGCGAGGTCGCCGAGCGTGCAAGTCATCGTTTCCTGAGCCTCCGTTGTGCCCCAGCGGATCAGCGCCACGGGGGTGCTCGGCGCGCGGCCACAGGAGACAAGCGTGGCGGCGATCCGCGGCAGGCTCCGCGCGCCCATGAGGATCACCAGGGTGTCGACCGCCGTCGCCAGGCGCGACCAGTCGACGTGCGGCGCGCGCCTGGGGCAGGCCGTGACTCTCCGTGAGCTTGCCGGCGTAGATCCGGATCGCCTCGGCGGGCGCCTCGTTGAGAAGCGTTGGGTTGATGAGCCGATCGTAGACGACCACGTCGGCGCCGCGCAGCGCCTCGAGGCCGCGCACCGTCATGAGTCCGGGATCGCCAGGGCCCGCGCCGACCAGCCAGACGTGGCCTACGCGCATGCGGCTGCCCGCAGTCGGCCGAGGAGCCGAGCCCTCGCCTCGTCCTCGCGGCCCTCGGCGATGAGTCGTCTGAGCGCGGGATCGAGCGCGCGGCACCACGCGTCGGCGTCGGCCGCGGCTCCGCTCCCGCGAAGCGCGCATCGCGCCTCGCCGGCCAGGCGAGCCAGCACGCGATAGTCATCGGTGAAGTAGGTCTCGAGCTCCTCCCGGATCGCGCGCGCGAGCGCCGGGCTCGTGCCGCCCGTCGAGACGGCGACGGTCAGCGCGCCGCGCCGGAGCACCGACGGCAGAATGAAATCGCAGTGCTCGGGATCGTCGGCCGCGTTGACCCACACGCCCCCGCGACGCCCTTCGCTCGCCACCTCGGCGTTCACCGCGCCGTCGTCCGTGGCGACGAACACCAGCGCGTGCCCCGCGAGGTCCCCGCGCTCCCAGGCTCGAGCGACGCGACGGATCTTGCCCTCGTGCGCCCAGCTCGCGAGATGGGGAGTCACGGTCGGGCTCACGACCGTCACGCGCGCCCCCGCCTCAAGCAGTGCCTCGACCTTGCGTTCGGCCACGGCGCCGCCGCCCACGACCAGGCACGGACGGCCCCCCAGCTCGAGGACGATCGGGTAGAAGCCCATCCTCAGCGCTCCGCGGTGGCCTCGGTGCGGACGCCGGGCGCCACGGCGCGGCCCGCCCCGCCGGCGGGGACTTTCGCATGAGTGAGGTGCAGCGCGAGCCCGGTGAAGAGCATACCGCCCGCGATATTGCCGAGCGTGACCGGGATCTGATTCCACATCCACCAGTCACCGAGGGAAACGCGCGCGCCCAGGAGCATCCCGGCGGGGATCACGAACATGTTGACCACCGAGTGCTCGAAGCCCTGGGCAAAGAACGTCAGGATGGGCAGCCACATCGCCGCGATCTTGCCGATCGTGGACTGCGAGGTGAGCGCCATCGCGACGCCGAGCGTCACCATCCAGTTGCAGAGGATCGCCTTGCTCACGACGACGGTGAGGCCGCCGGCGCCGAGGTGCGCGTACGCGAGAGTCTTGGCCTCGCTCACGGCGATGAGCTGCTTGGCCATCTCGGACTCCGGCGCCAGCGTGAGGACGAAGAGCAGCGCGTAGAAAAGGCTGCCGAGCAGGTTGCCCACGAAGACCCAGCTCCAGTTTGTCGCGAGCGCACCGAGGGTCGTTTTCCCCTCGCGTACGGCCAGCGGGATGAGCGCGAAGTTCCCGGTCACCAGCTCGAGACCGAGGAGCACAATCATCACGAAGCCGACCGGGAAGATCAGTGCGCCGACGATCCCCGCCTTCGTCTGGAGCGTGCCCGTAAAGGCCAGGGTGGTGGCGAATCCGAGCAGGGCTCCCGAGAGGAAGCCGCGGATCAGCAGGTCGTTCACGGCGAGCCGGCTCTTCGCCGCGCCGGCCTGGACCATCTGTTCGACGACCGCATCGGGCTTGACGTAGGGCATGTCCTTCCTCCGTTCTGAGTTCAAGGCGCGCCAGTGAACCCGTCGGCGTGGGGCACGAGCGCGACGGACTTCGCGCGGAGCGCTGGATCGGTGGCGCAGGCGCCGGTCCTGATGTTGAAGCGATAGCCGTGGAGCGGGCAGATCACCTCGTCGCCTTCCACGGTGCCGTCGGCGAGCGAGCCGCCGGCGTGTGGGCAGCGGTTCTGGAGCGCGTAGAGCTGGTTGCCGCAGCGGAAGACGGCGACCTCCGTGCCATTCATCGTGAGCGCCTTGCTCGTCCCTTCCTGGAGCTCGTCCACGACCATGACTGGCTTGGCGGCGTTCTCGTGCTTGGGCGCCGGCGTTGATTCAGAGAGCGCGCGGAGCTGGCGGCGCACCTTGTCGGGCTCCAGGTGGCGGATCAACCCTTCGAGCGTCTCGGGCAGCGTGTCGCAGGGGACGCCTTCGAGGATCCTGATGCCCTGGATGGCGTGCGGGCCCGAGGACCCGCCGACGAAGACGTCGACCGCGTCCACGGCCTGGCCATCGACCTTCGCCTTGACCCCGAGGAGGCCGATGTCGGCCACCGTGTGATTGCCGCAGCCGGCGGGGCAGCCGGACCAGTGGATCCTGATCGGCTTGCCGTGATGGACCTTGGTCTCGAGCGTCCGCGCGATCTGGAGCGCGCGGGCCTTGGTCTCAATCACCGCCAGGTTGCAGAACTCGATGCCGGTGCAGCTCACCAGCCCCCGCATGATCTCCGAGGGGTCGTAGCGGAGCACCTTCAGGAGCGGCTCGGCGGTCAGATTGCCGAGCTTGGCGTCCGGGACGTTGGGGATGATCACATTCTGGTCTGGCGTGAGCCGCACCTCGCCGGTGCCGTAGGCCTCGGCGAGCCGCGCAACCTCCTTGAGCTGATCGCCGACGATACGCCCCACCGGAACGACGAGGCCGACCCAGCTCAGCGTCGTCTGCTTCTGGCGGAAGACGCCGATGTGGTCGGTCGCCTTCGGTCCGCGCTCGTCGACGCCCGCCCGCTCGAGCGGCCGCCCCAGCCGCCCCTCGAGAGCGTCGTGGAACTTCGCCTCCCCCCACTCCTCGACCAGAAACGCGAGGCGGACCTTGTTGCGCGCCTCGCGCGAGCCGTGGTCGCGGAAGAGGAGGACGATGGCGCTGCAGAGCTCGGGCGCCTCCTCGGGGGGCACGAAGATGTCGAGCGGCGTCGCGATCCGGTAGCCGCCGGAGCCGTTCTTGCCGCCGACGAGCACGTTGAAGCCGGAGACGGTCTCGCCGCCGAGCGATTTCGTCGCTGGCACAAGGGCGACGTCCTGCGTCTCGGCGTGCGTGCAGTTCTCGCGGCAGCCCGTGATCGTCACGTTGAACTTCCGGGGGAGGTTCGTGTACGCCACGTCGCCCACGAACGTGTCGGTGAAGGCCCGCGCGACGGGCGAGGCGTCGAACAGCTCGTTGGGCGTGAGCCCGGCGACGGCGCAGCCGACGACGTTGCGGATGTTGTCCATCCCCGTCTGGAGCGTCACGAGCCCGACCTCGCGGAGCTCATCGAGGATCTGCGGCACGTCGTTGATCCGGATCCAGCGGAGCTGGATTTGCTGTCGCGTGGTGATGTCGGCGATCCCGCGCCCGACGCGGTTGGCGATGCGGCCGATCGTGCGGAGCTGCGCAGCGCTGCTGATCCCGTTCGGGATGCGGATGCGCATCATGAAATGACCGGGCGTGTGCTTGCGGAAGAAGATCCCCCACCACTTCAGCCGCTCGAGGTTGCCTTCCTCGATCGCGTCGACCCCAAGCTCCGCGTAGCGGGGAATGTCTCGACCGACCTCGAGGCCGCCCTTCTCCGCTTTGATCTGCTCGATCTTATTCACGAGCGATCTCCCTTCCCGCCGGCGGCGCGTGAACACAAAAAAAGGCGCCCCTCCTCATTGAGGAGAAAGGCACCCTTGCCTCTCTCAGAGTCCGACATCGGACTCTCAGAGCACGCGAACCTCACGACTCAAGCGGCGTGCCAGATCCCTGGCAAGGTGCGGCCCTCGAAAACTCCTCAAAACCAGCGCCTTCGGAGCGCGCCCCTGTTTGCTGGCTGGATTGACGTGGCGAAAGAATCAGCAACGACGAGTGAGGTGCTCAATTCGAAGGCGACGTCACGGAGCCTTCCAGCAGAGCTCGTGGCGCCGCCGCCCGCCGACACCGCGCCTTCCTCCGTGCCCGAGCCTGAAAGAACCTTCTCTGGGGCTCCCCTCGCACCCAAGACAGGAGGGGACGACAGCGAGCCTGATCCGGATCGCGCGTAGCGCCACCCGTACGTTGCTCGGCCGGGCGACCGTTCCAAGCGCGTGACGGGCGCTGCGGTCTACGCCTGGCGAGGTGCTTGGGTCGCGCGGCCGTCGGATCAGGTCAGCATAGAGGAGGACGGAAATAGTCGAATACCGTCCACAAACTAAGTAGTTTAGGAACGCCAGCCATGACAAGTTCCGGGCGGCGAGGCCTGGCGCCGCCGGGGCGCACGGGCGCTTGGATGATCCGCGAGCACGACGCGGCCAGCAAACGAGCGCCGGCGTCACAAGTGCCTAAGCTGGAGATGCGAGCGGCTTTCCCTTCTCCACGACATAGGTGATAAGAATTCTGGACTTGGCCTCGCCAGGCTTACCACCCGCATGCGGCGTTTCGGGCGGTATTTGGAAGGCATCGCCTGCTTTGATTGTGCGGGTCGGCTGACCTTGTATGGGAAGCTCGAAGCCGCCTTCCAAGACATAGGCGGATTCGATTCCCGGATGCGTGTGTCGCCCGACCGCCACCGCTGCCTCTATTGTCGCTTCGACAAGCAGCGTCACATAGCCCGGCGCCGGACCGTCCATCTGCGATAAAATCTTTCGCGTGACG
>QHSA01000113.1 GCA_003220315.1 Candidatus Rokuibacteriota bacterium
TTCGGACGGTGGCGCCCCGGCTGCGGCAGATGCGATACAGCTCGGCGGCCGACTCGAAGTCGGCCAGCCCTCGCAGCGTCAAGCGTGGGAGCGCGATCAGCCTCGCGCGTAGCCTCGCGCGCTCACCGCCGCTTCGCGTCCCGGCAAGGAGCTCCATGATGATCGGCTCGGTCGTGGCGATGGGCGAGCGTCGCTCGAGATGGTACCGGAGGGTGACGTGAGCCGGATGCCCGGTGGCACGGAGCAGCTCGATCCAGGCCGACGTGTCGACGAGCATCACCGCCGGGACGCGCGGTGGCTCCGTAGCTCGTCGAGGTTGCCCTCCCAGCCGACTCCCTCGAGCTCGAGGAGCGCCGCGTGGGCGTCCCCCTCGCGAAGTCGGCCGGTGCGTCGCGCCCAGGCCTCGATCTCCGGCCAGTCCCACGCCGGCTGGCCGGACACGGTCCAGCGCGGCTCCGGCATGAGCTTGCGGTGACGCCACGTGTGCACGGTTTGCGGCCTCACGCCAAGGCGCGCGGCGATCTCCGCCGCACCGACGGGAACCGACTCGCCGGGCGCTTGGGTGGTCCGACGCGGCACGGGCCCATTGTCACGTTCAGCGCGACACCTGTCAAGGTCGGCTTGATGCGCGGCCGGTCCGCCGTCGGGGCGCGGGCCATGGCTCGAGACTGATCTGTCTGGCCAGAGACTCACCAGGCCCCTCCTGGCCAGGATCGCGCAAGTGATTGATGTTTCTGGAAGTTCCACTCCGGTATCAGATTTGCCCTGCAGTCCTGCCATGGAAGGCCCGAATTCCGGAGGCCAGAGCCCGAGCCTCGCGACGTGCCCGGCCTGTGGCGGCGAGAGTCACTCTCAGCGGGAGCCCCACGCCGACCCGCAGCTCATCATCGTCGCGGACGATCGCGCGCGCCTCTACGAGCTCTTCCAGCGAGCCTTCGCCTACGACGACACCGTTCACGTGCTCCTGGATCGGCGCGCCGCCGAACGGCGGCGGCGGTCTGGGCCCTCGGTGACCGACCGGCGCCGGGGCGATCGACGCTCGCCCACGACGATCGACGGGCTCTTGCGCGCGACGGGCTGGGCCGCCGTGCCCCCGGGGTGCCCAGGAGCGACGGCGAGCTTCTGTCCGCTCGTGCTGGCGCGGGCGGCGCTCGGTACGCCGCTCCTCGCGGTCGCGGGACCCCCATCGGCGGCCGAAGCGCGCCCGTTCGTCACTCGGCAACTGCTCGGCGTGGGGGTTCTCCTCCTCACGATGGTTCCAGGGTACGTGGCGTCCCGCACGACCGGCGCGCAGGCCACACCGCACGTCACCCACGCCCCCGCCGACTTCCAGGAAGAGCTCGAGAGCGCGGCGAGCAGTCTGGACATCGACGCCCTCATCAGGGCCGTCGCCACCCGGCACGGGGTGTCGGTCGACCTCATCGCGGCGATCATCGAAGCCGAGTCGGAGTTCAACCCGCGCGCCGTCTCCCGCACGGGCGCCCGCGGGCTGATGCAGCTCATGCCCAAGACGGCGGCCATCCTCGGCGTGAGTGATCCCTTCGATCCACGCGAAAACATCGAGGCCGGCGTGCGGCACCTTCGGAGCCTGATGGACCGATTCGACGGCAACCTGCCGCTCGTCCTCGCCGCCTACAACGCCGGTGAGCGCGCGGTGATCGGCCACCGGGGGGTTCCGCCGTATCGGGAAACGCGCCAGTACGTGAAGCGCATCTTACGTCGCCTCGATCGGGACAACGCAAAGACCTCAGACGCGGGCCAGCGTGAGCGCAAGATCTAATGGCATCGGAAGCGTCGTAGGACCGAGGAGACCATGCGGCTCGGCTCGAAGCTCTTCCTGACCTCCGCGCTGGTGATCGTCGTGCTCGCGAGCGTCGGTGTTCTGAGCCTCCTTGCCGTGGATCGTCTCGTCTTCGTCAATCGCGAGATCGCGACCCAGGCCGTCCCCGCGCTCCGCCTCACCGCGTCCACCCGCGAGGCGATCGCGCCGCTCGCGTGGCTCGAGGCGCGCGCGCTCGTACTGGGCGACGCGCGCTACGCGAGGGCGTGGACCGAGCGGGCGGGACAGGTCTCCCGGGATCTCCGGCGCCTCTCCGAGTACGCGGTGAGCCAGTGGGAGGCGCTGCACCTCCGTGAGGCGAGCGTGGCGTTCGAGGGGTACCGGCGCATCGTCGCCACGGAAGGGGCGCTCCTCCAGCGCGGCGAGCGCGGGCAGGCCCTGCGTCTGATCGACACCGACGGGCGGGCGTTCGCCGAGGAGGTCCAGGAGAGCCTCGACGCGCTGATGGCGGCGACCCACACGCGGGTCCTCGCGGCCCAGGCCGAGGCCGCGCGGCTCGAGGCGCGCACGTGGACCGCGGTCCTGGTCGCGCTCGGCGCCGCAGTCTGCCTGGCCCTGCTCGGCACCGCCCTCGTCGCCCAGCGGATGACCCGCTCGCTCGCCCTCCTGTCCTCGGCGACGGCCGAGGTCGCCGCGGGCGCGTTCCGTGAGCCCATCGCGATCGAGAGCCGTGACGAGATCGGAGCGCTCGCGCGATCGTTCAACTCGATGGCGAGCCAGCTCCGCCGGATGGAGGAGACGAAAGCCGAGTTCTTCGCGAGCGTCTCGCACGAGCTCCGGTCGCCGCTCACGTCGATCCACGGCTCGATCGAGCTTCTCCGCGAAGGCGCCCCCGGACCGCTCACGGAGAGACAGAGACGCCTCACGGACATCATCGGGCTGAGCTCCGAGCGGCTGCTCCGGCTCGTCAATCAGATCCTCGAGATGTCGCGCCTGCGGGCGGGGCTCGTGGAGCTCGACCGCGGACCACTCGACTTCGCATGGCTCGTGGACCGCGCCGTCGAGGAGATCCACCCGCAGGCCGAGGAGGCGGGCGTCACCCTTGAGCACGAGCGGTTCGGGTCGCACTTCGCGTACCTCGGCGACACGGAGCGGCTCCACCAGGTGGTGGTCAACCTCGGCGCCAACGCGATCCGCTTCACCCCGCGCGGGGGGCACGTCGTCGTGCGGCTGATCGACACGGGCCCGGAGCTCGAGCTCCAGGTCGAGGACACGGGCGTCGGCATCCCCGCCGACGCGTTGCCGCACATCTTCGACCCCTACCGCCAGGCCCACCGCGAGCGGGGCGGCACGGGCCTGGGCCTGGCGATCGTGCGCGGCATCGTGGACGCCCACGGCGGGCGGGTGACCGCCGAGTCGCGCGAAGGGAAGGGGAGCCGCTTCACCGTGCTCCTGCCGCGCGCCTAGCACCCGCTTCTCGCCCCGGTCCTCCCACATCCCGGTTGTTTGACAGGTGGAGTGCCTCGACTTCCTCATCGGCCCGGGCAAGGCGCTCGACTCGAACAAGTACTTTGTGAGCGCCGGTCTCTACGTCGGACGCGGGACGCGTCCGGCGACGGCCCGCACCGCGCGTGGGGCGGCGAGCCAGATGGCCACGGCCGAGAGCACGCTCGCGCCGATCGCGAGGGAGAACGCCAGCGTGTAGCTGCCGGTGGCGTCGTAGAGCGCGCCCGTCACCCACGGCCCCGCAGCCCCGCCCACGATGGACGCCAGCATCAGCGTGCCGAAGATGGTGCCGTAGTGCCGGCCCTGGAAAATCTCGGCGGGGATGGCGCCGACGACCGAGGTGAGGCCATAGCCGAGCATGCCCTGCGAGACGACCATGAGGTAGAGCAGGGTCGGCGTCGGGGCGTGGCGCAGGAGGAGCAGGGCCACGTAGCAGAGCGCGAAGCCCAGGCTGCCCACCGTCCACACCCACTCGCGCCCGATCCGGTCCGAGAGATGGCCGAGCGCGATCTGGCCGGGGATGCCCGCCAGGCTCACGAAGCCCAGCGCCCAGGCGGCGTCGGTCGGGCTGAACCCGATCTCGACCAGGTACTTCGTCTGATGGACTTGCACCGCGTACCAGGCGAAGAGCCCGCAGAAATATCCGACCATGATCCACCAGAAGCGGGCCGTGCGCATCGCGCGGCCGAGGGTCCAGTCGACGGCGGCCCAGGCCAGGTCCACCACGTTCGCCGTCCGATTGGCGGCCGGGGAGCCGGGCGGGGTGTCATCGCCGTCGGGCTCGAGCCCGAGATCCTCGGGCCGGCGCCTCAAGAGGAGGTTGAGCGGCGCCAGCAGCGCCAGGATCAAGATGCCCAGCGCCCAGCAGGAGGCGCGCCAGCCGGCGCGTCCGATGAGGTCCTGCAGCCAGGGCAGCAGGATGATCGAGCCCACGCCGACGCCAGAATAGGCCACGCTGATGGCCAGGCCCCGCCGTCGGACGAACCAGTTGGGGAGGAAGAGCGCGTGACCGGTATAGCCCAGACAGACGCTGCCCCCGCCGACGAGGACGCCGAGCGTGGCGTAGAGATGCCACGGCTGGCGCACCAGCGGGGCCAGCAGCAACCCGGCGGCCATGAGCCCCACGCCCAGCTCGATCACGACTCGCGGCCCACGGCGATCCATCAGGCGGCCAAGGGAGGGGCTCAGAACGGCGGAGACGAGAAAGCCGAAGGAGAATGCACCGGCCGTTACGCCCCGCTCCCAGCCGAACTCGTCGAGGATCGGCGGGAAGAGCAGCGAGAAGGCGGTGCGCGCGTTGACCCCCACGCCCATCGTGACGAAGGCGACGGCCACGATGACCCAGCCGTAGAAGAAGGGCAGTGTCAACGAATCAGATTCGCCGGAGGCTCGCCCCGCGCGGCCCGGCGGATATTCTCTGCGAAGGTTCCGGCGAAGGCGACCCGAAGCATGGCGGCATTCTCCGCGTGGTCGGGCGGCGAATCAATTACCTCGGAGGTCATTGGCGGGCGGACGGCGTCCGCGTATATTGGCGGGCGTGAAGGCGGAGCCAGCTCGACCTGGCCGTGGAGGCCGAGATCTCGACCCGTCACCTGAGCTTCCTCGGAACACCCTACGACATCACGCTGCACGAGCTCCGGATCGAGTGCTTCTTCGCCGCCGACCGCGCCACCGAGGAGGCGCTTCGCCGCCTCGCGTGACGCGAAAGGAGGGCGTATGTCGGTGATCCTGATTACCGGGACCAGCAGCGGCATCGGTCTGGCCACCGCCGTCCACTTCGCGCGCAAGCGCCACGACGTCTACGCGGCCGTCCGCAACCCGACCACCGCGGGGGCGCTCGCCGAGGCGATGGTAAAGGAGCCGTTGCCGATCACGCGCGTGACGATCGACGTCGACGACGCGTCTTCAGTGCGCCGCGGGGTGGACGAGGTCCTCGCGAAGAGCGGACGTGTCGACGTGCTCGTGAACAACGCGGGCCTGGGCGGGGGCGGGCCGATCGAGGACGTGCCGATCGACTGGGCGAAGACGCTGTTCGAGACGAACTACTTCGGTGCGATCCGCATGATCCAGGCCGTGCTCCCCGGCATGCGCGCCCGAGGGAGCGGCGTGATCGTCAACATCAGCTCCGTCGCCGGCCGCTACGTTCCCGCCGGGCACGGCCACTACGCCGCCGTGAAACACGCCCTCGAGGCCGCCAGCGAGGCGCTGGCGCTCGAGGTGACGCCGCTCGGTCTTCGCGTCGTCATCATCGAGCCGGGCGTCATCGTGACGCCGATCTTCTCGAAGGCGAAACGCTTCGTCGCGCCGGATTCGCCGTACGCGCATCACCTCAGGCGACTGCTGCTCATGTACCAGAGGCAGCTCACGAATCCGACGCCGCCTGAGAGGGTCGCGGAGACGATCGAGGAGGCCGTGACGACCCCGACGCCGAGGCTTCGGTGGCTCGTCGGCGACGACGCGCAACGACTCGTCGCCGGCCGCAGGCGGATCAGCGACGAGGAATTCGTCGCGGACGCGAGCGCGGCGACCGACGCCGAGTGGGAGGCCCTGATGCGCCGCCGCTACGGCTTCGAGTGGCCCTGAGCGGCGCGAGACGCCCTCGAGCACCGCCGCGATCCCGGAAATCGGCCGTCGTTCCCGCCGAGCCGACACGCTCCTAGACAACCCGACAGTGTCGTGCCACATCGCCTCGTCTGACGCCATGAAGAAGCGGATATCCGCGGGGTTAGCCGTGGCACGTTCCTTGATGATACGGAGGCCGGACAAGATGACAGGAGCTCGGGAGTGCGCCGCGAGGGCTCCGAGGGAGGACAAGCAGTGAACCCTGTTTCCGGTAGCCGATCGGGAGGGGCGACGGGCGCCGAGAATGGGAGCAGGGGTTCCAGGCAGACCAGCAGTCCCCGCACGCACACCACGAATTCGTAGCACGGCAACGCCAGCGGCGGAGTGGCTACCTCTAAAACCATGAGAAAGGAGTCGAGCAGTGCTGAACGACACTGAAGTAAAGAAAATCGTCGAGGCCATCACCGAGTACCGGGAGCTGATCCAGCAGTCCAGCGAGATGCGCGACCAGCTCGAGTCGCTGCAGAAGCGCTGGTTTTCTCTGCGGCAGGAGCGAGAGCAGCTCCGCGGGAGCGTCGACTCCCTCCACGCGACGCTGGCCCAGCTGAAAGTCGACTATCAGGCGGTCATGAAGCGGATGACGGACCTCTACGGCACCGAGGACACCGTCCTGGACAACATGAAGTTCCTCATCGACGAGCTGAGCTCGGTCCTGAAGAAGCACGAGGCGTAGCCATGATGCCCCTGCCTCGCATGCGGTCCGAGGAGCAAGCGACTCCCTTCACAGAGGAGCGCATTCAGGCCGAAGGCCAGAAGGACGGTGAGCGAAACATCCCCGAGATGGGCTCGTACCAGCCCGCGCCGTTCGAGCAGGCGCTGATCGCTCACGGGGAACAAGAGGTTCAACGGATCTACGAGTCAGCCTCGCACCGGATCGCCAAGCTCCAACCGATGTTCCAGGCGCTGATGCGGCGCCTGGAGGACCTCGACCACCGGATCCAGCCGATCGCCGACCGCTACAAGGCCAGGGTCAAGGAGCTCGGGCGGGACGTCACGATTCCCTTCCCGTCCGTGCTGCACTGGGGCGTCATCCTCTTCCTCGGCATCGGGGAGTTCCCCCTCAACACGGTCGTGTTTCGCCTCTTCGGCGAGGCCGAGTACCTGACGTACGTCATGGCGTCCACCCTCGCGATCATGATCCCGCTGATCGGTGTGTTCATCGGCATCCACATGCGGCACTCGCTTCCACGCCTGGCCGGCAACATTGTGATGGGAGCCCTGACTCCGATTGTGGTGGGGGGGGCTCTCTACGCGGTGAGCCTGCTCAGGAACGTTTACATCGCCTCTTCGTTCTCCGAGGGAGCCCCGGCGGCTGCCGACCAGTCGGCGATGGCCTGGGCCTTGTTCGCGCTCAACAGCCTGGTCTTCTTCGGCGCGATGGCCGCCTCGTACTTCGCCCATGATCCGGACGAGAAGCTCGACCAGTTCCACAGGTCGCTCAAATCGCTGGACCGGAAGCGGAACGCCATCCGCGAGAAGCTCTTCGGGCTCAGCAACCCCATCAACGGGGAGATCCGAGCGGCCAAGAGCCAGATCGACCAGGTCAGGGCGCTGACCAGCCAGCGGGTCGCCATGTACCGGCAGACCAACATTCGCTTCCGTCGACTCTTGCCACCGTTCTCCTTCAGGAAGAATCCCGAGTTCCCGGCACTGAAGTTGTGGCCGGAGGTCTCGGTGAACGGCGAGAACGAGGCGCAGGATGGTCGTTGAGTCCCGACGCGGGCTGATGCTCTGGCTCCTGGCCCTGACGACACCGGTCCTGCTCCTGACGACCGGCTGTACGCCGTCTGTGCCGGCCGCGGTCCGACACGCGACGGCCGTCGTCGTCTTCATCGACTTCTCCGGGAGCATCTCGGGTCAAGACCGCGTGTCCTTCCGACGGGAGATCGAGAGCGAGATCCTCTCGTCGCTCGCGCCCGGAGACAGACTCTTGATCGCCCCGATCCACGACAAGACCCTGACCGACTTCCGTCCTCTCGTCGACGCCACCCTGCCGGCCAAGCCAGACTTCAACGGATGGCTCAACAACGTGTTGAAATTCAACCGCCAGGCCAAAGAGATCGAGGCCCAGTCCCTCCATCTCAAGGAGAAGATTTCGGCGGAGGTCGCTCACGTCTTCGCAAAGCGCTACGTGAGCCCGCAAACCGACATCTTCAGCTCGCTTCTCATCGCCCAGAAGCTGTTCTACGACGAGCCGCGACGGAAAGTGCTCGTCTTGATGTCCGACATGATCGAGGACAATCCGCCATACGACTTCGAGCGAATGTCCTGGAGCCCCGCGACGATCACGAAGACCCTCTCCGAGCTGGATGCCAAGGGGCTCATCCCCAAGCTCTCGGGCGTGTGCATCTACGTGTCGGGGGCGTCCGCGAAGTCGGCCGAGGTCGCGGAGAACATCGGCCGGTTCTGGCAAGCGTACTTCCGACGGGCCGGGGCCGACATGGATCCGAGCCGGTATGCCCACGTCCTCCTTCACTGGCCCCCGGCCAGTTCCTGCCACCCGACCAGCACGGCGCGCGCCTCCTGAGGCTCGGCCACCAGGCCAGCGGCGAAAACCACATCGGGCACCGCGGCGGCGTCCGTGTCTCCACCGGGCCGCCGCGTCGATCGAGGTAACCTGGCCGCAGCGATGAGGAAGCAGGTCGGCCAGGGCCGGCGAACCCAGGAGGCGTTGCGACAGAGCGAGGAGCGCTTCCGCCTCCTCGTCGCCCATGCGCTGGATGCCGTCATCACGATCGACATCCAGGGCCGGATCACGAGCTGGAACCCGCAGGCGGAGCGCCTCTTTGGCTGGGCTCAGGCGGAGGTCCTCGGTCGACTCCTCTCCGAAACGATCATCCCCCCGACCTACCGCGAAGCCCACGAGCGAGGCCTGGCGCGATTTCGGGCCACCGGCGAAGGCCCGGTGCTCGGCCGGCGGATCGAGCTAACCGCCTTGCATCGAAACGGCACCGAGTTTCCGGTGGAGCTCGCGATCACGCCGATGCGGTCGGGAAAGACCGTCCTCTTCAGCGCGTTTTTGCGTGACATCACCGAGGCGAAGCGGGCGGAGGAGGCTCGCCGGCAGAGCGAGGCGAGCTTCCGCCTCCTGTTCACGAGCAATCCGCTGCCGATGTGGGTGTATGACGTCGCGACGATGGCCTTTCTGGAGGTCAACGCCGCGGCGGTCGCGCACTACGGCTACTCACGCGAAGAGTTTCTCGCCATGTGCATCACCGACATCCGACCGCCCGAGGAGGTGCCACGCCTCGAGGCGATCCTGACCGGATTTGGGGCGGAGGCGGACCCCGCGGTTCGACGACACGCGGGGACCTGGACGCATCGACTGAAGGATGGTCGGATCAGAGAGGTCGATATCGTTTCGCACGCCATCGACTTCGCCGGTCGGCGTGCGGCGCTGGTCGTGGCCATCGACGTCACGGAGCTCAGGCAGACGCAGGCATCGCTCGCGAAGTCCACCGAACGCCTGCGGATCCTGCACGAGATCGACCGAGCGCTCATCGCGGCGGAGGCGCCGGTGGCGATCGCGGAGGCGGTGCTCCGGCGGTTGCGGGACCTGCTCGGGGTCCCGCGGGCCATCGTGAACCTGTTCGACCTGGCGACCGGCGAGGTGGAGTGGCTGGCGGCGGCGGGGCGCCGCCGCATCCGTCTCGGCCCCGGCGTCCGTTTTCCGCTGTCGCTGATGGGCGACGTGGAGGCCTTGCGGCGGGGGGAGCCGCAGGTGATCGACGTCGCCGCGCTCCCCCGCGGCCCCGAGGCGGAGGCCCTGCTCGCCTCGGGCGTCCACACCTACATGGTCGTGCCCATGATCGCCGGCGGCGAGCTCATCGGCGGGCTGAGCTTCGGCGGAGCGCCTGGCGAGTTTTCCCCCGAGCAGATCGGCATCGCGCAGGAAGTGGCCGCCCAGCTCGCGATCGCTCTGGCTCAGGCACGGCTCCACGAGCGCGTGAAGCGTCAGGCGGAGGAGCTCGAGCAGCGGGTGCAGGAACGAACGCGCGAGCTGAGCACGGCCAACGAGCAGCTCCAGCGTGAGGTCGCGGAGCGGCAACGGGCGGAGGCGGACGCCGATCGTGCGAATCGGGCCAAGAGCGAGTTCCTCTCCCGGATGAGCCACGAGCTCCGGACCCCGCTCAACGCGATTCTCGGATTCGCCCAGCTCCTGGAGCTCGAAGTCGAACGGCCGGCGGATCGCGAGAGCGTCGAGCAGATCGCCAAGGGGGGGCGACACCTCCTGACCCTCATCAACGAGATCCTCGACATCGCGCGGATCGAGGCCGGCCAACTGCCGCTGTCGCCCGAGCCGGTCCGCGTGGGGGACGCGATTCAACGGGTCTTGGACCTCACGCGGCCGCTGGCCGCCACGCGCCGCATCGAGCTCGAAACCGGCGGGGCGGCGCTGCACCCGGAGCATGTGTGGGCGGACCAGCAACGGCTCCAGCAGGTGCTCCTGAATTTAGTGTCGAACGGGATCAAGTACAACCGGGACGCGGGCAGGCTCACCGTGGCGTGCGACGCGGCCGAGGCCGACCGGATTCGGATCAGTGTGAAGGACACGGGGCCAGGCATCGCTCCGGCCTTGCGCGAGCGCCTGTTCCAGCCGTTCGACCGGCTCGGGGCGGAGCAGCACGGCGTCGAGGGGACGGGCCTCGGTCTGGCGCTGTCCAAGCGGCTCGTCGAAGCGATGGGCGGCACGATCGGTGTGGAGAGCGTCCCGAGCGCAGGGAGTACGTTCTGGGTCGAGTTTCTCCGCGCCGAAAGCCCGATCGACCGTCTGGCTCGGACCGAGCCGAGCCCGGCGGTGCTCGCCGCTCCCGCCGAGCGGGACGGCACCGTGCTCTACATCGAAGACAACCTGTCGAACCTCCGCCTGGTGGAGCGCACGCTCGCCCTCCGGCCAGGCGTCAAGCTCATTCCCGCGATGCAGGGGCGGCTCGGCCTCGCGCTGGCGCAACAGCATCGGCCGGACCTGATTCTGTTGGACCTGCACTTGCCGGATATCTCGGGCGAACAGGTGTTGCGTGAGCTGCAGGGCGATCCCGGGCTGCGACAGACGCCGGTGGTCGTCTTGAGTGCCGACGCCACGCCAGGGCAGGTTCAACGGCTGCTCGCGGCGGGGGTGCGAGCCTACCTCACCAAGCCCCTGGACGTTCGTCAGCTCCTGGCGCTCCTCGACGAGGTGTTACGTACGGGAGGAGGCGCCTGAGGGCTCGCGACGACCGACCGTGACCGGTCAGCTCACGCCACCCTGAGTTGACGCCTCGAGGGTCACGACGAAGCAGCTCCCGGGCTGCTCGCGTCCCAGGTAGCGCGCGTCGCCGCCGTGTCGGCGCGCGATCTGGCGCACCAGGGCCAGCCCCAATCCCGCCCCTGCGCGCCCCCCACCGCCCGCGAACCGGTAGAACGGCCGGAACACACCCTCGCGCTCCGCGTCCGGAATGCCCGGCCCATGGTCGCTGACGGAGAGCTCCGCCTTGCCCTCGGTGCGGCTCACGCGCACTTCGATGGGCGGTGCGCCGTGGCGCGTCGCGTTCTCCAGGAGGTTCCTGACCATCCGGCGTAGCAGGCGCGGGTCGCCGCGCACCGTGACCGGCTGACCGTCGAGCTCGACCTCCGCGTAGCGCGCGGACTCCTCGGTCGCGAGCGCGAGCACATCCACCTCCTCGTCCGCTTCCCGACCCTTCACCGCGTCCAGCCGACTGGCGAGCAGAATCTCGTCGATCAGCGCATCGAGCTCGGCGATGTCCTGCTCGAGGTCGCGCTTGCGCTTGGGGTCGGCGTTCTGTTTCATCAGCTCCACGGCCATGCGGATGCGGGCGAGCGGCGTGCGCAGCTCGTGCGAGGCGTTGGCCAGGAGCGACTTGTGGGCGGCGACCAGCTCCTCGATGCGGCCGGCGGCGCGATTGAAGCTCCGGGCGAGCCGCGCCACCTCATCGTGACCTTCGACCTTCACCCGGGCCGAGAGGTCCCCGGCGCCGAGCGACTCGACGCCTGCCTGCAGACGCTCCAGCCGTCCGGTCAGGCGGCGCACCACGGGATAGGCACCGACCCCGACGGCGAGGGCGATCAGTGCCAGCGTGAAGAACAGGCCCAAGCCAGGATGCCGGCGGTCGTGCGGCATCCGCGCGACCAGCCACCTGCCGTCGGGCAGACGGATCGCTCCGGCCGGCGGGACGCCCCAGTGGCGCAACCAGCCGCCCCGGTCGCGGCCCGTCTCCGGCGCGGGCAGGGGCGCGCCGACGGCACCAAGTCGCGTCCGATCGGCGGCGAACAGCGCGACGTCCGCGCGCAAATTGGCGGCGAGCCTGTCCAGCGCCGCCTGCTGCTCGGCAGTCGGCGCCCCGGCCGGTGGCAGCACGTTCTGTGCGAGCGTCCCGGCAACGTCGAACGCGTGGCCCGCCGGGCCAGCGTCGCCGAGCTGGCGCCACAGCACGCCCGAGGCGAGCGCGAACACCGCCAGGCTCGCGAGCACGGCGAGATAGATACGCAGATAGAGCTTGCGCATCAGTCTTGCTGCTTGGCGAAGACGTAGCCGGCGCCGCGGACCGTGAGGATGCGACGCGGCCTCTTCGGGTCGTCCTCGATGGCCGCGCGGATGCGCGAGACGTGGACGTCGATCGAGCGGTCGAAGGCCTCGAGCGCCTCGCCCCTGACGAGATCCATGAGGGTGTCCCGCGAGAGCACGCGGCCCGCCTTCTCGGCGAGGGCGACGAGCAACGTGAACTGGTAGCCGGTGAGGCTCCTTTCCACTCCGTCCACCCGCACGGTGCGGGCGTCGCGATCGATCTCGAGCCGGCCAAAGCGCAGCACGTCCGATGCGCGGCCGGACTGGCGCCGGCGGAGGATCGCGCGCAACCGCGCCAGCAGCTCGCGCGGCTCGAACGGCTTGGGCAGGTAGTCGTCGGCGCCCAGTTCCAGGCCGACGACGCGGTCCATCGCGTCGCCGCGCGCGGTCAGCATCAGCACCGGGGTGTCGGACTTCGCTCGCAGCCGCCGGCACACCTCGAGCCCGTCGATGTCGGGCAGCATGAGGTCGAGCACCAGCGCATCGTACGGCTCGCGGTCCAGACGCTCCAGCCCGGCCCGGCCCGTCGCGGCGATGGCGACGCGAAAGCCCGCCTCGCCGAGGTATTCGGACACCATCCCGGCGAGGCGGGGATCGTCATCGACGAGCAGGATCCGGGGCGCCACACCTCCAGTTTACCCGCGGCGCCCGTGCCAGCGGCCGATCCGCTCGGCGAGCTGCTTTCTCTGCTCGGGCGTGAGCGCGTCGGCGACGTCGGCGAGCGCCTGGACGAAGCGCCTCGATGCCTGCTCGGCCAGCGTGAGCTGATCGGCCCGCAGGGTCTCGAGCGCGGCCCGGTCGATGCTCTCGCCCGACAACAGCTCGACGGCCTGTCGGCGCGCGTCGTGCATCTTGGCGCGCAACGGCAACAGCTCGCGGGCCGCGCCCTTCACGATCGGGGCGAGCTGCTGCTTCTGGGCGTCGGTGGCGTCGATCTCAACGTACAGGTGCTTGAGCATCCGATCGAGGTGCTCATCGAGCGTCGCCGGATCGAGCGGTGCGCCCATGAAGCCGCCGCGATACCATCCGCCGTGGCCTCCGCCTTGGGCGAAGACCTTGAGGCCGATGCCGGACGCCAGGCCGGCAACGACGGTGGCGATCGCCGCACGCCTGAAGAAGCGGCGGCGCGGATTCTCCTCACCGGACGTGGAAGGCTGCGGGGTCTGGATCGTGTCACTCATGGCTGCTCCCTTTCAGGGATGTGTGTGAAACCTCTCGCGTCGCACCCAAGTCTGGGCGAGTCCGGTAAAGCGTGTTTCTCTGGCATGTAAAGTTATGTGGAGCGCCGCTCGGTGGACGGCGCACGCTGGGCGCCATCACACGGGCGGGGGCCGGGAGCCGACCGGCCGCTGCCGGTCATCCCCGACGAGGGTGGCGGTGAGTCAGGTGGCGTGCGGTGGCCGCACCATGACGCGGATCGGCGTAGGCTTGAATCCGTTACAGGGGTTCCGTGTCTGCGGGCAGTTCGAGATGACCGCGAGCGTGTCCATCTCGGCGCGGAGGTCGACGTGGTCACCCGGCCGCGACACCCCCTCCACGATCGCCATCGCGCCGTCAGGATGGACGGGCACGTTCATGAACCAGTTGATGTTGGTGACGATGTCCTTCTTGCCGAGCCCGAAGGGCGCCAGGGCGCGCAGGAAGTTGCTGCGGCAGTTGGGCGTGTCCTTGACGCCGTAGCGGAGCTCGTTGCTCTCTGCGCTACAGCACCCGCCGATGGTGTCGTGGCGGCCGCAGGTGTCCTCCACGACCGTGAAGAGCCGCCGCCCCATGTCCGAGTAGATGCCGTGGCCCCTGGTGAGGAAGATCGTCCCCGCGTACTTCATCGTGTCCGCGGCGTTGTAGCGCTCCTCGGGGTTCGCGGCGTGATAGCAGAGGAAGTCGACTGCCTGCTTGCCTTCGAGGTCCACGATGCGCAGCACCTGGCCCGACGCGACCACACGGGCCCAGACCTCCCCGGGCGGGATGACGCGGTCCTCGATGATCGGTTCCATCGGCGTCAGTCCTTTCTCTCCGCTGCCTCGGAGCGCACCGGAGCTTCTGCTGGCCCCTAGCCACCGCCGGCCATGGCCCCCACGACCAGCAGGGGCTCGGCCCCCGTCAGGACCGCGTCGGGCAGCGGGGCGTCCGGCGGTTCGTGGGACAGATCCTGTTCGCAGGCGAAGAACCTCACGAACGCTCGGCGCTGTTGCGTGACCTGGTCGCGGATCGTCCCACGCAGCATCGGATAGGCGGCCTCGAGCGCGTCGAGGACCGAGCGCTGCGTGGCCTGACCCTCGACGTGGAGCTTCGCCTCGCCGTCGACGCGCGCGAGCGTCCGCAGATGTGCCGGGAGCACGACCCGGATCATGACAGCGTTTGGACTTCGACGGACACCACGGACGGCAGGTCTCGGACGATGGGCGCCCAGCTGTCCCCGGCGTCGGCCGATGCGTACACCTGCCCGCCCGTGGTACCGAAGTACACGCCACACGGATCGAGCGAATCGACGGCCATCGCGTCGCGCAACACGTTGACGTAGCAGTCGCGCTGCGGCAGACCCCTCGTGAGCGCCTCCCACTCGTGTCCGCCCGTCCGGCTGCGGTACACCCGCAGCCTGCCGTCGGGCAGAAAGTGCTCCGAGTCACTCTTGATCGGAACGACGTAGATGGTCTCGGGCTCGTGCGCGTGCACGTCGATCGGAAATCCAAAATCGGTCGGCAGGTTCCCGCTGATCTCTTGCCACGACTCGCCGGCGTCGTCGCTGCGCATGACGTCCCAGTGCTTCTGCATGAACAGCACGCGGGGACGCGACGGGTGCATCGCGATGCGGTGCACGCAGTGACCCACCTCGGCAGTCGGGTCGGGGATCTGTTCCGACCGCAGGCCGCGGTTGATCGGCCGCCACGTCTTGCCTCCGTCGTCGGTCCGGAACACGCCGGCCGCCGAGATGGCGATGAAGATCCGCCCGGGGTGGCTTGGATCCACGAGGATCGTGTGCAGACACATCCCACCGGCGCCCGGCTGCCAGGACGGCGCGGAGTCGTGGCGGCGGAGTCCGGGGAGCTCCTGCCACGTCTGGCCGCCATCCATCGAGCGGAACAAGGCGGCGTCTTGAACCCCGGCGTAGACCATGTCCGGATCGGTCAGCGACGGTTCGAGATGCCAGACGCGCGCGAACTCCCAGGGGCGCGACGTGCCGTCGTACCACAGGTGAGTGCCGGGGACGCCGTCGTAGACGAACTTGTTCCCCACCGCCTCCCACGTCTTGCCACCGTCGTTGGAGCGCTGGATCAGTTGCCCGAACCAGCCGCTGGACTGCGACGCATACAGCCGATCCGGGTCAGCGGGAGATCCCTTCAGGTGGTAGATCTCCCAGCCCCCGAAGTGGGGGCCACCGATGTCCCACCGTTCGCGCGTTGCGTCCGACGTCAGGACGAACGCGCCCTTCCGTGTACCGACCAGGACCCGTACCCTGCTCATTCCTTCCTCCTTCCTGGGCTTCGCGCGGTCTTCGCAGGTGTCAGATGTGATCAGCGGGCCAGGCTCGCAGTCGACAGCGCGGCCGGAAGCCGGCGGGGCGGGCGGAACGTGACCGCGATGGCCACGGCCCCGAGGCCGATACCGAACGAGCCGATGAACAGCCAGAAGTAGCTGCCGAACGCGTCGTACAGCCAGCCGCCGGCCCACGGCCCGAGCGCCATGCCCAGCGTCGACACGAAGGCGACCGCGCCGAACGTGGTGCCCATGATCCGGGCGCCAAAATATTCGCGTACGAGGATCGCGTAGAGCGGCATCACGCCGCCGTAGGCGAAGCCGAACATCACCGCGAGCGCGTAGAAGCTCGCGAGGTCGCGGGTGAAGACGTAGAGGCTCACCGCAACCGCCTGGAGGGCCAGCCCGGCGACCAGCGTGCGCGTCGCGCCGACGCGGTCGGCCACGAGGCCGCAGACGATCTTGCCGCTCAGGGAAGCCAGGCTCGCGACGCTGAGCACGGTGGCGGCGGCCATCGCCGGCACGCCGTGGTCGATCGCGTGGGTGACCATGTGGAAGATCGGGCCCGAGTGCGCCGCGCAGCAGGCGAAGTACGTGAGCGCGATGGCGGCGAACTGCGGCGTGCGCAGCGCCTGCGCCATCGTGAGCTCGGGGCCATCGGCGCCGGCCGTCGCTCCCGGAACGGCGGCGGTCGTGGACGCCGGGGGGTCGCGCACGAGGAAGGCAGCGGGAATGATGACGAGCCACACAATGTCGCCGATCACCAGCATGGCGAAGCGCCAGTCATAGGTGGTGATGAGCCAGCGCGTGAGCGGCCCGATGATCGCCGAGCCGACGCTGAGGCCCGCCGAGACGAGCGCGACCGCGAGACTGCGGTGCCGGGTGAACCACCGGGTGGTCGTCGCGGTCATCGGCGTGTAGAAGCTGCCCGCCGCCAGACCGACGATCATCCCGAAGACGAGCTGGAACTGGCCGAGGCTGGCCGCCTGGCTCGCCGTCACCAGGCCGAGGCCGAGCAGGACGCCGCCGGACAGCACGACGGCGCGCGTGCCGAACCGGTCGGACAGCGCGCCCCAGACGAGTGCTCCGACGCCCATGCAGAGCCAGTTGATGAGCGCGGCCGTCGAGATCCCGGTGCGCGACCAGCCCATCGATGTGGCCATGGGCTGCAGGAACACGGTGAGCGAGGCCATCGCGCCGAACCCGACGCAGGTCACGACGATCCCCACGCCAACGATGATCCAGCCGTAGAAGAGCTTCATCGCCTCAGTACCGATCGTGGTGGCGCACCCACGCCATCGTGAAGGCCAGGCCGTCTTCGTCGCGGCCCTTCGGCGCGAGGTCGAGGTAGTTGTACGCGCCGACCAACAGGTCGAGTCCGCGCGCGTAACTCGAATACGTGTGGAACACCTCACCGTGCTCGTCCGCGTAGAAGACGCTGATGCCGGGGGCCTCCTCGCTCGGGAATTCGCGCGGTTCGAAATTGTAGTACACCGCGCCCTTCGCCATCTCGTCTTTCGGGAACGACACGTGATAGTCGACGTTGAAGTCGGTCCCATACGATGACACCCACGTGAAGCGCCAGCCCATGCGCTTCTTGAACGCCTCGATCTGGCGGAGGGGCGCCCGCGACACCGCCAGCAGCGTCACGTCGCGCTGCGCGAGGTGCACGGCGGCGCCGTCGATATGGTCGGCCAGGAAGGAGCAGCTCGGGCACCCCTCCTCCCACCCCGGGCCGAACATGAAGTGGTACGCGATCAGCTGGCGACGGCCGTCGAAGAGGTCGGCCAGCGTCGCCTTGCCCTCCGGCCTCTCGAACACGTAGGGCTTGTCCACCCTCACCCACGGCATCGCGCGCCGCTCGGCGCTCAGCTGGTCGCGCAGCCGCGTGAATTCCTTTTCCCTTGCCAGATGCGCCCTGCGCGCCTCGAGCCATTCCTCTCGCGACACGATCGTGTGGTTTGGCATCACCCATCCTTTTGCGAAGCGAGTTGTCTCGGACACATGGGCGCCTCCTTCACTCTCTACGTCGATCGGGCGAGGCCCGGATCGACAGCCGGACGTCTCGCTCAGTCGTCGATCGCCTGGTAGGCCGAGGTCCAGAAGTCGAGACAGACATCCGGAGGACTGGGGGACGTCCAGGCGCGCTGGGTCATCAGGATCCCGACCATGCCCTCCTTGGGGTCCGAACGCCACGAGGTGCCCAGGCCGCCATCCCAGCCGAACGTTCCGAGGGACCCGGCCACGTCCTCGCGCCGGGTGATCATGGACAAGCCGAACCCCCAACCGTGACTGTCGAAGTAGCCGGGGATCAGACCGGACGCCGCTTTCTGCTCGGGCGTCAGCTGGTCGGTCGTCATGGTCTCGACGGAAGGCCTGGACAGGAGACGCCCGTTCCCGTGTTTGCCCATGCTCAGCAGCATCTCGCCGAAGGCCAGATAGTCGTCGATGGTGGAGACCAGCCCCCCGCCGCCCGACGGAAATGCAGGCGGGCGGCTCCATTCGCCCCCCTTGGCCTCGTCATAGAGCTCGAGCGCCCCGGTGTTCGGATCGACCTGGTAGCTGGTGGCCAGCCGGTCGATCTTGGTCGCCGCCACGCTGAACCCGGTGTCCCTCATGCCGAGCGGCCCGAAGATGCGTTCTCGGAGGAACGCCTCGAGCGGCTGGCCCGAGGCGCGCGCGATCAGCACGCCCAGCACGTCCGACGCCGTGTGGTACATCCACTTCTCACCCGGCTGGTGCATGAGCGGCAGCGTCCCGAGCCGGCGGATCCACTCATCCGGCGCCGGCGGCGTCTGCGGCTTCGGCGGTCCCTGGCCGAGGAGCCGCTCGCTCATCGCCGTTTGGATCGGATACGTGCCCGGCGGTGCCATGACGATGCCGTAGCCCATGCGGAAGGTGAGGAGGTCGCGCACGGTGATCGGTCGGTTCGCCGGCACGGTGTCGTCGAGCGGGCCGTCGAGCCGCTTGAGGACCTTGCGGTGCGCCAGCTCGGGCAGCAGCCGATGCACCGGCTCGTCCAGCCGCAGCCGGCATTCCTCCACGAGGATCATCGTCGCCGCGGCCGTGATCGGCTTGGTCAACGAGGCGATGCGGAAGATCGTGTCGCGCCGGATCGGGTCGCCGCCGCCCACCGCCTTCGTGCCGATCGCATCGACCTGCACCTCGCCGCGCCGGCTCACCAGCGTGACGATCCCGGGCACGTCGCCACGCTCGACATAGGCGGCCATGATGTCGTGCATGCGGCCGAGCCGCGCCCTGGACCACCCTCCGCTCCTCATCACGGCTTGGGCGCTGCTTCCACCACCGATTTCAATTGCGCCAGCCCCTTCTCGAAATTGCCCCCGATCATCCGGTCCATGTCCATGAACAGGTGGACGACTTTGGCCATGAAATTGACCTTGCCGGCCATGCTCCACGTCACGACGGTGTGATCGCCCTCGGGTTTGAAGCTGAACTCCGCGCTGCTGGTGGTCGCGAAGGGCTTCAAGAATTCGAGCCTGATCCTGACCAGATCGCTGGGGCGGCTCTCCGTGAGCGTCATGCGTCCTTCGCCGACCTCGTTGTTGCCGGACCAGGTATAGATAGCGCCGATCCCGGCTGGCGCGCCCTCGTACGCTTGCTTCATCGCCGGATCGAGCTTCGCCCACGGGTTCCATGCTTCCCACTTGTGGAAGTCGTTCACCTGCGCAAAGACCGCCGGCGCGGGGGCGGCGATGGTCGCCGTCCGCGCGACGCGGTACTCGGATGGCCGCATGGCGACGACGCCGACGAATCCGAGCACGATCACCGCGAGTGCGACGAGGATCTTTATGAGCATGGTGGCTCAGGCTCCATGAGACAGGACCTCGGGAGGGAAGTCCGACGCCTCGAACACCTGGCGAATCTCGATGACCTCGCCGGCCGCGAAGGGGACGCGCTTGGCCCATTCGATCGCTTCGTCCTTCGACTTCACCTGGATCATCCAGAACCCGGCGATCAGCTCCTTCGCGGGGAACGGCCCGTCGGTCACGGTGGGTGCTCCTCGCGAGAACCTGACGCGCGCGCCCTTCGAGCTCGGTTGGATCCCCTCGCCCGCGAGCAGAACGCCGGCCTTCACCATCTCCTCGTTGAACCGTCCCATCGCGGCCACGAGCTCTTTGCTCGGGAGAACGCCCGCCTCTGTGTTCTTGTCGGCCCGGACCAGCATCATGAATCGCATCGTGTCTCCTTATCGTGTCTCCTTGTGGTCATTGCTTGGTTGGCCGGCCGGAGCACTGACGGGTGCGACGAGCCGTGCTGCGGCGCCAGCCGCCAGCGACCGTAGGCGACGAACGCGGAGAGGAGCCCCACCACCAGCGAGATCAGGGCGGCCGGTTCCCTCCTGGCACAGTCTTGAGCGCGCCGCGCCGACGCTATTTCGGCGGGCCCTCCCGCACGGGCCGGACTTCGACGGTGCTCGTACGGGCCAACGGAATTCGTGCGGCGATGGCGATGGCTTCGTCGAGATCCTTGACGTCGATGAGCATGTAGCCGCCGAGCTGCTCGCGGGTCTCCGCGAACGGACCGTCGGTCACGAGCCGCTTGCCGTCGCGCACCCTGACGCTGGTCGCCGAAGACGACGGGTGCAGCGGAGAGCCGCCCAGATACTGCCCGCGCGACGTCAGCTCTTGCGCGAGCTCCATGCTCTCCCCATAGATCTGCTGTCGCTCGGTCACGCTGAGCCTGTCCCAGGCCTGCTCGTCGCGGCAAATCAGCAGCATGTATTTCACGGGGCCCTCCATCAGGAGGTCGAACGGCCGGGGCCTGAATCGACACCTTCCACGAAATTATCTAACATGGTATATGCCCCCGGATGCAAACGCTGCCGTCGACGCGGTCTATCGCTCCGAGTGGGGCCGGATCGTCGCCACCCTGATCCGGCTCGTTCGGGACTTCGACGTCGCGGAAGAGGCGGCGCAAGAGGCCTTTGCGGTCGCGGTCGACCAGTGGCGGGCCTCCGGCGTCCCCGAGTTCCCGCGCGCCTGGATCATCCAGACGGCTCGGCACAAGGCCATCGACCGCATCCGCCGCCAGACCCGGTTCGCGGAGAAGCTGGACGCCTACACCGCGGCCGGGGCGAGCCTGACCGTCGAGGCGCCGGAGTTCGATCCGGGCGACATCCCCGACGATCGCCTTCGCCTGATCTTCACCTGCTGTCACCCGGCGCTGGCGCCCGAGGCCCAGGTCGCGCTCACGCTCCGCACGCTGGGCGGCCTCGAGACGGACGCGATCGCGCGCGCGTTCCTCGTGCCGACCACGACGATGGCGCAGCGGCTCGTGCGGGCGAAGGGCAAGATTCGCGACGCGGGCATTCCGTACACGGTCCCCGACATGAAGGACATGCCGGCCCGGCTCGACGCGGTGCTGACGGTGATCTACCTCGTGTTCAACGAAGGCTACCTGCCCACGCGAGGCGAGGCGCTCGTGAGGCCCGACCTCTGCGTCGAGGCGATCCGGCTCGCACGCCTCGTGAGGACCCTGATGGCGCCGCAGCCGCCGGCGGAAGCCACCGCCCTCCTCGCCCTCATGCTGCTGCACGATTCTCGGCGCGACGCCCGTCTCGACGCTGCTGGCGACCTGATCCTGCTCGAAGCGCAGGATCGTTCCCGCTGGAATCACGCGCAGATCACCGAAGCGCTGCCCCTGGTCGAGGAGGCCCTGCGCGGCGGCCCGGGTCCCTTCGCGCTCCAGGCGGCGATCGCGGCGCTCCATTGTCAGGCGGCGCGGGCCGAAGACACGGACTGGCCGCAGATCGTCCGGCTCTACGATGTGCTCGAGCGCCTGCAGCCCTCCCCCATCGTCTCCCTGAACCGCGCAGCGGCGGTCGCCATGGTGGTCGGCCCTCAACCGGCGCTCGCCCTCATCGAGGCGCTGGCCGCCGCCGGCGACCTCGACCGCTATCACCTGCTCCATGCCGCGCGCGCCGACCTGCTGCGCCGCATCGGATCCTCGGCGGAAGCGGCGAAGAGCTACGCGCGAGCGCTCGCGCTGGTCACCAATGACGCCGAGCGCCGATTTCTCGAGCGGCGGCTGCGCGAGGTCGACGGGAGGAACCTTGGCTGAGCCATTCGAATCCCGGACCATCACCGTTCGCATTGCCCGGCCCCAGCACGAGGTCTATGACTTCGCCTCGGTCCCGGAGAATTTCCCGCGCTGGGCCTCCGGGCTCGCCC
This sequence comes from Candidatus Rokuibacteriota bacterium, assembly GCA_003220315.1. Taxonomy (GTDB): domain Bacteria; phylum Methylomirabilota; class Methylomirabilia; order Rokubacteriales; family CSP1-6; genus 20CM-2-70-11. Next base: position 22,139 of record QHSA01000113.1, read on the forward strand.
GGTCGCTGAAGAAGGTGAACGGGGAGTGGATCGCGGACACCCCGGAGGGACGGGTCAAGGTCCGGTTCACCGAGCCGAACGACTTCGGCATCCTCGACCACCACATCGCGCTCCGTCCGGGCGTCGAGATCTACATCCCGATGCGCGTCATCGCCAACGGCGCCGGCAGCGAGGTGTTATTCACCCTGTTCCGACTCCCCGACACGACCGACGAGACATTCGCGCGAGACGCCGAATGGGTGGAGCGAGACCTGAGAGCGCTGAAAGCGCTGCTCGAGGGGTGACCAAGCGCAACGGGCGCTTGGCTGTGGGGTCAGGACCGCTGATTCGATTGCGCGCTGGCTGCCGCGGGAGATGGCCGGGCGGTGATTCAGGACGACGCGCCCGTTCTGAGCGCCGCCCAGATGCGCGCGGGCGTCATCGGCAAGTCGAGGTGGGTGACGCCGCGCGAGGCGAGCGCGTCGAGCACCGCGTTGACCGCCGAGGGCAACGAGCCCGCCACGCCCGACTCGCCGGCGCCCTTCACGCCGAGCGGGTTCGTCGTGCAGGGCACGACGTGGTGGCCGACGCGCAGATCGGGCAGGTCCGCCGCGCGCGGGAGCATGTAGTCCATGAACGACGCGGTCAGGAGTTGGCCCGTCTCGCCGTAGACCACCTGCTCGCCGAGCACCTGGCCGAGCCCCTGCGCGACGCCGCCGTGGATCTGACCCTCGACGATGACGGGGTGCGCGAGCCGCCCGACGTCGTCCACCGCCGCGTAGCCGACCACGCGGACGGCGCCCGTCTCCGGCTCGATCTCCACCTCGGTGACGTGGCAGCCATTGGGGAACGTCATCTGCGGCGAGACGAACCTCGCCGTGCTGTCGAGGCCGCCGGCGAGGTCGTCGCGCCGGGCGAGATCCAGGATGCCGATCGCGCGGTCGGTGCCCTTCACGTGGAAACGGCCGTCGCTGAACTCGACGTCGAAGGACGCGGCCTCGAAGAGGCGCGCCGCGAGCCGGCGGCCCTTGTCGATCGCGGCGTCGCACGCCAGCACGGCGGCGCTGCCTGCCATCATGAGCGAGCGTGAGGCGACGCTGGGGGTGCCGACCGGCACCTCGTCGCTGTCGCCCTGGATCAGCCGCACGGCGCTCGGGTCCACGCCGAGCCGTGCGGCGATGAGCCGCGGATAGGTCGACAGGTGCCCCTGCCCCATCGCCTGCACGCCAGTACGCAGCGTCACGGCGTCGGCCTCGAATCGCAGGTCCACCGTCTCGTCGAGGATGCCGCCGGCGACCTCGAGGAAGCAGGCGACACCGATCCCGCGCAGCCGGCCTGCCCGCTCGGAGGCGGCGCGCCGCGCCGGGAAGCCCTTCCAGTCCGCGAGCGCCAGCGCCTTGTCCAGGACCGCCTCGAACTCGCCGCTGTCGTAGACCTGGCCGTTCGCCGCGCGGTAGGGCATCGCCGAGGGCGCGATGAAGTTCCGCCGCCGTAGCTCGACGCGGTCGATCCCCGTCGCCCGCGCCGCGCCATCCAGCAACCGCTCGATGAGGTAGAGCGCCTCCGGCCGGCCGGCGCCGCGGTACGGCCCGAGCGGCGCGGCGTTGGTGAGGACCATCTTCACGTCGATCTGGATCAGCGGGACCTCGTAGACGCTCGACAGGCAGTTCTTCGTGTTGTTGGTCGCGAAGATCGCGGAGAACGTCGAGGTGTACGCGCCGATGCCCACGAATGTGCGGACACGGAGGGCCAGGATCCGGCCCCCGGCGTCCAGCGCCAGCTCGCCTTCCAGCACGCCGTCCCGGCCCGCGGTGTCGCCGAGGAAGCTCTCGAGCCGGCTCGCGCACCACCTCACGGGCCGGCCGACGTGCCGCGCTGCGTAGAGGAGCGCCGCGTACTCAGCGTAGGGTTGCGTCTTCATGCCGAAGCCGCCCCCGACGTCGTAGGTGAGCACGCGGATCTGCGGCGCCGGCACCTTGAAGACGAACTCCGCGAGCATCCGGCGCACGACGGCCACGCCCTGCGTACCGGCAATGAGTGTGTAGCGCCCGCTCACCGCGTCCCACTGGCCGATGGCCGCCCGTGGCTCCAGCGCAGCCGGGGCTAGGCGCGTGTCGAGCAAGCGGACGCGCTCCACGTGCGCGGCGCGGGCGCACGCCATCTCCACCGCGGCCGCGTCGCCGTCCGTCCAGTCGAGGGCGACGTTGTCCGGCGCCTCCGGCCAGATGACCGGCGCCCCCGGTGCCAGCGCCCGCTCGACGTCGGAGGCCGCGGACAGCTCGGCCTCGTCGACGGCCACCGCGTCCGCCGCGTCGCGCGCCTGCGCCGCGGTCTCGGCGACGACGATCGCCACCGGCTCGCCGACGTAGCGCACGCGCCCCACCGCCAGCGGCGGCATGGCCGCGCCGAACATCGGCCGGCCGCCGCGCCCGGGCAACGCCACGGCGGGCGGAATCGCGCCCAGCCCGTCGGCGGCGAGGTCCTTGCCCGTGAAGATGCCGAGCACGCCGGACATCTTCAGAGCCCGGGAAACATCCACGCCGCGCAGCTCGGCGTGGCCGACCTGCGCACGCACAAAGGCGGCGTGCGCCTGGCCGGGCACGCTCACGTCGTCGGTGAAGCACCCGCGCCCGGTGAGGAGCGGGCCGTCTTCGCTGCGCCGGGCGTCGCGGTCGCTGCCGAATCGCAAGAGGTTCTCGCTCACCGTGCGCCTCCATCGCCGGCGGAGGACAGAGCGCCGACGCGCCGAGTAGCGAAATCGGCCACCCCGGGGATCCCGAAGTGGCCGATTCATTTGGTGGGCCGTCACGGACTCGAACCGTGGACCCGCTGATTAAGAGTAGTCACCAGAGTATTTCCACCGAGGATCACCCCGATGTAAAGGTAGAAGATCTCTAGACCTGGGATTGACGGCGTACGGCGTAGATCGGCGTCGTTCGGGATGGTTTGGTAGCAGCGCGGTAGCAGCTCACGCCCACTAGCGCCGCCGGCGACA
>QHSA01000114.1 GCA_003220315.1 Candidatus Rokuibacteriota bacterium
AGGACTTTGCTCACCAGGCCTTCGCTCATGCCCAAGGCCGCCATCACTTCTCGCGGCGCGGTATTCAGATTGACCTTGCCATCCGAGTAGACGGTGACGAACGGTTCGAGCGCCTGAAAGACCTCATGGGTCATCCCGTCCACCAGCCAGAGCTCCTCCAGGAGCTTGAAGGGCTTATCTTCGATCACCACCAAACTCTTGTGCTTGGCCCTCCACTCGAGCAGGGCGTCGGCGACTTCCTCGGTCATGCCGGGGAGTCTGGCGAGGATCGCCTTTGGGGCGGTATTGATGTTGATCTTTCGGTCCTCATCCACAATCCCGTAAACGACTCCGGCTGGCGGATCCTGCCCTGGCAACGCATAGCTGACCGTGAAGCTGCCGGGCCCCAGCGGCGTCAGCCGAAAGGCGTCCGGGTTGTTCGCCCACGAGTCCAGATATGAATCCGTCTGTGGAATGGGCCCCCGCTCCAGCTCCACCAGCGCTCGCACGTAACCAGCCTTGGCCAGATAGAGGGCCGTCAACCGATCCCTCTGGTAGCTGACGAGCCTCTGGTCCAGTGCGGTCGTGTAGCCGAGGGCCAGGCCTAACAGGACAAGGATCGCCAGAGTCCAGAGGACCTGGATGAGGACCGATCCTTCACTGGCCCTGAGGCTTGGTCGCTTTCTCTTGGAGCCCATGGGGGATGAACACCAGTTTTGTGAAGCGGGTCTCGCCGACCACCAGGGTGATCTTGACCCCGAGGGGGAGCGCATCGCTCACTCGCCAGGCGTCTTTCCAGGCGACGATCTGCCTGTTGTCATCCTTATAGGTATAGAGGAACTCCAACCTCGAAATCGGGCTCACGACCAGTTCCGTCTCGTCCTCCCCGGACCCCGCGACGGGAGACGCCTCTACACGCGCGAGGGAGTACGTCGCGGAGGCTCGGTCTCGCCGTACCTCATAGGTCACCCGCGTGATTTTTGGATCGACCGGACGGCCTTGCGCGTGAGGACGCTGACGCACGGTGAGAAACGAGAGCCCCTGCTTTTCACCGATAAAGTCGGTGCCCGAGAGGGTGACGGCATTCTTGAGCTCGTGCGCCATATCGTCCAAGACGAGGCGCGCCGTCTGATAGGTCGAGCTGAATTCCTGGGCTCTCCGCCAGGCGCCGACGCCACCGGCAAACGCCGAATAGACGGCGACCGCGATGATGGAGAATATGGTCAGGCTCACCAGGAGCTCGATGAGGGTGAAGCCGTGCCGCCCTTCTCCCGCTCGCGTCATCTCACTCCCGTTTCAAGTACGTCACGACGGAGATGGCTCGCGGCCGTCCCCGCTGAGCCCATGAAACCGTGACCTGCGTTTCGCACAGCCCCAGGTCCCCGAGCTCGGATGCCTTGACCTCCCATCGGAAGTCTCGATCCTCCTCCGCGAACTGACCCGTCGAGGTGCCCGGGGCGACAGAGCCTTTCGCCTCCAATTCCCAGAGCCTCGCCTCGACGAGCGCCAATCCCCGTGTGTACTCGGCGGAGTTCTTGAGCGCGTCGAGTGAGCTCCCGAAAGAGCGGAGTACGAGGGTCAAGCCCACCGCCAGGATGAGGACGGCAAGGAGGGTTTCCACCAACGAAAACCCTTCGTCGCCACGCGAGGTGCGCCGTCGGGAGGTTCTACCGACGATCGCTCCCATGACTCTCCAGGAGCTTGACGCGGCCCGTCCGGACGTCCGTCACCAATCGGTAGCCGGCTCGGCTGTCGTCGGAGATCAACATCTCGAACCGGTCGGCGCGCCCGTCGGGGTAGAACGTGACCTCGCGGGCGCTCGACGAAATGGAAATTGACCCGGGCACGGACGCGACGCGCCCGAACTTGCCTGAGACCCTTTCGAATTTCTCCCCGGGTGACGCCTCCTGCGCCCGGGCCAGCCAGTATCGTCGGCCGTCGACGTCAAACTGGATACGCAGCACTTCGCCCGTGGCCACGGCGCGCCGGTTGGCATACGTGAGCAACTTCGCCACATCGGAGGCGAAGACCTGGAGCTGGAGATGCCTGAAGGTGCGTCGGAACTGAGGAACGGAGACCCCCACCAGGACCATCAGGATGAGCGTGACGACGAGCAACTCGAGGAGGGTGAATCCGGCTTGACGCCCGTCCCGCCGTGGATCACTTCCAGTTGGTGATATCATCCGCGGTGCCCTCGACACCGTCCGGCCCAGCCGAGGAGAGGTCGTAGTCGTCGCGGTTGTGCTCCCCGGGAGACCGGTAGACGTAGGCCTTCCCCCACGGATCGAACGGCACTGGCCGCTTGAGGTACGGTCCCTTCCAGCTGGAGGCGCCCGGGGGTGCGGTCCGCAGCGCTGCCAGTCCCTCTCCCGTGGTCGGATAACGACCGTTGTGCATCTCGAACAGATCGAGCGCAGCGCTCAGATGCGCATTGATGTCGGCGTGCGCCGCAGCTTCCTTCGCCTGTTGGCTCCTCCCCGCCAGGCGCGGAGCGACCATGGCCACCAAGACGCCGATGATGATGATCGCCAACATCAGTTCGATCAGGGTGAACCCGCGGGCGTCTCTCAGGATTTTGGTCGGCATTTTCACAGGCGCTTCCCTCACACCAACACTCAGCGCGCCAAGAGATCGATCGAGAAGATCGGTAACATCATAGAGATCACGATGAACCCGACCACGGCGCCCACGATCAGGATCATCACCGGCTCGACCAGCGATGTCATCGACTTGATCACACGATCCGCGTCGCGCTCATACGTCTCTGCGATCTTGAACAGCGAGCGCTCCAGGGCGCCGGACTCTTCGCCGACCGCGACCATATGGATCACAGGCGTAGGGAAGAGGCGCCCCCGACGCATGCCTTGAGAGAGCGTGGCTCCACCTCGGAGCTGCTCACCGATTTGTTGGAGCTCTCCCCGAAGCAGCGCGTTCCCCGTCGCCTGAACGACCACCTGCATGGCGGGCAAGATCGGGACACCGTGACTCAAGAGCGTGGCCAGGGTCCGAGCAAATCTCGCGATTTCGACTTTCTTGATCAGGGTCCCCCAGAGCGGGAAGTGCAACTTGGTGTGATCGATGGCCAACCGGGCCCGCGGCGAGCGCGTCCCCCGTCTGACGACGAAGGCTCCACCCGCGGCGCCCAACACGACCAGCCACCAATAGCTCGCGAGCCACCGGCTCAGCTCGATCAAGATCCGAGTGGGCAGGGGGAGGGTCTGTCCCACCTCTTGGAAGAGGGAAACGAGCTTCGGGATGACGAAGATCAAGAGGACGGCGACGGTCCCCAGGCCCACGAGGAGAATGAGCACTGGATAGGCCAGGGCGGATCGCACCTTGACGTGCACGTCGTCTTCCTTCTCCGAGATGTCTGCCAGCCTGGCGAGGACTCCTCCGAGCATCCCTCCCACCTCCCCGGATCTCACCATGCTGATGTAGAGGGGTGAGAAGACCCTCGGATAGATTGCGAGGGACTCTGAAAAACTTCTGCCGTCTCGGACGCGAGAGGCAACCTCGGCCAGGACCTCCCGCACACGCGGGCGTTCCGTCTGTTCGCGTAAAACATCCAGGGCTCGCATGAGCGTCAGGCCCGATTCCAGCAGATCGGCCAACTGCCGCGTCACGAGGGTGACGTCCCGACGCCGAATCGTCGTGAGGAGCCCGAAGGAGTGCGGAGGCGCCTGCGGCTGTGCCTGTGCACCTGGTTCCTCTCTTGCGATCGAGAGCGGAAAGTAGCCCATCTCGCCCAACCTCGCCAGCGCCGCCTGCTCAGTCTCTGCCGCGAGACTGCCTTCCACCATCCGCCTGCCACGGTCGCGTGCCTTGTAGAGAAATTTTTGCATCGCCGCTACTGGATCACACTCTTGGTGACCAACAGAGACACCTTGACCTGGGGGCCTCGGCCTCCCTTGAGGTCTAGCCGCAATTGGTTCACCCTCAGGAGAGACTTCGAGCCGTGGAGCCCATGGAGAAACCTGATCAACGGGCTCATTTCGGTTTCCAGTTCGACTTCCACGGGATATTGCTTGCCGAGATCTGTCTTGGTCGCGGGCTTGGGCCGCACATTGAGCAGAGCCAGCCCCGACTTCCGCGCCAGCTCTTCGATCTCCTTGAGGAGACCTCCGATCGTCTCTTCGTCAGAGGCCACCGTGGACGCGTAGGCCGTATACGGCGAATACGCGGCGAGAACCCCCTCCCGCGCGGCGAGGCTCTTCAAATTCCGCCGTAGCTGGGTCTCCTTCACGACAAGCTCCTGGTCGAGGTCGTCAAATCGACCTCCGACGGGAGCGTAGACAAACCGCTCCAACAGGGCCAGGCCGACAATCCCCACCGTGACGTAGAGCAACGTGCGCTGTTGGGCGGACAGCCTGGACACGAAGTGGTTAAGCTTCATGTTTCCTGGCGAGGGGACAGGTGATTTCGAACTCGATCTCCTCACTTCCGTCCTTGCTCCCCGAGCGGGTCGCGTGCTTGGCTTTGACTTGATGGAAATTCGGGAGTTTCTCGAGCGTCGACACGAACTCGAACACCGTCGACATCTTCTGAGTGACGCCTTTGAGGACGACGTGGGAGTCCTCGTCAAACGCGATGGACTTGAGCGAGATCTCCGGGGGGGTGCTCCGGTGAAGGACGGAAAGGATCTCCAAGGAGGAGTTCTCGCGCCGTTCGGCCTCTCGGATGATCTTCAGCCGCTTCTTCAATGCCTCCACGTCGCTCGCCGCCTGCTGGGTCCGAGCGATCTCCCCGTCCAACTGCTCGAGATACTGCTTCTTGAAGTAGACGTGCTGGGAGACGAGCGCCGTGAGGGCCGCCAGGATCGAGACGCTGAGGATCCCCGTGACCATAATGGCTCGTCCCTTGTGCTCGAGGGCCTCCCGGATGCGGACCTCCTGCGGGGTCAAATCGATCCCGGCGCTCTCTGCGTCCCACGCCAGGCCGAGCACGGCGGTCAACGAGACGGATTCCCGTTGGGCCTCGGGAACGTCCAGCACCTCCCGTGCTCCAGGGAGCCGCTCGACGAGAGAAACTCGCTGAACCGGAAGACGAAGCGTTTCCCCGAGGCGCGGAACCAAGCGCGCGCGGACCTCAGCCCCGGTAATCACAAGGGTCGCGATGCCCTGGCCGATCCTCTCACCCTCGTAGATATCGATCGCCCGCTGAATCTCCTGCGTCAGCTTCTCGATCTCGTTCGCCTCCCCCGAGGAGAGCTTCGCGGACCCGATGGAGAGGGCCTTCGTAAACGTCACCGTGCCACTCCGAATCACGAGGAAGTCGGAAAAATTGGAATCGATATCCAACACGGCGGTCGGCCCACGCCCCGCGTCCTTCGTGGCGCCGCACAGCAGCTGCCAGCCGCTGCGAACGCCGTGCGAGCTCAGCCGAATCCCGGCGGCTTTGAGACGGCAGTCGTCCAGGATCTTGAGGCATCGGTTCGAGACGCTCCGATGCGTGGTGATCAGCACGACATCCGTGAAGCCCTCCGGGCTGCGCCGGACGACTTGAAAATCCGAAATGATCTCCTCTTTCGAATACGGCGTCTGCTTGGCCGTCTGCAAACCGATCATCTCGTTGAGCTCACGCGGATCGGTGGTGGGAAGCTGGAGGTTACGAACGGTCACCAGATTCCGAGGAATCGAGATGAGGATGGAGTCCGCGGCCCCCACGCCCTCCTTGACCAGGTCCACGAAGGTCTTTGGGATCTCCTCCGGGAGGACCACCGGCCTGGCGACGAGCCTGCGAAGCCGCCGCTTGCCTTTGGCGCTCACCTCGACGCGAGCCAGCTTCAGCCACTCACCGCTGAATTCCAACGCGGTGATCGTCCGTTGACGCCTCGACTGGAACGGTCGAGGCATGAGGTGCGCGAGACGGTGGCGGACCGTGGCCAGGGGGCTGCCCATCGCGACCTATCCGTCCGCCTGCGTGGTCATCAGCACCTCTTCCGACGTCGTCAGCCCTGCCGCGACCTTTTTCAACCCATCCTGGTACAGGGTCTTCATGCCGACGCGGATCGCCTCTTTCTTGAGGATGTCAGAGGAGGCGCGTTCCATGATCAGCTCTTTGATGCGGTCGTTGACCGTGAGAATCTCGTAGATACCGGTCCTGCCGTGGTATCCGGTGAAGCGGCACGCCTCGCACCCTTTCCCTCGATAGGCGGGAATCGGTTCCCCACCCACAAGGATGCGCGTCGTCGTCGGGTCAGACACCTCGTGCCGGCACTCCGTACAGATGAGGCGAACGAGCCGTTGTGCGATGAAGGCCGTGGCCGCCGAGGTGATGAGATACGGTGGGATTCCCATGTGGATCAGGCGGGCGACCCCACCCGCCGCGTCGTTGGTGTGCAGGGTGCTGAAGACCAGATGGCCCGTCAAGGCCGCCTGGACGGCCACCTCGGCGGTTTCGAGGTCTCTGATCTCGCCCACCATCATGATATCCGGATCATGACGCAACATGCTCCGCAAGGCGTTGGCAAAGGTCACATTGATCTTGGGATTCACGTGGATCTGGGTGATGCCCCTGAGCTCGTATTCGATGGGGTCCTCGACCGTGATGATCTTTCGCTGCCGAGTGTTCAACGTGCTCAGGGAGGCATAGAGCGTGGTCGTCTTCCCACTACCCGTGGGCCCGGTCACCAAAATCATTCCGTGAGGCTCCCGAATGATTCGCTGGAGGATGTCCAGATCTTCAGGGAGGAGCCCCAACTGCTCCAGACTGAAGAGCATGTCGGTCGGGAGGATGCGGATGACCACGTGCTCCCCGTACACGGAAGGAAGAATGGAAACGCGCAGGTCCAGCTCTCGCTGGCCGACCCTGATCTTGATCCGCCCGTCCTGCGGCACCCGCCGCTCTGCGATATCCAGGCGGGCCATGATCTTGATGCGGGAGACGATCGCGGAGTAGAGGTATTTGATGTCGGGCGACACCCGTGTGTCATAGAGGATCCCGTCGACCCGGTAGCGGACCGCCAGCTCGTCGCGATCGGGCTCGATATGGATATCGGTCGCCCGCTGCTGGATCGCCTCTTGGAGGATCTGATCCACCAGCTTGATGACCGACGCATCTTCCGCGCGTCGCTCAATGTCCTCAGCCTTCTCCTCCAGCCCGACGGACGGCTCCACCAAGGCGCCGGCGCCCTGCTTCTGGGCCAGAATCGTCTCGATGGTCTCGGCACCCACCCCGTAGTACTTCCTGATCGCCTCACTGACCTGGTCCCGGCACGCCAGCACGGCTCGGACTTCGCACCCGAGATGCAATCCGATATCCTCCAGCGCCCACGTGTAGCGATGGAGGTTGGAGAGCGCGATCGTCAGAACGTCGCGTTCCCATCGTATGGGCATGACCTTGTAGTGTTCGACCAATCGCGCCGGCACCCGTTGGATCACGGCCCGGTCGATCGTCAGATGCTTGAGGTTCGTGAACGGGATGTTCAACTGTTCCGAGAGGGACTGGAGGAGCTGCTCTTCCGAGATACAGCCCATCCTGATGAGGGCGGACCCCAGGAATTCGCCGGTCTTTTCCTGCTCGGCGAGAGCCCGCTGGAGCTCCTCTTCGGTCACCAGCTTTTTCTCGACTAGAATGTCGCCGATCTGTTTGGCCATGCCCCTCGTCTCGTCGTTTCGCGCCTAGGGCTCCGTCGGAGGGCGATCCAGCTGCTCCGAGAGGGCGCGCAGGAGCTTTTTCTCACTGATGTATTCCAGCTTGACGAGCGTCGAACCGAGCGGCTCGCCGGTCTCTCGCTGCCGGCGAAGCGCTTTCTCCAGCTGCTCGCGGGTGATCAGGTTCTTCTTCACCAGGAGTTCTCCGAGCTGCGGCTGCGTCGAGGCCGAGGGCCTCTGGAACGGCTCGAGGGCCCCGATCAGGTACAGGGCATCCTCGGAACGGTCGTCGAGGTCGCCGGCGAGGATTCGTTCGCACCCCTCGAGCGTCCGCGCGATCGGGACGTACTCGCCCTTCTTCCCCGTGTAGGCCTCGGCCGTGAAGAAGGGCTGGGTCAGGAAGTTCTGTAATTTCCGGGCGCGCTCGAACGTCAAGCGGTCGGCCTTCGACAGCTCCTCGACGCCGATGACCGTCACGATGCGCTTGAGCTCCTCGTATTTGTGGAGGACCTTCAGGACCTCCCCAGCAATCGCGAAGTGCCGCGCGCCGACGACGTCGGGATCCAGATGGACGCTCGACGAGCTCAGGGGGTCGATGGCCGGATAGAGACCGGCTTGGACCCGCTCGCGCGAGAGCACCATGATGGAGTCCAGGTAGCTGAAGATGCAGACCACCGCCGGATCGGTCGGATCGTCTCCGGGCATGAACGCCGCCTCGATGGCCGTGATGGAACCGTCCGGGCGGGACCGGATGCGCTCTTGAAACTCGCCCATCTCGGAGAAGAGCGTCGGTTGATAGCCCGTCTCCGAGGGAATCCGCCCCAGCAGGGTCGACAGCTCCGCCCCGGCCTGGGCAAACCGGTAGACGTTATCCACGAAAAAGAGGACGTCGAGTTTCTGTGCCTGGAGATGCTCAGCCAGCGTGATGCCGGTCAGCACGACCTCAAACCGCGCGCCGGGTGGCTCGTTCATCTGGCCGAAGACCAGGCTCACCTTGTCCAGGAGCCCGGTCTGCTCCAGTTCGTGGTAGAGCTCGTTCCCCTCACGAATCCGCTCGCCAACCCCGGTGAAGATGCAAGCCCCCTGATGTCGTTCGACGACATTGTGGATGAGCTCCAAGGTGAGGAGGCTCTTTCCCAATGCGGCGCCGCCGAGGATGCCCGACTTGCTGCCCTTGACCAGCGGATACAAGAGGTCGATGATCTTGATGCCGGTCTCCAGAATCTCGTAGCCGGTCCGGTGCATGTCGTCGGGGTTGAGATGGAGCGGGGCCACCCGCTGCCGGATGGGCAGCTTCAGCGTGGCCTGAATCTCGCCCTTCCGATCGATGGGTTCTCCCGTCACATTGACGACACGGCCGAACATTTCCTTTCCGACCGGCACCTCGATCGGGCACCCCAGCGCGGCGGCCCGAGCATTCCGGGGGACATTGATGGTGGAGGCGAGGGCCACGCACTTGGCCACGTGGTTCGCCATGTGCTCCTCGACCTCGAGGACGACCCGCTGCCCGTCGTAGGTGTGGGTTTCGACGATCTCGTGGATGGCGGGAAGTCCATGCGAAGCGTCGAACTTCACCTCCACAATGGGCCCCTGAATGGACACGACCTTGCCGACCTGGCTCACCGGTGAGGCTCCGCGGCTTCTCTTCTTCGAGCGACGACACCGGCGTACGTTTCCCGAATGCTGGTGTCGGTGACCTCATGCAACCCCCGGAAGTATTGCAGGGTCTGTTTCTTCTTGTGTTGGGCCAGCTCCAGGAAGCTCGCCTCCAGGTGCATCGCCCGAGCCCCGAGTTCCGCGAGCCGGCTCTGCCAGAAGACCTCGTGAAGCTGTCGGCTGAGCCAGAGCTTGATCAGATACTCGATGATCGAATGGGCGGAGGGCTCCAGAATCGTCTCCGTGGGTTCCGCGGGGCCGACGCCCGAGCCCCGTGGGGGCCGCTCATACGGGAGGAGCTGCACGGCGTGCACCTCCTGCTGCGTGAAGGAGAGGGGCCGTGGGTAGACGACGAGCACCCTGGCGAGCTTCCGACGCAGGAACTGCGCCACGATGTGGTCCCGCAACGCTTCCACGCGCTCGGACACGATGTGCTCTCCGATTCCGGGAAACTGCGTGAACGGCTGCTCGATGTCCGTGAAGTAGTTTTTCCCCCGCCCACCGAGCACCATGAGCTCGGCGGGCTGGCCCTCACGGGCGGCCAGCGCGCGTTGGATGACCGCCGAGTTCAGCCCCCCGAGAAAGCCCTCATCCGAGGTGACGATGACGACGCCCAGGGGCGGGGCCGGCCGGGAGAGAAAGGGATGCCGACACCGCTCGGGCGGGATCAGGCGGAAGAATTGTTCCAAGACGACGCTCAGTGACAGGGCCGGGCCTTTGACGTCGCGGCGGGCCAGGGTCGTCGGCTCATCGGACACCAGGAGAGACGGGTCACCGATGAGACTGTTGCCGGCGGTGGGGGTCTCGGACCTCCGCCAACCCAGACGCTGCCGCGTGCTATCGAGCGTGTGAAACTGCGAGAGGGCCACCCGCTTGAGAACGTCGACCAACTCCATGAGGTCGGTCGTCGTTCGCAGCTCGCTCTTGAAGCGGCTGACGAGGCTCTTGCTCACGACTCGTCCTCGTCGGCACGGGGAGACTTGAGGAATTCCGCCAGGCCCTCCTCGAGCCGCTCTTTGACGCGAGGGGTGAGCCGTAGCTCGGCGCCGATCTCGCGGATCAGCGCCGATCGCGTGTCGAGCAAGAAGGGAAAGATCCTCGTCTTTACCATCTTCCATCCGCGTGCATCCAGGCTGGCGAGGGCCGGACTCGTGAGCGCATAGAGGAGGACGATCTGTTCCTCGACCGAGACCGGACGGTTCTTCTCTTGGGTCAGGATGTGCGTCATCGCCTCGCCGCGTTTCAGGCGGGCCTCCGCCTCCGCCGAGAGGGTCGACCGCACATTGGTCAAGCGCTGGAGGGCCTTGTACTGGACGTACTCGAGTCTCAGTTTCCGGCTGAGCTCTTTCATGGCCTCACACTGAATCTTGTTCCCGATTCGGGACACCGAGAGGCCGAAATCGATGGCGGGTCTGAAGCCCTCAGTAAAGAGGCTTGCGCTCATGTAGATCTGGCCGTCGGTGATGGAGATGAGGTTGCTCGGGATGTGGCCGGTGACGTCCCCTTGCTGGGTTTCCACGATGGGGAGAAACGTCATGGTCCCACCCCCGATCTCGGGCCGGAGCCTTCCGGCCCGCTCCAGGAGCTGGGAATGGATGTAGAAGACGTCCCCGGGATAGGCCTCGCGTCCCGGAGACCGCTCCAGGAGCAGGGAGATCTGACGATGGACCCAGGCGTGTTTCGTCAAGTCGTCAAACACCACCAGCACGTCGCGCCCGTGGCCCATGAAATACTCGCCGAGCGTACAGGCGGTGTAGGGGATCAGGAACTGCTCCCCCGGGGGACGTGCGGCCGTCGCCGCCGCCACGATGGTGTACTCCATCGCCCCGCGTTCCTTCAGGAGCTGGACGATCTTTGCCAGCGAGGTTTCGCTGCGTCCCACACAGCAGTAGATACAGATGACGTCCTTCCCCCGCTGATTCAGGATGGCGTCGACGGCCAGGACCGTCTTGCCGGTCATCCGGTCTCCCACGATCAGCTCCCGCTGGCCCTTGGCGATGGGAATGATCGCGTCGATGATCTTGGTCCCCGTGTAGAGCTGGTCCGAAAGGCGGACCCGCTCCATCACCCCCGGAGCGACGCGAAACACCGGGTACACGTCCTCCGCCTCGACCTTGCCCCGGCCATCGCACGCGTTCCCCAAGCTATCGACGACCCGGCCCACGAACCGCTCACCGACCGGAACCTGAAAAGGCTCGGCCCTGCCGATGACCTCGTCGCCGGACTTGAGCTGGGTCTCGTCGCCCAGCACCAGGGCCATCACCTTCTCCTCGTTGAAGCCGACAACCATGCCCGCCAGATCGTTGGGGAAATGGACCATTTGTCCGTAGAGGCAGAACGGGAGCCCCGTGATGCTGGCGATGGCCTTCTTGACCCCGATGACCGTGCCGATCTCTCGGGTCTCGAAGGTCTGGGAGCGGAACTTATCGAGAGAGACTCTCTCGAACATAGGCCAGCATCCCCTTCACCTTGGTTTTGAGACTCCCGTCCAGAACCACGTTCCCCAACCGGACCACCATGCCGGCCACGATCTCCCCGTCGATGATCTCCTTGACGTCGACCGACCGAGCCATGTTCGAAGAGAAGATCGTGTTCAGCCGTTCGCGCTGCGTCTGGGTGAGCGGAAACGGAACGGCGACTTCGACCGTCTCGGTCTCGAGCTCCGGTCGTGGCCCGTCGGACTTCCCGATCTCCTCGATGAGCTCGTCGATCAGATGCGCGTGGATGGACTGAGCCACCGGGGCCGTGAAGACGCGCCCGAGGATGTCCGACGCCAGGCCCACGGCCTTTTCTTCCATTTCCGAGACGAGGCTTACCCTCATCCGCTCCCGCTTGGCTTCGGCGTCGGCCACGATCCGGCGCCCCTCCTCCTTGGCCTGCGCGAGGAGCTCTTCCTGCATCTTCCGGGCGGTCGCCTCCGCCTCGGCTCTCAGCCTCCCGATCTCCTCCTGATGCCGGGCCATCGTTGTCCGAAGCTCCCGCTCGGTCTCCTCGCGCTTCCGCTTCAGCTCCTCCTCCCGCTCCCGGTTCTCCTGGTAGAGCTGCTGTAACCGTCCCAGGGATCGGGTGACCTGCCGGTAGAGAAATTGATGGAGGAGGAAGGCCAGGACCACGAACGTGATGACCTGGATGAGAATGAGCTGCCAGAGGAGCATCGTCGCTACCGGACGAACAGGTGGAAGATGACGATGAGGGAGATCACCGCGATCGATTCGGCGAAGACGAACGCGAGGATCATCGACGTCTGGATCTTCGGCGAGGCCGATGGATTTCGCGCCAGGGCCTGGATGCTCCCGTACCCGATGACGGCGATCACAAAGGACGGCCCGAGCGTGCTGATGATCAGGATGAGGATGATCGTGAGATTTCTCAACGCTCCACCAGGACCAGCAGCTCGTTCCGGTCCACCAGGGCCACGCCCTGCCGGATGGGGAGGTATTTCCCATCAACCGAGATCCGTCCGGCTCTCAGCAGACTGATCATCGGCGCATGAAAGTCGAGCACGGCCAGCTCCCCCTCCGCACCCGGGAGGCTGACCTGAGAGGCTAAATCCTCAAAAAGCTTACGCTCCTGATCGAAGATCGAGACTTTGAACATGCTGGTTAGAACATGACCGGTCACCCACCGGAGGCGTCACCCTGGACCAGGGGCACGGCTTCTTGCTCTCCTCCCACGGTAACCCTCAGGAGACGGTGCCAGGTCAGAAAAAAGACGGCGCTCAAAGCCCCTAGAAACGCGAGGATTGCGAAGATCATCCGCCAGGCCGTGGTCATGGAAATGGACCGGCCCAGGGGGGCCCCTCCCTCCGGGGAGTCTCCCGAGCCAGCCAAGAGGGCCATGCGGGAATCGGGCTCCCTGGAAAGGTTCTTCCCCTCTCGTCCGAAAGGGACCTGCTTCAGCTTGTCCAGGGCGTCGAGGTCCTGCTCGATGGTCGTGATGACGGCGAGCCCCTGCCGGTAGGCCTGAATCCGCTCCGCGGGCTGGCCGTCGGTCTCCTTCTGTCGCTTCAAAATCGCCTCGACCTTCTGCTCGACCCGCTGGACGATGCCCGTGGCCTCCTGGGCCGCCGCGGGCTCGGTGAGCTTGCCGGCCCTCTCTTTGGCCCGGCCCACGAAGGAGACAAGCTGGTCCTCGCTGAACACCCAGATATCTTGCATGTGCACGGTCTTCGTGATGGATTGCCCCGCCTCGACGACCACGTCGCCGTGCACGTAATACGCCCCCGTCTCTGGGTCGTAATCGAGCTTGAGGTCTCCCAGGTCTTTGACGTCCTTCGGGGTCGCCTCCTTGGGGAGGTAGACCTTCACGGGAACCGTCTGCGGCTCCTTCTGAGACGGGTTCGCCACGTGGATCTTCAGATCTACGCTTCCGGTCTGCGCGTATGCGAGGCCCGGGAGGACGGTCGTGAGGACGAGGAGGGACCGGAGCAGTCGCTTCATCGGGTGGGGTCCCCGGGCTCGAACCAGGTCTTGATCGGCGCCTTCTTCTGCGGCGTCCGATCCAGAACCTTGTCCCCAACCTCGCGGATCACGTCCAGCAGGCTCTTGAGACGCTCCACCTTCTCTTTGACATCACCGACGTCCACTGAGGTCTCCGCGATGGACTGGTACAGGGCGTCCAGGTTGGTACCGCCCTCGCCGCTGATCTTTTTCAACAGCGTGTTGACCTCCTGGACGCTGGCGCGGAGCTCTTCGGTCTTGAGCGCTTCGGCCTGGCGCGTTTCGGGGCTGTTGATGGTCTCCGGGATCTTGGCGATCGCGGCCTGGACGGCGCCCACGAGCGTCTGGAGCTGCGCGATCAGATCGTAGGTCGTCTGCGTCTTCCCCTTGGCTCCGAGCTCGGTTCGCACGCTCTCGATGATCGTCTTGGCGTCGTTCGCCGCATTGGCCGCCATGCTGGCCAGGCCCTGGGCCCCGCTGGCCGCGTCCTCGACCTTCTGGAAGCGCGTCTCGAGCTTCTGGCCGATGGCCTGCACCTGCTGGCCCGCCGTGGCCACGTCGGCGGCCGCGCTCTTGGCCGCGTCGGACGCCTTCTGTACCTCGCCGGCGGCGGTGGTGGCGATGCCGGCGGCCTTCTCCACGGTGGCGGCGGCCGTGGTGGCGGTCACCGAGGCGGACTCGACCTTCGCGGCGGCGGCATCCACCTTGGCGGCGGCCGCGTCCACGCTGGCCGTGACCTGCGCGGGGAGGGCCGCAATATCGGCGGCTAGGCTCGGGATATCCGCATCAGCCACCGTCAAGACCATGCTCTCGAGGGAACCCTTCGTCGGCTCGGTCACGACCGCGGTGTAGTCGCCCGGCGTCCACGCGGTGTTGACGGGGAGCTTGTACTGGTAGACCCCCGTGGTGCCGATCTCGGTCATCGGGGCGTTGATCACCACCTGCGCGTTCGCGGAGTCGTAGAGGTTCAGGACCGGGCTGAGACCCGACACGCTCTGGAACTCGATGCTGATGTCGTTCCCGCGCTTGACCGTGGTGGGCCGATTGAGGATCTTCGCCTTCATCCCGGCCTTGACATCGGCCTCTAGAGTCGTGAGCCGCTGAGGAATCTTGTTGGTGGTGTCCTCCAGGATGGCCGTGACGTTCGTCTGGAGGGCGTCCAGTTTCCCGGGGATGGTCACCTCGGTGGCCTGCTTGATGGCCGTGGTGTCCTGCTTGATCGCCGTGGCGTCGAGCTTGATCGCCGTGGTGTCCAGCTGGATGGCGGTGGCCGTGGTCTGGACACCCGCGATGTCCGAGCGGATCTGCTGCGTGGCGGTGTTGAGCTGCGTCCCGAGGCTCGGAGTCCCGGCGGCGGGGACGCCGAGATTCATCCCGATCCCCACCTGTTGCGCGGCGTCCAGGGTATCGGCAGTCGTAAAGGCCGAGCCGCTGCTCATCGTGACAGTCGTGACGACTTTGTAGGACTTGGCGGTCTTCCCGGTGAAGTCCCACTTCTGGTGGAAGGTGCCCCAGTCATCCGGGCAGCTCGCCGGCAGACCCGCGGGGTGCGGGTGGGTCGAATGGTCCACGGTGCAGAGGGCGTCGAGCGTCGCGATCGGCGTGTTCGGGGCGGCGCTGTCAGGGTCGAAGATATCGACCCTCGCCTCCTTCACCGCCGGGACACTGCTTCCGTCCCGGTCGAGCCAGGAATCGACGCTGAAGGCGTTGGCCGTCGCGTCGTAGATGAACCGGCTGACGGCCTTGTTCGTGTGGACCAGCGTGGACTCCATCGGGACGAGGAACCGGAGGTCGCTGTCCGGGCAGTAGGCCGGATTCGGGTTCCCCGCCTCGTCGCGGCACACGCCGTCCGCCATGTAGTCCTTGCTCCCGTCGAAATAACCCGACTTCGTCCAGACCGCCTTGTACGGGACCCGGTTCCCGAACATGTTCTTCGGATTCGCGGGAACGGCTCTCAAAATCGGCGAGGTCAGAACGCTCTCCGACCAGGTCACCGTCTCGATCCCATCCACGGTGACGGAGTGCTTGACGGTCAGGCCGGACAGCTCTGTCCCGAGCACGACGTCCCGCACGAGCCACTTGACCAGGTAGTAGTCCACGTTGAAGTTCGCGTTCGAGGGGTCGCTCGCCGCCGGATGACCGGCGTCGGCATCGGAGACCCTCACCTTGGTCGCCCGCGGGTTCCTGAGATTCGGGTTCGAGACGTTCACCGTCGGCAGGTCCGGCACCGCCCAGACATACGATCCGGTGTTGGGCGCCGAGGCCGCAATGATGGTCGAGGTGGCGAAGTTGTCCACGGAGTACTCGAGCTTCACGTTGGCCACCGTCCCGAGGGTCGTCCAGGTGATCGTGCGGTCTTCATATGTGATCCAGCGCTCGCCCCCGTTCGGCGCGGTCACCGTGAAGCCCGCCTGGATCGCGAAGTTCGCATCCGAGACGTCGGAGACGGCGCTGTTGTTCACATCGCTGACCCGGATCTTGACGGTGGAGGAGATCGCATCCGGGACGGTCCAGGCGAAGCTCCCGCCCACGTTGTTCACGCTGGGGGTCGAGGCCGTGATCAGCGTGGCCGTCGCGAAGTTGTCGCGGGAATACTCGAGCTTCACGTTCGGGATGGTTCCGCCGGAGACCCAGCTGATGGTCTGGGTGCTCCCGACCGGCCAGGACTCCCCGCCGTTGGGCGCGGTCAGCGTGAAGAACCCCTCAATCCTAAAGACGGCGTCCGAGGTGTCGAGGACGGCTCCGTCGTTCACGTCGCTCACGCGGACCCTGGCCGTCGTCGTGGGGTCATCGGGGACGATCCAGTTGTAGCTCCCCGTGTTGGCCGCCGAGGCCGTGATCACCCTGACATCCGCGACGAAGTTGTCCTTGGAGTACTCGAGCTTGACGTTCGGCACCGTGCCCGAGGTGGTCCAGGCGACCGTCCGCGTCGTGTTGATCTTCCAGGCCTCTCCGCCGTTCGGGGTCGTCAGGGTGAAGGCGCCCTGGATCTTGAAGTTCGCGTCGGAGGTGTCGGAGGCAGCCGGGTCGGAGACGTCGGTCACCCGCACCTTCACGGTGGTCGAGATCGCATCCGGGATGGTCCAGGTGTACGAGCCGGTGTTGGGCGCCGAGGCGCTGATCACGGTGGCCGTGGCGAAGTTGTCCTTGGAGTACTCGAGCTTCACGTTGGCCACCGTGCCGGTGGCGGTCCAGGTGATCGGCTGCGTGCTCGCCACGTTCCACTTCTCGCCGCCGTTGGGACTGAGCAGCGTCATCAAGGACGTGATCTTGAAGGTGGCGTCCGAGAGGTCCTTCGCCTCGGGGTCCGTCACGTCCGAGACCCGCACCTTCACCGTCGCCGAGATCGCATCCGGGATCGTCCAGGTATAGGTGCCGGTGTTCGGGGTCGACGCGACGATCACCGTCGAGGTGGCGAAGTCGTCCTTCGAGTATTCGAGCTTCACGTTGGCCACCGTGCCGGTGGCGGTCCAGGTGATCGGCTTGACGCTCCCGACCGCCCACTGCTCCCCCCCGTTGGGGCTCGTCACGGCCAGGGCGGCCGTGATCTTGAAGGGGTTGTCCGACAGGTCGTTCGCCTCCGGGTCGTTCGGATCGGAGACCCGCACCTTGATGTCATACGCCGAGGAGATGTCGTTCGGGACGGTCCAGGAGAAGCTTCCGCCGGTCGGGTTCGCCGGCGCGGCCGCGCTGATCAGCGTGAAGCTGACGTAGGGGGACTTGGCATACTCGAGTCTCACTGCCGGCAGGTTCCCGACGGCGGACCAGCCGATCGTCCTGGTCGACCCGACCAGCCACTGCTCTCCACCGTTCGGGCTGGTGAGGGTGAGGGCGGCGCGGATCCTGAAGGTCGCGTCCGAGGTATCGACGACCGTGGTGTCTGCCGCATCCGAGATCCGGACCTTTGCGTTCGCCGAGACCGTATCGGGAATGATCCAGACGTAGCAGCCCTGGGTCGCCGGGTCCGCGACCGTGCAACCGCCGTTGGCGGTATTGGTCCCGTTGTTCGCCGAGGCGGCGATCAGCCCCGAGTACGTCGTGCCGCCGTCCGTCGAGTACTCCAGCTTCACGTTGGCTACCGAACCGCTCTTGGTCCACGTGATTGTCCGCGGGGTGTTGACCAGCCAGGCCTCCCCGCCGTTGGGCGCGGTCAGGACGAAGCCTCCCTGGATCTTGAACGTCGCGTCGGAATCGTCGAAGACCGAGACGTCGGAGGCGTCGGTCACCCGCACCTTGACCGTGGAGGAGATGTCGTTGGGGACCGTCCAGGCGAAGCTGCCGGTGTTCGGGGTGGAGGCGGCGATGAGGACCGCGGTGGCGAAGTTGTCTTTGGAGTACTGGAGCTTCACGTTGGCGATCGATCCAACCGAGGTCCACGTGATGGACTGCGCGGACCCCACCGTCAACTTCTCCCCCCCGTTCGGGCCATTCAGCGTCAAGGCTCCCTGGATCTTGAAGTAGGCGTTCCCGTCGTCGAAGACGCTCAGATCCCGCACGTCCGTCACGCGAACCTTCACGGTCGAGGAGATGTCATCCGGCACCGTCCAGGCGAAGGAGCCGGTCCCCGGCGCCGAGGCGGTGATCAGGACGAGCGAGGTGAAGTTGTCCTTCGAGTATTCCAGGCGCACATTCGGGATCGTCCCGCTCGTCGTCCAGGTGATGCTCCGGCTCTGTCCGACCATCCAGAGCTCGCCGCCGTTGGGCGCGCTCACGGTGATCCCGCCGCGGATCTTGAAGTTGTTGTCGGAGACGTCGTTGGCCGAGGAATCCGCGGCGTCCGAGACCCGGATCTTCGCGGTCGTGGAGATCGCGTCCGGCACCACCCAGCCGAAGCTCCCCGTGTTAGCGGTCGAGGCGACGATCACCGTGGCGGTCGCAAAATTGTCGGTGGAGTACTCGAGCTTGACGCTCGGGACCGAGCCGGTGTTCGTCCAGGTGATCGATTGGCTCGTCCCGACCGCCCAGACCTCGCCGCCGTTCGGGGCCGTCAGGACGAAGCCTCCCTTGATCTTGAAGGTGGCATCGGAGGCGTCGCTCGTGCCGGGATCGTTCGGATCCGAGACCCGGACCTTGACGGTCGCCGAGATGTCGTTCGGGATCAGCCAGTTGTAGAAGCCGGCGTTGGGCGTGGACGGCGTGATCACCGTCGCCGTGGCGAAGTTGTCCTTCGAGTACTCCAGCTTCACGTTGGCGATCGTCGATCCGGTGGTCGTCCAGGCGATCTGGTGAGTCGAGCCGACCACCCACTCCTCGCCGCCGTTGGGCGCCGAGAGGATGAAGCCCCCCCGGATGGTGAAGTTGGCATTGCTGTCATCGAAGACCGTCGCATCCGCCGTGTTGGTGACCCGCACCTTGACCGTCGTGGAGGCATTATCCGGAACGGTCCAGGCGAAGCTCCCGGTATTGCCCACCGAGGCGGCGATCAGCGTCACGGTCGCGAAGTTATCCTTCGAGTACTCGAGCTTCACGCTGGGGATCGTTCCGGCCGACGTCCAGGTGATCGTCTGGGCCGACCCGATGATCCAGACCTCCCCGCCGTTGGGGACGCTCACCGTGAGGTTGCCCCGGATCTTGAAGTTTCCGTCCGAGGTGTCGTTCGCCGAGGCATCGGTCACGTCCGAGACCCGGACCCTCACCGTGTTCGAGATGCTGTCAGGAATCGTCCACGAGAAGCTTCCCGTGTTGGCGACGGAGGCGGCCACCACACTGGGGTAGGTCACCCCGCCGTCCGTGGAGTACTCGAGCTTCACGTTCGGGACGGTGCCCGAGGTCGTCCAGCTGATCGCCTGGGTGGCTCCGACGGTCCAGGTCTCCCCGCCGTTCGGCGCGACGAGGACGAGGCCACCGCGGATCTTGAAGTTCGCGTCTGAGACATCATTCGCCTCGGCATCGACGGCGTTGGAAACCCGGACCTTCACCGTCGCCGAGATCGCGTCCGGGATGATCCAGCTGTAGGTGCCGGTGTTGGGCGTGGAGGCCGTGATCACGGTCGCCGTCGCGAAGTTATCCTTCGAGAACTCGAGCTTCACGTTGGCCACGGTGCCCGAGGTCGCCCAGGTGATCGCCTGTGTGGCGCCAACCGTCCAGGTCTCGCCCCCGTTCGGGGCGCTGACGGTGAAGGCGGCCAGGATCTTGAAGTTCGCGTCCGAGACATCGTTCACCGTGGCGTCGCCGGCATCCGCCACGCGGACCTTGACGGTGCCGGAGACGTCGTTGGGCACGGTCCAGGTGTAGGAACCGGTATTCGGCGTGGAGGCCGCGATCACGGTCGCGGTGGCGAAGTTGTCCTTCGAGTACTCGAGCTTCACATTGGCGATCGAGCCGGTCCGGGTCCAGGTGATCGCCCGGCTCGAGCCCACCGTCCACTTCTCCCCACCGTTCGGGCTCGTCACGGTCAGGGCTCCCTGGATCTTGAAGTTGGCGTCCGAGTCATCGAAGACCGTCGAGTCGTTCACGTTCGTCACCCGGACCCGCACCGTCGCTGACAGGTCGTCCGGCACCGTCCAGGCGAACGTCCCCGTGTTCGGGGCGGAGGCGGTGATCAGGACCGTGGTGGTGAAGTTGTCCTTCGAGTACTCGAGCTTGATGTTGGGGATTGTCCCCGTCGTCGTCCAGGTGATCGTCCGGCTGTCCCCGACTGTCCAGACCTCCCCGCCGTTGGGGGCGGTCAGGGCCAGGGCCCCGCGGATCTTGAAGTTCGAGTTCGAGGAGCCGAAGGCGTTGAGGTTGTTGACGTCGCTGACCCGGACCCGCACCGTCGCCGAGATGGTGTCCGGCACGGTCCACGCAAACGTCCCCGTGTTCGGGGTGGAGGCGATGATCACGTTCGGATAGGTGCTCCCCCCGTCCGTCGAGTACACGAGCTTCACGTTGGTCACCGATCCGCCCGTGGTCCAGGTGATGTTCTGCGAAGACCCAACGGTCCAGACCTCGCCGCCGTTCGGCGCCGAGAGCGTGAAGCCTGCCAGGATCGTGAAGGCGGCGTCGGACGCATCGGTCACGGTCGAGTCGCTTACATCCGTGACCCGGACCTTGACCGTGGTCGAGAGCGCATCGGGAATCGTCCAGGCATAGCTTCCCGCGGCGGCCGGCGTGGAGGCGACGATGACGACCGCATCGCTGAAGGTGCCGTTCGCGGAATAGTCCAGCCTCACGCTGGCGATCGAGCCGGTCTTGGTCCAGGTAATATTCTGGAGCGTGTTGACCCCCCACTTCTCCCCGCCGTTGGGGGCGGTCAGAGTCAGGGAGCCGGTGATCTTGAAGGTCGCATCCGAGGTGTCCGCGACCGTGGCGTCGGCGGTGCTGGTCACCCGGACCTTGACGGTGGCGCTGATGCTGTCGGGGACCGTCCACGCATAGCTCCCCAGCGTCCCATCGGTCGACGCGGTGATCAGCGAGGCCGTGGCGAAGTTATCCGTGGAGTACTCGAGCTTGACCGTGGCCACCGTTCCCGCCTTGGTCCAGGTGATGGTCCGCGAAGACCCAACGGTCCAGACCTCGCCGCCGTTCGGCGCCGAGAGCGTGAAGCCTGCCAGGATCGTGAAGGCGGCGTCGGACGCATCGGTCACGGTCGAGTCGCTTACATCCGTGACCCGGACCTTGACCGTGGTCGAGAGCGCATCGGGAATCGTCCAGGCATAGCTTCCCGCGGCGGCCGGCGTGGAGGCGACGATGACGACCGCATCGCTGAAGGTGCCGTTCGCGGAATAGTCCAGCCTCACGCTGGCGATCGAGCCGGTCTTGGTCCAGGTAATATTCTGGAGCGTGTTGACCCCCCACTTCTCCCCGCCGTTGGGGGCGGTCAGAGTCAGGGAGCCGGTGATCTTGAAGGTCGCATCCGAGGTGTCCGCGACCGTGGCGTCGGCGGTGTTGGTCACCCGGACCTTGACGGTGGCGCTGATGCTGTCGGGGACCGTCCACGCATAGCTCCCCACCGCCCCATCGGTCGACGCGGTGATCAGCGAGGCCGTGGCGAAGTTATCCGTGGAGTACTCGAGCTTGACCGTGGCCACCGTTCCCGCCTTGGTCCAGGTGATGGTCCGGGCGCTCCCCACCGCCCAGACCTCTCCGCCGTTGGGGGCGGTCAGGGTCAGGGAGGTCTTGATCGCGAAGTTGGCGTTCGAGGTGGCGCTGACCGTGGCATCGCTCGCATCCGAGATCCGCACCTTCACGGTCGGAGAGGCGGTGTCCGGGATCACCCAGGCGTAGCTTCCGGCTGCCGCTGGCGTGGAGGCGGCGATCACGTTCGGGTAGGTCGCGCCGCCGTCGGTCGAGTATTCGAGCTTGACGTTGGCGATCGCGCCGGTCCTCGTCCACGTGATGTTCCGGCTCTCGCCCACGATCCACGTCTCCCCGCCGTTCGGGGCGGTGAGGGTGAGGGCGCCCTGGATCTTGAAGTTCGAGCCCGAGCTGGAGGTCACGGTGGCGTCGTCGACGTTCGTGATCCGGACGCGGACGGTGGCGGAGATCGCATCGGGGACCGTCCAGGCGTAGCTGCCGGCGGCCGCCGGGGTGGAGGCCGTGATGAGGTTGGGGTAGGTCGTGCCCCCGTTGGTCGAGTACTCGAGCTTGACGTTGGCGATCGTGCCGGTCTTCGTCCACGTGATGTTCCGGCTCGCCCCCACGGTCCACACCTCACCGCCGACGGGGGCCGTCAGCGCCAGGGAGCCCTTGATCGTGAAATTGCCATCGGAGGTATCCGACGTCGTGGCGTCCCCGGCGTCCGTGATCCGGACCCGGAGCGCCGTGCCGACCGCATCGGGGACCGTCCAGGCATAACTCAAGCTGGCCGCGGGGGTGGAGGCCGTGATGAGGTTGGGATAGGTCGCGCCTCCGTCAGTCGAGTACTCGAGCTTGACGTTGGCGATCGCGCCAGTCTTGGTCCACGTGATGTTCCGGCTCTCCCCGACGAGCCAGGTCTCACCCCCGTTGGGCGCGGTCAGGGTCACGGTGCCCTTGATGCTGAAGTTGCCATCGGAGGCGTCGGTCACGGACGTATCGTTGGTCTGCGTGATCTTCACCCGGGCCTGGGCCGTGGGCGTGTCCGGGATCGTCCACGCGTAGGAGAGAGCCGAGGCCGCCGTGGACGCGGTGATCACATTGGGATAGGTGACCCCGCCGTCTGTGGAGTACTCCAGCTTCACGGTGCCGATCGTTCCCGTCTTCGTCCAGGTGATCGTCTGAACGCTTCCGATCGGCCAGGATTCGCCGCCGTTGGGCGCGCTCAGCGTGAGGGATCCCCTGATGCTGAAGTTTGCCGGCGACGTCGAGCTGACGGTGGCATCGTCCAGGTTCGTGATCCGGACCTTCACGGTCGTGGAGACGTCGTCAGGCACCGTCCAGGCGTAGCTGAGGCTCGCCGCCGAGGTCGAGGCCGTGATGAGGATTGGGGTCACGAAGTTGTCCTTCGAGTACTCGACCTTCACGTTGGCGATCGAGCCCTGCCGGGTCCAGGTGATGTTCCGCGTGGAGCCGATGGCCCACGCCTCGCCGCCGACGGGGGCCGTGAGCGTCAGGGAGCCCTTGACGGTGAAGGCGGCGGAGTCGGCCGAGACCGTCGCGTCCGTCGCGTGCTTCACGCGGACCTTGACCGTGCTGGCGATCGCATCCGCCACGGTCCACGCGTAGCTCCCTCCGGTCGGCCCACTGGCCACGCCCGTGGCGATCACCGCCGTGTCGGTGAAGAGCCCGTTCTTCGAGTATTCGAGATTCACCGTCGGAATCGCCCCGCCGCCCGTCGAGCTCCACGAGATCGTCTTGGCCGCCCCCACCGTCCAGACATCCGTCCCCACCGGACTCGTGACCCCGAGGCCGCCCCTGATCGTGAAGGCGGTATTGGAATCGTCAGAGACGGTCGTATCCGCCGTGCTGGTCACCCGGACCTTCACGTTGATGGAAGCGATGTCCGGGATCGTCCACGCGTACGTTCCGGCCGCGGCAGAGGTCGACGACGTAATCAGGTTGGGATAGGTCGCCCCCGCGTCCGTCGAGTACTCGAGCTTCACATTGGCGATCGTCCCGGTCTTCGTCCAGGTGATGTTCTGGGTTGAGCCCGCGATCCAGACCTCTCCCGTATTCGGGGAGGTCAGAGTCAGGGAGCCCTTGATCGCAAAGGCGGCACTGGAGGCGGCCGTCACCGTGGCATCGGCGTTCAGGGTGATCCGGACCTTCACGCTCGTGGAGATCGCGTCCGGAACCGTCCAGGCATAGGAGAGGTTCGCCGCCGGCGTCGAGGCGGTGATCACGTTGGGATAGGTGACCCCGCCGTCCGTGGAATATTCGAGCTTCACGTCGGCCAGCGTGCCGGTCTTCGTCCAGGTGATCGTGCGCGTGTCCCCCACGATCCAGGTCTCCCCGCCATTGGGGGCGGTCAGGGCGAGGGAGCCCCGGATCTTGAAGTTCGCCGGCGACGTCTGCGTGACCGTCGCGTCGCTGTTGAGAGTGATCCTCACCTTGACCGTAGTCGAGATCGCGTCCGGCACCGTCCAGGCGAAGCTCCCGCCCGCGGCGGGCGTGGAGAGCGTGATGGTCTGGACGTCGGCGGCGAAGTTGTCGCGGGAGAATTCGAGCTTCACATTGCCCAGCGTGCCGCTAGTCGTCCAGGTGATGTTCTGGCTCGAGCCCAACACCCAGACCTCGCCGCCCACCGGAGCGGTCAGGGTTAGCGAGCCCTTGATGGTGAAGGCCGCGGAGTCGGCCGAGACCGTCGCGTCCGTGGCGTGCTTCACGCGCACCTTGACGGTGCTGGCGATCGCATCGGCCACTGTCCAGGAGTAGCTTCCCCCGGCGGGGCCGCTGGCCAGGCCGGTGGCGATGACCTGGGTGTCCGTGAACAGGCCGTTCTTCGAGTATTCGAGATTGACCGTCGTGATCGCTCCGGCGCCCGTCGAGCTCCACGAGATCGTCTTGACCGCCCCCACCGCCCAGACATCCGTCCCCACCGGAGCCGTGACCGACAGACCCCCCTTGATCGTGAAGACCGCGTTGGAGACAGCGAAGACGGTGGCGTCGGCGGTGTTGGTGACCCGGACCTTGACGCTGGAGGAGGCGAGATCGGGAACGGTCCACGCGTAGCTCCCGGTCGCGGCCGGGGCGGACGCCGTGATCAGGTTGGGATAGGTGGCGCCCCCATCTGTCGAGTACTCCAGCTTCACGTTCGCGATCGATCCGGTCCTGGTCCAGGTGATGTTTTGGGAGGAGCCGACGGTCCACGCCTCCCCGCCATTCGGAGCGGTGAGGGTCAGCGAGCCCTTGATCGTGAAGGTGGCGTTGGAGGCAGCCGTCACCGTGGCATCGGCGTTCAAGGTGATCCGGACCTTCACGCTCGTGGAGATCGCGTCTGGGACCGTCCAGGCGTAGGAGAGGTTCGCCGCCGGCGTCGAAGCGGTGATCACATTGGGATAGGTCACCCCGCCGTCCGTGGAATATTCGAGCTTCACGTCGGCCAGCGTGCCGGTCTTCGTCCAGGTGATCGTGCGCGTGTCCCCCACGATCCAGGTCTCCCCGCCGTTGGGGGCGGTCAGGGCGAGGGAGCCTCGGATCTTGAAGTTCGCCGGCGACGTCTGGGTGACCGTCGCGTCGCTATTGAGGGTGATCCGTACCTTGACCGTGGTGGAGATCGCGTCCGGGACGGTCCAGGCGAAGCTCCCGCCCGCGGCGGGCGTGGAGAGCGTGATGGTCTGGACGTCGGCGACGAAGTTGTCGCGGGAGTATTCGAGCTTTACATCGGCCAGCGTGCCGCCCGTCGTCCAGGTGATGTTCTGGGTCGAGCCCACCCCCCAGACCTCGCCGCCCACGGGCGCCGTCAGGGCCAGCGCACCCTTGATGGTGAAGGCGGCGGAGGTGGCGGCGACGGTGGCGTCGGTGGGATGCTTCACCCGGACCTTGACGGTGCTGGCAATCGCGTCCGCCACGGTCCAGGAGTAGCTCCCGCCGGTCGGCCCGCTGGCGACCCCGGTGGCGATGACCACAGTGTCGGTGAAGAGGCCGTTCTTCGAGTATTCGAGATTGACCGTCGGGATCGCCCCGGCGCCGGTCGAGGTCCAGGAGATCGTCTTGACCTGTCCCACGCTCCAGACGTCAGTCCCCACCGGGCTGGTCACGCTGAGACTGCCCTTGACCGTGAAGGTGTTGGGTGAGGACGACTGGACAGTGGCCGAGAACTCAGGACGAGCGTCAGAGATCCGCACCTTGACAGTGGAAGAGGCCACGTCCGGGATCGTCCAGCTGTACGTGCCGGTGTTCGGGGTCGAGGCGACGATCACCGTCGAGGTGGCGAAGTCGTCCTTCGAGTATTCGAGCTTCACGTTCGCGATGGTCCCGGTCGTGGCCCAAGCGATCGTCGCGGAGCTCCCGACCGTATAGGTCTCGCCGGCCAGCGTGCCGGGGGTGGGGCTCTGGGTTGTGATCGTCCCCTTCACCGTGAAGTTCGCGTCCGAGATGTCACTGGTGGCCGGGCGGTTCACGGTGTCGGCGTCCGAGACCCGGATCCTGAACTGGGTCGAAGTAGCGGTCGGCGCCGTCCAGGCGTAGGAGCCACCACCCAGCGTCGGCGGGGCAGCCGGCGTGCTTGTGGTGGACGCGGTGATCAGCGTCCAGGTGGAGCCCCCGTCGGTCGAGTACTCGAGCTTCACGGTCGGGATGTTTCCGAGCGTGGACCAGGTGATCGTGATCGGGTTACCGACCGTGAAGGTCTGGCCTCCGTTCGGCGCGGTGACGGTCACGGCCCCCGCGATCGTGAAGGCCGTGTCGGAGGTATCGGTCAGAGCCGAAATCAGCGTGTCCGTGACGCGGACCTTCGCCGTGGTGCTGATCGCGTTGGGGATCGTCCAGTTGTAGCAGCCGGTGGCTCCGCCTGGGACGACGCAGCCGCCGTTCGAGCCGTTGGCCGCCGACGCGGTGATCGTCACCGCGTCCGTGAAGTCGCCCTTCTTCGAGTACTCGAGCCGGACAGGGTTCGCGCCGGTCACGTTCCAGGTGATCGTGGTCGAGCCATTCACCGTGAGGGTCTCGCCGCCGTTCGGCGAGATAACGTGCGAGGCGCCCGTGATCGAGAAATTGATCGAGCTCTTCCAGACGGCTGGCGTGTCCTTATCCACGACCCGCACCCTCGCGGTCGTCGACGCCGCCGAGGCTGGAATCGTCCAGGCATAGCAGCCGGTGCTTCCCACGGGGACCGTGCAGGTCCCGTTGACGCCGTTGATCACGGTGTCCGAGATCAGGCTCCACGTGCCCCCGCCGTCCGTCGAGTTCTCGAGCCTGAGGTTGCCGCAGGGCGAGCCCGGACAGGAGTAGCTCCAGCTGATGGTCTGGACGTCGGTCGCCTGCCAGCTCTCGCCGCCGACGGGGCGTGTGAGGATGGCCGAGATGAGGTCGGGCTGGACCGCCACCGCGTCCAGCTCCACCTGCTTGGTTCCGTCCGAGATCAGGAACGCTTTGAAGTAGAACGTGGAGGACTGGGTCCCGGCCGCATGGCCCGCGTAATCGTCGAAGAATCCGATCGAGGC
>QHSA01000259.1 GCA_003220315.1 Candidatus Rokuibacteriota bacterium
CCCAGGAACGGCACGAGCCACCACGTCGGTCGGATGAAGAGGAGCGCCAACGCCAGCGCGGTGCCGAAGTCCGTGACGAACGTGGAGGCCATGATGAGCTTGCCGATCGGCGTGAGGGTCAGCCCGGTCTCGACCAGCACGGCGTAGACGACCGCGAGCGACGTCGTCGACAGGGCGACGCCGGCGATCTGCGCCGCCGGCGTCGACCAGCCGAGCCCCCAGGCGCAGACGAGCCAGGCGCCCACAAACGGGGCCGCGAAAGAGAGGCCGCCGATCAGCAGGCTCTCTTTGAACTTCTCCCGCATCACCCGCGGATCGACCTCCGCGCCCGCGAGAAAGGTCAGGAGGATGCTGCCGAACGACGCGAGGAAGTCCATCCACGGCGGGCTCGTGAGGCCGAGAAAGTTCCCGGCGACGACGCCCAGGCTGATCTCGATCAGCGCGACCGACACGCCGAGCTCGACGGAGGCGACGCTCGCCAGGAGGACGAGCAGGCCCGCGATCACCGCGATCAGGAGGTTTTCCATCCGCCCCCGAATAAAAAACCCCTACCGGTTCTCTGCCCGGTAGGGGTCATCAGCCTCGCAAGCCGCGAGGCGGTTTCGGGCGAACCCCATCGCCCTTCGTTGTCTCTCCGATTATCCTCACGGCCCGCCCCCGGTCAAGGTTTTCGATATCCTGGTCTCTGGAGCCAGCGACGTGGCGATCAAGAGAATCCGGGCCTTCGCCAACAGCGACGTCGCCACGATCGTGTGGCAGACCGACAAGCCGATCAAGGAATGCCGGGGATTCGCGTTAGCGCGGCAAGTCAAAGGCGACCCCCGGATCTCCTTCGTCCCGACCTGGGTGGGCTTCAAAGGCGAGACGCACAAAGAGGGCGAACGGCGGCCGAGCACCGAGTGGCCGATTCAGCGCTACATCTGGTCGGACTACGGCGTGCGAGCGGGGCAGGGGGTCCGGTATCGCGCGACCCCGATGATCGGGCCCGCCGGCCACCTCTCGATGGCGCCGCGAGCGGAGTGGAGCCGGTGGACACCGTGGGTGCACGTGGGCACAGGGCAGACAAACAAGTTCGAAGCCTACTTCAACCGCGGCATCGTCCCGGCGCAGTGGCTGGCGAGGCAGCGGCCGTCCAAGGAATCGCTTCAGCGCGATATCAACGACACGACCTCGAGGAATCGCATCGTCCTGAGCGGCGAGCTTCGCAAGGCGCTGCTGTCCCTTCTGGCCCAGGCCAAGAACGATCGCGTCGAGATCTATGCGGCGCTCTATGAGCTGAACGACCCGGAGCTCCTCGATGCGCTGAAAACGATCGGGGGCCGATGCCACCTGCTGCTCGGTTCCGGCGCCTACAAGGCGGCGGACAAGAAGAAGGGCACGCCCGCCGTGCCGGACGAAAATGCCGACGTGCGCAAGGATCTCCGGCGGCACAGCCGCGTCAACGTGTACGACCGGCTGGTGCGGAGCCCGCACTTCGCCCACAACAAGTTCGTCGTGTTTTGTGACGCGCGCGGCGAGCCCGCGACCCTTTGGACCGGGAGCACGAACTGGACGACGACCGGGCTCTGCACGCAGGTCAACAACGGCATTCTCATCGAGAGCCCGAAACTCGCCGCGGCGTATCGCGCTCGCTGGGAAGAGCTCAAGAACGCCGGCGCAGGCTATCCGCCCAGCCTCGCCGAGCACGGCTCCGCGCCCGCGAGCGACTCGCTCGGCGGCGCCCGCGTCACGGCATGGAACACTCCCGTCTTGCAGCGTGTCGACCTGGCGGACGCGACGAAGCGGATCAAGGGCGCCGCCGAGGGCGTCCTGTTTCTGATGTTCAATCCCGGGCCGAGGAACACATTGCTGAACGTCATCCTCGGGCTCGACGCGAGCAACCTGTTCATCCACGGCATCGTGAATCAGGATCCGGGAGGAACGCGCGCCCCGCTCATCAAGCTGACGCACAAGGGCAAGCGGTTGCCCGTCAAGCGTCTGGCGGTCATCCTGCCGGCGGGGCTCCAACGGGCCGGAAGCTGGTTCGACAAGACCTTCGAGTTCAACCGCGTGATGATTCACAGCAAGGTCGTCGTGCTCGACCCGTTCGGTGACCATCCGGTGGTGATGACGGGCTCGCACAACCTCGGGCCCAAGGCGAGCGCGAAGAACGACGACAACCTCGTCATCATCGCCGACGCGCCCGGCCTCGCGGCGGAATACGCCGTGAACATCCTCGGCGTCTATGGCCATTACAAATGGCTGTACAACCAGTCACTGAAGCATACGACGGGCCCCAGGACGGGCGCGCGATCCTCGCCGCAATACGACGGCAATTTCGACGACGACAAGTGGCAAGCCTGGTATACGAGAGGCGCGAACCTACGAGAGATTGAGTTCTGGCTCGGGTAGGCCCGGGAGACGCCACACCGTGCCGTGTGGCCGCAGGGTCGAGCCGCGCCATTGTCCCCGCCCTGCGCCCGTGATACGTTGGCGAGGGCATGAGGGCCTTCGTCGCAGGGTTCCTACTCGCGACCGGGTGGCTCGCCGAGCCCCGCGCCGCGGCCGCGCTGAGCGTCCAGGAAGCGATCCTCCGAGCGAAACCCGCCGTCGCGCTCGTCACCGCCGAGATCCGCGCCGACGTCACGATGAACTGCGGGCAGGGGCCCGTCGAGGTGAGCCCGGCGCCGTTCATCGAGACCGGCACGGGTTGGTTCGTCGACGGCCGCGGCTTCCTCATCACCAACGCTCACGTCGTGGACCCCGCGCACCGACTGCCGCCCTGGGTGACGCACGAGCTGAAGAAGAAGGCGATCGAGCAGGCGTGCGTCGAGCCCGCGCTGCGCGCCCGCGGGCTCATCCGCGGCCAGCGCCCCGAGGTCGAGGAGCAGATCCGCCGCCAGGCCTCGGACGTCGGGCTCGCCACTGCGAAGGTCGCACCGGTTCCGAAGATCACGGTGATGCTCTCCAACGGCACGAAGTTGACGGCGGAGGTCCGGAAGTTCAGCCCGCCGCTCCTCCTCGACAACGACAACCGCCCGCTCCCGGACTCGGGGCGCGACCTGGCGCTCCTCCGCGTGAGGGACGGGGTCTACCCGGCGATCACGCTCGCGAAGCGCGACAGCCAGATCGGCGATCCGGTCCACATCCTCGGCTTCCCGGGCGTCGTCCTCTCGCACGAGCTCTTGAACAAGAGCGCGGCGCTCGAGGCCTCGGTCACCAACGGCGCGGTGTCGGGCTTCAAGCAGGACCAGATCGGCCAGGGCGTGATCCAGTCCGACGCGCCCGCGGCTCACGGGAACAGCGGCGGCCCCGCCGTCACCGACGACGCCACGGTCGTCGGCGTGATGACGTTCATCTCGCTCTCGTCGTCGGGCAGCGAAGTCCAGGGCTTCAACTTCCTGATCCCGGCGAAGGACGTCGCGAAGTTTCTCGAGGGAACCGAGGTGACGAAGCCCGGCGAGAGCGCGTTCAACCCCGTGTGGGGGGCCGGCATCGAGGCGCTCCTGGACGGTCACTACTCCAGCGCGGTGGCGAAGTTTCAGGAGGCGAACAAGCTCCTGCCCGGGCTCACCGACGTCAAGCGGTTACTCACCGAGGCCGAGGACAAGGTGAAGAACCCACCGCCGCGGCCCTTCCCCTGGGCGTGGGCGACCCTTGGCGTCACGCTCCTCTCGCTCGGCGCGTACGGCGGGATGTGGGGCCGCCGGTGGTGGAAGAACCGCTTCCGCGTTCAGCCGACCCAGGTGATCGCCCTCATCGAGCGCGGGCTCAACCCCGTCATGCTCGACGTGCGGACCAAGACCGACTACGAGACGAGCCCGCTGAAGCTGCCCGGCGCCGTCCGGCTCGACCCGGAGAGCGCGGAGACGGCGAACCTGAACCTCGAGCCCGCCCAGCTCATCGTCGCGTACTGCACGAGCCCGGAGGAGGCGACGAGCGCGCGCGTCGGCAACGTGCTCCGCGCGCGCGGCTTCAAGAACGTGCGGATCCTCAAGGGCGGCCTCGGCGGCTGGACGAACGCCCGGCTCCCGGTCGAGGCCAAGTCCTCCCTGCCCTCGATCGGGCTCGAGATCTACAAGAACCTCTCGCTCGGCGACATCGAGCGGCGCCGCTTCCGGGCCGGCGAGGTCATCTTCCGCGAGGGCGACGACCCGCGCGGCGAGGCGTACGTGATCCACGCGGGCACGGTCGAGATCAAGCGTCGCCTCGACGGCGCGGAGCGAACGCTCAACCGGCTCGGAGAGGGCCAGCTGTTCGGCCACATGGCGCTCTTCCGCAAGGGGCCGCGCTCGGCGAGCGCCATCGCCGCGAGCGACACCGAGCTGCTCGTCATCAGGGACGAGCGGCTCGAGTGGCTCATGCGCAACCGCCCCCAGCTCACCATCGAAGTCCTCAAGGAGCTCTCGAACCTGGTCGTCGCCACCGACAAGGAGCGCGCGGAAGCCGGCAGCGTCAGATAACCCCGCGCTTGCTCTGGCCGAGCGGGCGGGGTCCCTCGTATGATGCCCTCATGACCGTCGTGACTCCACCACATCTCGTGAGCCTCGTGGACCGGGCTCGCCGTGACGCGGATGTCCTCGCCGTAATCCTCTTCGGCAGCCGCGCTCGAGGCGAGGCGTCCCCTGGGTCCGACTTCGACCTGTGCCTCGTCCTGACCCCCGGGGTCCGTGCGGGCCTCCCGTCGGCGAGAAAGCGGCTCGACTACCTGACGGCGGCCGACGTCGATCTCGTGGTGTTTCAAGACCTGCCCCTCCCACTACA
>QHSA01000260.1 GCA_003220315.1 Candidatus Rokuibacteriota bacterium
CCACCGCGCCGACGAACACGGCGGCGCGTCTCATCCCGCCTCGCCGTCGCCGTAGATCACGTCGGTGACCGCGGGCGTGAGAGCCCGGGGAGAGCCGTCGAATACGAGCCGCCCCCGGCGGAAGCCGACGATGCGCGTGGCGTAGGCGAGCGCGGTCTCTAGCTGGTGCTGGCTCACCACGAGCGTCAGCCCGCGCTCGACGTTGATGGTCTTGAGGATGTCCATGATGCTGGACGTGAGCTGCGGGTCGAGGCTCGCCGTCGGCTCGTCGGCGAGGATGACCGCCGGCGCCTGGGCGAGGGCTCGCGCGATGGCGACGCGCTGCTGCTCGCCGCCCGAGAGCGTGTCGGCGCGCCGGCCGGCGAGGTGCGCGAGCCCCACCTGCGCCAGGCACTCGAGCGCGAGCCGCGGCTCGCCCGCCGGGAAGCGGCCGACGAGGCTCGGCAGAGACGGCACGTAGCCGAGCCGTCCCGCGAGGACGTTGTCCAGCACCGACGCGCGGCGCACGAGGTTGAACTGCTGGAAGATCATCCCGATCTGGCGCCGGACCTGGCGCAGCTCGGCCGCACTCGCACCCGTGACGGCGCGACCGGCGACCCGGATGACACCTGCCGTCGGGTCGATCAGCCGGTTGATCGAGCGCAGGAACGTCGTCTTGCCCGCCCCGCTCCGGCCGAGGATGACGACGAACTCGCCCGCGCGGACGGCGAGATCGATGCCGTCGAGGGCCACCGTGTCGGGCGGGAGCACGACGGAGAGCCCCGCGACCTCGATCATCAATTCCATTCGGCGACAGGCTCGGCTCAGCGCGGGCGGACGCCGAGCAGGTCCATCGCCGCCCGCACGGGATCGTAGTCGTGGTCGTCGGCGGGCGCGAACCCGTCGATCTCGTAGAGCCGCTTGAGCAGGGGAGCGTAGGCGGGTCCGCGGATCTGGAGGAGGGCGGCGCGGACCCGGGCGAAGGTCGCCGGGTCGAGGCCGGCGCGGGCGGCGATCCCCGCTTCGGGGATCGGCTCCGTCTCCGCCACCCACGTGATCCGCTCGCGCTCGGCGGGGTCGGCGAGGTACTGCTCGCGCGCCAGGTCGAACGACGCGATCGCGTCCACGTGACCGTTCAGCAGCGCGCGCATCGACGCGTCGTGGGCGCCGGAGAAGACCACTTCGCGAAAGAAGGTCTTCGGGTCCGCCTTCTGCACGAGCCCCCGCTGAATCAGCAGCACCATCGGATAGATGTAGCCCGAGGAGCTGGCCGGATCCACGAACGCGATCGTCTTGCCCCGGAGGTCCTCGAGCCGCGTGAGACCGGAGTCGCGGCGCACGAAGAGGCGCGACGTGAACGAGCTCTTCCCGTGCCACAGGTTGCGCGCGACGATCGTGGCCTTGGCCTCGCGGTTGGCGAGGACGTACCCGACGGGGTGCACGAACGCGAGGTCCGCGGTCCGGTTCCGGAGCGCCTCGACGACCGCGGCGTAGTCCGACGCGACCGTGACCCGCACGGAGGCGCCGACGAGCCTCCCGAGCGCGCGACCGAACTCCTCGCCGGCCGCGAGGAGATCGGTCGGCTTCTGGGACGGGGTGAGGACCAGGTGGAGCGACGTGTCGGCCGCCCACGCCGCCGGTACCACGGCCAGCACGGCGAGTGCGAGCGCGACGACCAGCCGTGGAATCGGACGCACGCGATCGCTCCGCCGCGCCTATCGACCGACGCCCGCCGTCTCGTCCACGTGGGCGTCCTCTCGGAAGTGCGGCATGACCTCGCGGGCGAAGAGCTCCATCATCTCGAGCGTCCGTTCGTGGCTCCCGCCGTTCAGTCCCGAGCAGAGGATTCCGGCCCGGAGCTCGTCCGAGAAGACCCGAAGCTTGTCTCGAACGGTCGCGGGGCTGCCGTAGATCAGGTAGCCTTCCCGGTCGGCCTCCTCGAAGCCGAGCTCGCTCGGGAGCCTGGGCGGGCTCGCGAGCAGGCGCCGGAGCGAAGCCTCGGTCAGGTACCCGGGCGGGCGCCAGAAGGGCGGATGCATGCGGAGTCCGACGTTGAACACCCACATGACGTGCTGCTGCGCGAGCTCGCGCGCCTTCGCGTCGGTCTCCGCGACGGCAATCGGGACGTTGACGGTGAGCTGGTAGCGGCTCGCCGTGTAGCCGTAGCGCTCGCACGCCTCACGGTACTCGCCGTAGATCTGCGCGATCCGCTTGATGGGGGTGAAGACCATGAGGTAGGGGAAGCGCCGCTTCGCCGCCCACTCGACGGTCTCGCTCGAGCCCTGCGACGGGCACCAGACGGGCGGGTGCGGCTTCTGGAGCGGACGCGGCCAGGGGTTCACGTAGTGGTAGCGGTAGAACTTGCCGTCGAAAGGGAACGGCCCTGCCTCCGTCCACGCTCGCAGGATGAGCTCCGCCGCCTCGTAGAAGCGCTCCCGCGAGTGGGCCGGGTTCATGCCGGTGGAGAAG
Organism: Candidatus Rokuibacteriota bacterium; assembly: GCA_003220315.1. GTDB lineage: Bacteria > Methylomirabilota > Methylomirabilia > Rokubacteriales > CSP1-6 > 20CM-2-70-11. The sequence goes on from QHSA01000260.1 coordinate 2,449, forward strand.
TATTCCGCGCTGATGCCCCGCACGAAGCCGGAGATCACCCGTCCGCCCGAGACGACGTCGAGCATGGCGATCTCCTCCGCGACGCGGAGGGGATTCTCCCGGAGGGGTAGCCCGTTGCCGAGGATCGCGATCTTCGCGCGCGAGGTGCGGCGCGCCAGCATCGCCGCCATCACGTTGGGGCTCGGCATCGTTCCGTAGCAGTTCTGGTGGTGCTCGTTGACGCACACGCCGTCCCAGCCGAGCTTCTCCGCGTACTCGAGCTGGTCGAGGTATTGGTTGTAGAGTCGCTGCCCCACCGCCGGGTCGTAGTAGCGGTTCGACAGCGTCACCCACGACGAGGGCTCGGCGTGGTCCATCGGGTAGGGCATCAGGTGGAAGTAGTAGAACTTCACGCTCCGCCCTCCGCGGAGCGGCAGAAGTCGATCACCGCCGCCGCCACCGCCGCCGGCTCCTCCAGATGCGGCACGTGGCCGGAGTCCGCGAACACCCGCCGGCTCGCTTCCGGGATCTCCTTCGCCCAGGTCTCGCCGCACGGGCTCCACGGGGCGAGCCGGTCGTGGGCGCCCCAGCAGAGGAGCGTGGGGGCGACGATCCGGCCGAGCCGGCGGCGCAGCAGCGGGTCGTAGAGGTACGGGTTCCAGCTCACGCGTGCGAGCGCGGCGCCCTGGCGGTACTGGAGCGCCAGCGTGTCGACCGACTGGTCGGGCGGCGCCAGCGCGAGCGCCGCCATCGGGTCGTGGAAGACGGTCGCCACCACCTCGGGCACGTCCATGCCGAAGAGGAACGGGTAGATCCAGCCATCGACCTTGATGCCGACCGGGTCGATGAGGACGAGCGCCTGGAGCCGGTGCGACGCCATCGTCGCGAGCTCGGCGCCGATCCAGCCACCGAACGAGGCGCCCACGAGGCGCACGCGGTCGAGGCCGAGCGCGTCGAGCAGATCGAGGTAGTGGAACGCGAGGTCGGAGATGTGCTCGATCCACGGCGCGTCTGGGGAGCCCCCGTGGCCGGGATGGCTCGGGGCGTACACGGTGAAGGTTGTGGCGAGACGCTCCTGGAACGGAAGCCACCGTCCGGCGCCGCCGGCGCCGTGGAGGAAGAGCAGCGGGGGACCCGCGCCGGCGGTCAGGAGGTGGATCGGGGTCCCGCGGACCGAGAGCTCGCGGCGCTCGACCGTCATCAGCCGGTGAAGAGGCCGCCGTTCGGCGACAGCCACTGGCCCGTGAAGAACGACCCGTCGTCGGACGCAAGGAACAGCGCGGTCGCCGCGACCTCACGCGGCTCGCCCCAGCGTCCGAGCGGCGTCCGGGAGAGCGCCGCCGCGCGCATGAGCGGCGACATCGGCTGGGTCATGGGCGTGTCGATGAAGCCCGGAGCGATCGCGTTCACGCGGATGCCGCGCGAGGCGACCTCGCGCGCCACGGCGCGCGTGAAGGCGAGGATCCCGCCCTTCGCGGCGCTGTAGTGCGGCGCGGACTCGAGTCCCATGAGCGCCGCGACGCTCGACAGGTTGATGATCGCGCCGCGGTTCCGGCGGCTCATGAGCCGGAGCGCTTCGCGCGTGCAGAAGAACGTCCCGTCGAGGTGCACGGCGAGCATCCGACGCCACGCGGCATCGCTCAGATTCTCGGTGACGTCCAGGTGGGTCTGGATGCCTTGCCCGCTCACGGCCTCCATGATCCGGGCCTCGAACTTCCGCCGCAGCCCCTCGCGGTCCTCGTCCGCGCCCACGGCGATGCCCGCGTTGTTCACGAGAATGTCGAGCCCGCCGAGCTCGCGCTCGACCGTCGTGAACATCGCCTTGACCTGGCCGCTGTCGGCGACATCGGCCTGGATCGCCCGACCGCGCGCCGGGTCGCTCAGCGCCTTCACCGTCCTCTCCGCCTCCTCGAGACGCGTGTCGTTGACGACGACCCGCGCCCCCTCCTCCGCGAAGGCGAGGCAGATGGCGCGGCCGATGCCCGAGCCGCCGCCCGTCACGAGGGCCACCCGGTCGTCGAGCTTCATGGCTTCGGCCTCCTCCCGGCGCGCCTCGAAATCCTGCCGAGGATAGGGGAAGGAATCAGAACGGTCAAGGCACGTAGTAGGATGCGGCCGATGTCCAAACGAGGCCGAGGCGGACTCAAACGGCAGCCGCCGGTCCCAGGCGCGCGCCGTGACACACCCCAAACTTCGAGATTCACCCTCCTGGCCTCGTCCCTCTCGACCTGGCCGAACGTCTCACCCCTAAATCTCAAGAAGCAGTGGCCCCATCTCGTGGTCGTGTTCGTCGCGCTGTTCAGCGTGTACGCCTACAGCGCGCCGCGCACCGTCACCCTCGAGGACGACGGTCTCTTCATCATGTCGTCCTACTTCCTGGGCATCGACCACCCGCCCGGCTATCCGCTGCTCACCCTGCTCGGCAAGCTCTTCACGCTGCTGCCGGTCGGATCCATCGCCTTGAGGGTCCACCTGCTGAGCGCCTTCTTC
>QHSA01000083.1 GCA_003220315.1 Candidatus Rokuibacteriota bacterium
AGGCGAGGCGAGTCTGTGATCGAGTCCCCGCCGTCCGAGACGAGCCTATGAACACGGAGGAGCGACCGATGAATTTCGAGTCTCTGATCCTCGACCGCCGTGACGGGGTCGCGACGATCACGCTCAACCGGCCCGACGCGCTCAACGCGCTCAACCTGGCGCTCGGGCGGGAGCTTTTCCACGCCGCGCTCGACGTCGACGACGACCCGAGCGTGCGCTGCGTGGTCATTACCGGCGCGGGCAAGGCGTTCTGCGCGGGCGGTGACGTGAAGGACTTCGCCGACAACCTCCCGCGGATCGGCGCGCTCGTCAAGGAGCTCACGACCTACCTGCACGGGACCGTGTCGCGCCTCGCCCGGAGCGACAAGCCCGTGATCATGGCGGTCAACGGAGTGGCCGCCGGCGGCGGGTTCTCCTTCGCCCTCTCCGGCGACCTGGTGATCGCGGCCGAGTCGGCGCGCTTCACGATGGCGTACTCGAAGATCGCGGCGACTCCCGACGGCTCGTCGTCGTACTTCCTCCCGCGGCTCGTCGGGTTGCGCCGGGCGATGGAGCTCTACTTCACCAACCGCGTGCTCTCGGCCCGCGAGGCGCTCGAGTGGGGGCTCGTGACGCGCGTCGTCCCCGATGCCGAGCTCGCCAACGCCGTGCACGCGCTCGCCCGCGAGCTCGCGCAGGGGCCGTCGAAGGCGTTCGGCGGGGCAAAGCGGCTCTTCCACCACTCGACGTGGGAGAGCCTCGAGACCCAGATGGAGCTCGAGGCCCAGGCGATCGCCGTGAGCGGCCGCACCGAGGACTTCAAGGGTGGCGTGACGGCCTTCGCGAACAAGAAGCAGGCGACCTTCCACGGGAGGTGAGAGCGTGAGCCGTCCCCGGTTCTACTATCGTCCCGGCTGATCGTCGTGCGCCAAGACGAAGGAGCTCCTCTCGTCTTGGGGGGTCGAGTTCGACCCGGTGGACGTGCAAGCGAAGCCCGACGCGCTCGCCGAGCTGGCGCGCTTCGGGGTGCCGCGGGTGCCGGCCGTGGCGGTCGGCGACCGCGTCGTCCACGGCTGGAACCCGACCGCGTACGCCGCGCTCGTCGGCGTCGCGTATACCTCCGCCGGGAAGCTTCCACCCGCCGAGCTCGCGCAGCGTCTGGACCGGATCCTCGACTGTACGCAGCGACTCGTCCGCGTCATCTCGGAGCCCTTGCTCGATTGGGCTCCCCCGGAGCGTGACCGCTCGCTCCGCGACCTCGCCTACCACGTCTTCCGGTTGTCGCTCGGCTTCGTGGACGGGATGGACCTGGGCGAGTTCCCCGAGGGATGGCTCGGGGAGCGGGCGCCGACCGACCTGCGCGACGGCGCGGCGATCGCGCGCTACGGTGCGCTCGTGCGCGCCCGGATCGGCGGCTGGTTCGAGGGCGCTGCGCCGGCGGAGTTCGAGCGCGTGATCCGTGTCTACTACGGCCCGCAGTCGGGCCACGACCTCCTCGAGCGCACGACCTGGCATGCCGCGCAGCACCTGCGCCAGCTCTACGTCCTCGTCGAGCGCCACCGCCTCACGCCGCCCGAGCCGCTCCCGGTCGACGCGTTCGCCGGCCTCCCCCTCCCAGACTCGCTCTGGTGACGCGCCCGCGCTGAGCGGGGGCCGGCATCCCCTGGGTGGGGGTGACGAGACTCGTTCCCGCCGCGTCTGATGCGGACCTTACGCGCCCCGGTGGAGCCCAGCCGCAACGGGTCATGCGCAGGTAAGCCGCGTGGTCGAGCACCCCCACCCAGGGGATGCCGCCACCGGCTCGGCGCCTGCGCGCTAGTCCTCGTCGACCCAGGCCTCGGTGAGGCGGCGGGCGAGCGTCCGGTGGCCCTTGAAGAAGTAGGCGAGCATCGCCGCCACGGAAAGGAGGTTGCCGACGAAGATCGTCCACCCCGCCAGCTCGTCGAGCACCCACTTGGCGAGGATCACCACCGCGCCGAAGAAAAAGACCTCGAATGCGGTGAAGAAGATCACCAGCGCGAAGACGAACAGCGGCTGCCGCTCGGCACCCGCGATGAGCAGCGAGCCGAGCATGCCGACGACGACGAACGCGAGGCCGTGGAAGACCGTGTAGGACAGGACGGCGGCCGTCGGCGCCGACTGGCGGAGCAACGCCATGCCCAGGAGCTTCGGCGTCCGGAGCGGCTCGCCCTGGATCGTGTCGATCGCCAGGAACCACAGCGCGACGACGGCGGCCCCGATGAGGCCCGCGACGACGCCCTCGCGCAGCACGGCGCCCCAGGAGCCGATGAGGGTGCGCGGGAGCGCGCGGTGGGCGCGGAAGAAATACCAGAGCATCGCGACCGAGGCGAGCAGGTTGCCGATCAGGATCGCCCACCACACGAGCGCCCCGAGGATGGACCGGCCGAGCGCGCCGACGACGCCGAAGACGAAGACCTCGAAGGCGGCGAACAGGATCACGAAGGCGACGAACAGCGTCGGCTCGCGCTCGCTCAGCGCCAGGAGGCTCGCCGCGACGACGCCGAACGCGATGAACGCCAGGCCGTGGATCACCGTGTAGCCGAGGACGTTGGCCACCGTGATCTCGAGCCCGACCGGAGTGCTGGTACCCCGGAAGACTGCGCCGCCGAGGAGCCCCGGCGTCAGGAAGGGCCGGCCGCGCGCGAGGTCGAAGAAGAGGAACCACACCGCGACGACGACCGCGCCGATCAGGCCGGCAACGACACCCTCTCGCAGCACCGACCGCCTCGCTGCCGCCATCGCCGCCGCCATCTTAGCTCCGCGCCTCACCCGGGGGCAAGGTCGCGCGCCAGTCTCACCCCGTAGTCGGTGTAGCGCAGGTGCGGCGGCAGCGAGGAGCGGTGCGCGACGGGGCTCCAGGGATCGGCGTGCCGCCAGGCGCCGCCCCGGCTGACGCGCCGGTCGCCGGCGGACGGGCCTCGCGGATTCCGCGCGGGCGCGTGGGCGTAGTAACCCTCGTCGAACCAGTCGGCGCACCACTCGTGGCACACGCCCGCGAGATCCATGATCCCGAGCGGGTTCGCCGGCGTCTGGCCGACGCGCGGTGGCCGGTCGAAGGTGCCCACGGGCCTCGCGTCACCCCAGGGATAGCGTGCGCCCTCGAGCCCGCCGCGCGCCGCCTTCTCCCACTCTGCCTCCGTCGGCAACCGCCCTCCAGCCCAGCGCGTGAACGCGCACGCCTCCTCCCAGGAGAGCCCCACGACGGGCTGGCGCGGGTCGGCGAAGGCCGGGTCGCGCCAGAAGGCGGGCGGGGGCGCGGCCGTCGCGCGGAGGTACGCCGCGTACTCGTCGTTCGTCACGGGCGTCGTCGCGATGCCGAACGCGTCCACCCACACCTCGTGCACGGGGCGCTCGCACGGGTGCCCCGACGGGGAGCCCATGCGGAACGGGCCGGCCGCGACCTCCACGAAGTCCACGCCGAGGAGTGTAGCTTCGGTCGGCCCCCGCTCTCCATCGGTTCCAGAAATTCGGAATCGGCGTGTTTTCGAGTCCTTGCCGGGGCACCGCGCCACGGGCTCGGAACGCGTGCGTGATTTCCGGAACGATGATTCTTGGGACCGATAGGTTGCTAAGGCTCGGCCACGCGCTTCTCGGCCTTCAGAGAATTTCCGCGCTCTCGTGTAAGGGGATTTCCTCCTCGAGTCCGCAGGGGATTACCTGATTGTCGCGTCGTCCTTTAGCGCAGACCTTGCCGGGTACGAACCCTTAAGTGGCTCTCGGGCGATTCCCCGAGACTGAATTAGTGGAGGCCACGGTGATGGAAGCCGAGGACGACGCGGTCAGTTCGTAGCGCCGTTCTCCCGAGACGAACTCGCTGGGACGGAGGAGCCCGACGATGCAAGGGCCGGTGAGTAGCGGACGTTCCTACCTCTCTCGTCTCCTCCCACGCCCGGCGTGGCTACTGGCGCTCACGCTCGGCCTCGCGTCGCCAGCCTCGGCTCAGGCGCCCGGGACCTGGGCGCCGATAGCGGACCTGAACCAGCCCCGTGCGGAGCACACCGCGACACTTTTGGCGAACGGCACCGTGCTGATCGCCGGCGGCCGAGACGCCGCCGACCAGCCGCTGGCCTCGGCCGAGATCTACGACCCCGCCACGGCGGGCTACACGCTGCTCGCATCGCCGCTCCCGGCTCCGGTCTGGGGCCACACGGCCACCCGGCTCGACGACGGCACCGTCTTGATCGCGGGCGGGCAACGGGGAGCCCGCTATCGCCGCGCGGCCCAGCTGTTCGATCCCGCCAGCGACACATTCGCCGCCCTCACCCCCATGAGCACGCCCCGCGGCCGACACACCGCCACGCTGCTGCGCGACGGGCGCGTCCTGCTGGTTGGTGGAACGGACGGTGTGGAGCCGCTGGCGTCCCTGGAAATCTACGACCCGACCACGCGAACGTTCTCGCCGGCGCCGAGCGCGCTCGCGGTCGCGCGCCAAGACCATACGGCCACGCTCCTTCCGGACGGGCGGGTCCTCGTGGCGGGCGGCTCAGATTTCTCTGGCGCCCTC
>QHSA01000115.1 GCA_003220315.1 Candidatus Rokuibacteriota bacterium
GCCCCCTCCGAGTTTATCCGCGCGGCAGGCGCGCGGGCGTGGCGTTCCCGGCCGAGAGGATGATGCGGATCCCCTCCTCGACCGTGAGCCCCGTGGCGATGACGCTCTCGCGGTCCACGACCACGACGTCGCCGAGATAGAGGTTGTTGGTGGGAATGAAGACCGTCACCATGTCGCGTTTGCCGTCGGGGGTGTCCAGGAGGAGCTGGCTCGTGATGAACCCGAACGCGTACTCGCCGGCCCGCGGATGCTCGACGAGGACGACCGCCCGGAAGGCGGTGCGACGCTCGGGCGAGAAGGAGTCGATCAGCATCTTGATTGACGGATAGAGACGCCGGTAGATCGGCACGCGCATGAGGAGCGTGTCGCCCCAGGCGAGCACGCGACGGCCGACGACGTTCCGGGCGATCGTGCCCATGACCAGGATGATGGCCACCGCCGTCAGGAAGCCGAGCCCCGGCACGGCGCGGCCGAATATCTTGTCGAACATCGGGGCGAACACGTCGTCGATGCGGCTCCAGAAGATCCAGAGGAGCCAGGCGGTGAGGAAGACGGGGACCGTGAAGAAGAAGCCCGCGATGAAGCGGACCTTGAACCAGTTCTTCACGCGGGACGACATGATCGAGTCGAGGATAACACCACCCCGGCCCCGCGCGCTCATCACGGGCGGTGCCCGCCGGGTGGGGCGGGCGATCGCGCTCGCGCTGGCGCGCGCCGGCCTGGACGTCGCGATCGGCTACCACCGCTCGGCGCGGGAGGCCAGAGGCCTCGTGCGTGAGCTCGAGGCCGCGGGCGCGCGCGCCGTCGCGCTCCGCGCCAATCTGGCGGACCCTCGGGAGGCCCGCGCGCTCGTGCGCGACGCCGTGCGACGCCTCGGCCGCCTCGACGTCCTCGTCAACAACGCGGCCGTCTTCGCGCGGACGCCGTTCCTCCGCGCCTCTCCGGCGCAGTACGCGCTCCATCTCGACCTGAACCTGCGCGGCGCCTTCTTCTGCGCCCAGGCCGCGGCGCGCGCTATGCGTCGTCACGGCGGGCACATCGTGAACGTCGGCGACGTCGGCGCGACGAAGGGGTGGCCGGACTACATCCCCTACACGCTGTCGAAGGCGGGAATCGTCGCGCTGACGCGAGGCCTCGCGACGGCGCTCCGGCCCCTGGGGATCGCCGTGAACTGCGTGGCGCCCGGCGCCGTGCTCCGGCCGCGCAGCGTGTCGCCCGCGCGCTGGCGGCGGCTGACGCGCGGCCACGCGGGCAGCCCCGAGGACGTCGCGGCCGCGGTCCGCTTTTTCGCGACGTGCCCGTGCTACATCACGGGCCAGGTGCTCGGCGTGGACGGTGGCGAGGGCGCGTGACCCGCGCTACGGGAGCCGGATACGCCCGCCGCCCATCGTTTGTAAGAAATCGCCGAGCGAGGCGAAGCGCATGAAGGGGTTCTGGCGCCTCTCCGCGCCGATCGTGGAGGCGGGGCCGCCGTAGTTGTGGCCGGGAAACAGGGTCGTGTCGTCGGGGAGCGCGCCGAGCCGCTGCGTGAGCGAGTAGTACATTTCCACGGGGTCGCTCCCCGGGAGGTCGGTGCGCCCGCACGAGCCGATGAAGAGCGTGTCGCCCGAGATCAGCCGCCCGTCGACGAGGAAACACTGGGAGCCCGGCGTGTGACCGGGCGTGTGCAGGAAGGTCAGCGTGAGCCGGCCGACCTTGAGCGTGTCGTGATTGTCCACCGGTGCCAGGTCGGAGCCTAGGCCCTTGAGGAACTCGCGTTCGGCCTTGTGGACGCGCACCTTCGCCTTCACGCGGCCGAGCAGCTCCTCGAGGCCCGGGATGCGCCCCGGCATCCCCCACGACTCGAGGCTCCCACCGACGTGGTCCTGGTGGGTGTGCGTGACCAGGGCGTCGGTGATCGTCATGCCGTCGGCCTCGGCGGTCCCGACGATCGTGTCGATCTCCCACGCCGGGTCGACGACGACGCACTCGCGGGTCTCGGGATCACCGACGAGGTAGACGAAGTTCTGCATGGGCCCGAGTTCCATCTGCTTGAGGTAGATCGCCTGCGCGTCCACGCGCTCCATCGTATCCCAGCGGCTGACTCTGCGCTAGAATAGGACGCCACGGAACTATCATTCACCGCGGGGTGACGGATGACGACGGCCAAGGCCAGGGCGGCGGCGCGGGTGACCTACCAGCTCGAGACGCTCTGGGACTACGACTACGAGCCGACCCACGCCGAGTTGGAGACCCTCTACGAGACCGCCAAGAAGAATCAGTGGAACGGCTCGACGGCGATCGACTGGAGCCACCGGCCGGGCGCGGCGGGTCCGGTGCTCAACGTGCAGGTGGCGTTCGCGGGGACGAACTTCTTCGCGCGCCTCACGCCCGAGGAGCAGAAGGAGGTCGAGATCCGCGTCTCGGCCTGGCGCCTCTCGCAGTTTCTCCACGGCGAGCAGGGCGCGCTCGTCGTCTGCGGCCAGCTCGTCAACTCGATCCCCGAGCTCGACGCCAAGCTCTACGCCTCGACCCAGGTCGTGGACGAGGGGAGGCACGTCGAGGTCTTCGAGCGCTACGTCAAGAAGCTCCACAAGATCTACCCGGTGGACCCGCTCCTCAAGACCGTCCTCGACGAGATCCTGGCCACGAACCTCTGGGAGCTGAAGCTCCTCGGCATGCAGATGATCGTCGAGGGGCTGGCGATCGCCGCCTTCAACCTGATGCGCAAGCAGACGGCCGACCCGACCCTCGCCCAGCTCCTCGACTATGTGCTCCAGGACGAGGGGCGCCACGTGAACTTCGGGTACTTCGCGCTGCGGCGGTCGATCCCCGACATGGCGCCGGCCAAGCGCGAGTACCTGGAGGACTTCACGTTCAGGGTCTGCGACGCGATGTACGCGCGCGACGAGCGGACGGGCTTCCAGTCGATCAAGACCGTGTGGAACGAGCTGGGCTGGGACGGCGACGCGATCTGGCGCGACACGATCGCCCACTCGCAGACGACGAAGGCGTTCAACAGCTTCCTCTTCCACGACAACCTGATGCCGCGTCTCGTGCGACTCGGGTTGATCTCCCCACGCGTCGAGCCCCGCTACCGGGCGATCGGCCTCTGCGTGTGAGGAGGCCCCGCCCGCTCGAATGACGCCCCGGTCGCTCACCCTCCTCCCGGCCCTCGCGCTGGTGGCCGCGGCGTGCGCCCCCTACCCCGTCGAGGGCGACTTTGCCGGGCGCCCGCTGAACGGGCACGAGGATCCGGGGCGGACGATCGTCCTGATCCACAACCACGGCTTCTCGCGGGCGCACGCGGGGACGTACCGGCCCGTGACGCCCCCGATTCTGCGACTCGCGGGCGACCGCAACCCGGACGTCGTCGTGTTCTCCCAGGTCCGCAACCTCGCCAACCCGACCGCGGCGGACCACGCGGCGTTCATCGCGTCGGCCGTCGCGTACTTCCACGCCGAGCGCGGCGTGCCGATCGAGAACATGATTCTCGCGGGCCAGAGCTGCGGCGGGTGGGGCTCGCTCTACGCCGCGGCCTTCACCTATCCGACGATCGGCGGCGTGCTCGCGTTCGCGCCGACGTGCCACGGCAAGCTTCCGCACCCTCCCGAGGTGCGCGCCCGCCGGGCCTGGGAGCTGGTGCGGCTCGCGGAGCGCCTCCGCGCGCAGGGCACCATCTTCTTGTACGACGGCGACTCGTACTACGACGTCGCCGAGTGGGATGCGTTCACGGCGCGGCTCGCCCCTCGCGCGCCGTGGCTCCAGATCGTCCGCGTGAGTCGCCCGCAGATCCTCGCGCTCTGCGACGCCTGCGGCCGGGACAGCCACGGCGCGTACTGGGACAGCCGGTTCGCGGAGGCGTTCTTCGAGGACCACGTCCAGCGGACGATCGACGGCGTCCGCGCGCGGATCCGCGCGCGCGTGGCCCCCGGGGCCGACTAGCCCTTGAAGTCGTCGGGGATCTTCGGGAGCTCGCCGAGCGCCTTCGTGTCGACGGCGTAGATCGCGGGCAACACCTTGAGCTTCACGTACGCATGGTCGCCCTCGTGTCGGCCCACGAGCACGGTGGCGATCTCGGCGCCGCCCGCGCGCAGCAGGGTGACCTCGAACGTGGGCGCGTCGAGCCCGTACCGCACGGGGTCCTGGCCGCCCGGCGCGGCGATCGCGTTCCACTTGAGCCCGCGGAGCGTATAGAGCAGGTTCTCCACGTTCGCGCCCTTCGCGGCGCCCGCCCCGCCCTCGACCATCCGCCAGTCGGCCTCGCCGCTCCGCTCCACCACGACCGTCTGGCCGCCCGCTCGCACGCGCACGGTCTTGACGTCGCGCGGCTCGAGCGCCGGGAGCACCGTCCGGTCACGCAGCTCGGTGACCGAGCGCGCGAGCCCGTCGAGCGCGTCGGCGCCGACGATGACGACGGGCCCGCGGCCGGCGACCGCGGCGTACGCCATGGCCTTGCCCCCGCGCCGGTCGGGCGCCGGCGCCAGCAGCACCGTCGTGGGGGCGGCGGCGCCCGTCTCCGTGACCGTCACGCGCACGGTCGGCCGAGCGAGGTACCGTGGGATGCCTGACGCATCATCGGTGAGGAACGCCTGGGCCTTGAGGTCGCGGAGCTTGAAGAGGAGCGCGCCAGACTCGACCTGGTCGGCCGGCAGATTCTCGGGCGCGACGATCCGCCAGCGGTTTTGCTCCTGCGTGAGCGCGACCTTGCCCTTCGGACTTTCGAGGTCCACGCGCGCCACCTTGTCCCGGTCGACCTCCACGACGACCTTGTTCCGGAGCACCGCGACGTTCTTCGGCACGATCGCCCACGCCTCGGCGGGCAGCAGCAGCACCGAGGACTCGCCCGGCCGCATGGCGTAGGCGCCCTGCTTCGCCTTGTCCACACTCCCGATGAGGAGCGACGCGGTCGCGCGGTCCTTGTCCCTGCCCGTGTGGATCGAGACGCGGAGCGGCCGCACCAGGCCGTAGGGGGCCAGTGACTTCGGCGACTCGGCGACGAACTCCTTGATCCGGGTGGACCCGAGCTTGTCGAGGAAGGCCGTGACCGTCTCGGCGTCGGCGGCGAGCGCGACCGGGCGCGTGAGCCTCCACCGGCCGTCCACCTGCTCCACGGCGAGCGTCTCCTCGGGCGTGACCACCTCGAACGCGGTCACCTGGCGCTGGCCGAAGGCGAGCACGGTCTTGTCGCGGAGGTCGGCGAGCGGGCGCGTCACGTCCCGCAGGACCGTGTCCGACACGACGAACACGGCCGGCTTGTCCGCCTCGCGCGCGTAGACCCAGACACCCGTCGGGTTCTTGACGCCGAGCTGGAGGCCGAGCTGGCGGCCGTTCTTGAGTCGCAGCGTGACGACGGCGGCGGGCTTGTCGAGCCCGTACGCCTCGAGCCGCGTCGGGGCGGACTCGATCTCGCGATCGACCCGCGCCGTCGTGAGCGTCGTCAGCGTCTCGTCGACCTTGCCCCGATCGCCGCGCGCCGTCACGGGTCCCACCAGCCGCCAGCCGTCGGGCTCGCGCTTGAGCGTGACGACCTCACCGCCGCGTCGGAGCTCCACCTCGGTGACGTCGGCCGCGTCGACGGTCCAGAGGCGTCCCTTCTGCGCCTCGACCTTCGCGCGCTCGGGCCCGCCCCTGATCTCGTAGACGTAATAGAAGGCGCCCAGCGCCAGGAGGACGACGGCGAGGATCGCGGTCGTCTGCCAACGCATCGCGAGCTACTGCATGCCGCGGCGGCGGACGACGGCCACGACGCTGCCGGCGAGCACGAGCCCCGGGACCACGATGACGGGGAGCAGGAACACGAGCTGCGCCTGGTTCGCGTTGAGGAGGACGGGCGTCTGCCTCGCGTCCTTGGGGCGGATCGAGATCTGATCCTCCTCCTCCGCGAGCCAGCTCACCGTATTCAGGAAGAAGTCCCGATTGCCCTGGAGGTTCAGAAACTGGTTGGCGGCGAGGTTCGAGGTGCCGTAGACGACGATCCGCGCCTTGTCCTTCGTGGCCACGGCCGCCACCGTGAGCGGGCCCTTGGGGTCGGCGGGATCGGGCTTGGCCACGCCGCGCTGCAGCTCCTCCCGGTTGGTCTCGCCCCAGCTCTGCTCGCTCGTCCGTGCGAGCGAGTCCCAGCTCACCCCCTTGGGCATCGGCGCCGCCGCCGACAGCGAGCGCGTGAGCGGGAACAGCGTGCTGACGCCGCTCATCTCGCGCGTGATCGCGTGCGCCCCGTACTGCTGGACGATCGGCACCTCGGGCCCGATGCCGAAGAGCCGGCCGATCGGGTTGCTCTCGACGACGAGGTCGTTGTCCAGGACGAACCCGTACTTGGCGAGGTACTTCCGGAGGCCCTCGCTCTGGAACGGGTCGACCATGAGCAGAACCTTGCCGCCGCGGCCGATGTAGACGTCCAGCGCGTCGAACTCGGGCTGGAGGAGCTCGGTGCGCGGCCCGGCGAGGATCACCACCGCGGCGTCGGCGGCGATCTTCCCCTCGCGCGCGAGCGTGAGCGGCTTCACCGTGTAATTCGTCCGCTCGAGCGCCGCCTTCGCCTCGCTGAAGCCGGGCCGGTCGCTGTTCGTGAGTTCGTGCTCGCCGTGCCCCTGGACCACGTAGACGACGCGCTTACCCTCGCGCGTGACCTTGACGAGCCCGTTCGTGAGCTTCTCCTCCTCGGCGTCGAGGATTTTCTCCGACTTCGTCTTGGTCTCGAGCACGACCGTCCCGTACGCCTCGATCCCGTAGCGGCGCGCGAGCGCGGGCTCGCGATCCGGGTCGACGACGCGCCACGTGAAGCGATCGGCGCTCGCGTAGCGGGCGTACTGCTTGAACAGGTCCTCCGCCACGCGTTTGCCAGGCTGGTCGCTCCGGAAGAACCCGATCGCGCTCACGTCGGTCGGGAGGGTCCGTAGGAGTTGTATCGTTTGGGGCGAGAGGCTGAACCGTTTGTTCTCGGTCAGATCGTACCGCCACGAGTGCTGGGCCGCGAGCGCCTGCACGAGGCCCGTGACGCCGAGGACCAGCAGGATCATGACCGCGGCGTTCACCCCGTAACGCGTCGTCCGACGGCCGAGGAGGCCCCGGTAGTCCTCGATCCGCGCGAGGAGCGAGGCCACGACGAGGAGCGCGCCGGCGACGAGCAGGAACCCCCGGTAGTGCGCCTGGCCGGGCCACACGAAGGGCAGCGCGACGCCCGCGGCGAGCGCCGCGAGGCCCAGAGAGCCTCCCCAGTCCAGGATCCTCCGGATCATCCCTTCCACCGGCGCGCTTCGAGGGAGCGGAGCGTGAGAAACAGCGCGAGCGCGATGAAGTTCGCGTAATACAGGACGTCCTTCGTGTCGAGGACCCCCTTGGCGAAGTTGTCGTTGTGCTCGAGGATGGAGAGGTGCTGGAGCACCTTGCCCCACGCGCCGCCGACGTAATCCGCGCTCCACCCGATGATCCAGAGGATCAAGAGGATGCCGAAGGTCGTGATCGAGGCGACGATCTGATTCTCGGTCAGCGACGAGGCGAAGAGGCCGACGGCGATGAACGTGCTGCCCATCAGGAGGAGCCCGACGTAGCCGGTTGCGACGGGTCCCCATTCGAGCCGCGCGAAGGCGACGACGATCCCCGGGTAGAGGAGCGTGAGCATCAGCATGAGCCCGTACAGGGCGAGCGCGGCGAGATACTTCGCCGCCAGGACGGCGCCGTCCCGCACCGGGTACGTGAGCAGGAGCTCGATCGTGCCCGAGCGCCGCTCCTCGGCGAACTGCCGCATGGTCACGAGCGGCATCAGCAGGAGGAGGATGACGCTGATGTTCGAGAACAGCGGACGCATGACGCTGTCGGTCACGTTCAGCTCGCGGGCCATCGCCGGGTTCATCATCGACTGCATGGACGCGAGCGTGAAGAAGGCGAAGATGCTGTAGAAGAAGTAGCCCGCGATCAGCGCGAAGATCGCCACGACGACGTACGCGACCGGCGACGTGAAGTAGAGCCGCATCTCCTTCTTGAAGATCGGCCAGATCCTCACGGGCTCGACTCCTCTCCCGCCTGCTCGCCGGCCACCACGCGGATGAAGACCTCCTCGAGCGTCGTCCCCACCCGCTTGAGCTCGAGCAGGCTCCACCGCTGCTGGGAGGCGAGCGCGAAGATCTCGGCGCGCACGTCGCGCCCCCGCGCCGCCTCCACGACGTACCTGCCCGCGCTGTCCGTCACCGTCACGCCCTGGACGGCCACCACCCCGGGGATTCCGCGCATCGCGGAGTGCACCGCCGCCGGCGGCCCCACGATCTCGACCTCGACGCGCGCCGTGGGAAAGAACTGGTCGACGAGCGTGTCGATGGGGCCCTGCGCGACGATCGACCCCTTATTGATGATCACCACTCCGCCGCACACCATGGAGACCTCGGGCAGGATATGCGTCGAGAGGATCACGGTGTGCCGGCCCGCGAACGACTTGATGAGCGAGCGGATCTCGGTGATCTGTTTCGGGTCGAGGCCGATGGTGGGTTCGTCGAGGATCAGGACCTCGGGATCGCCGAGGATCGCCTGCGCGAGTCCGACCCGCTGCCGGTAGCCCTTCGACAGCCGGCCGATGAGCCGGTGCTGGACGTCGGTGATGAGGCAGCGCTCCATGACCTCCGCGACCCGGCGCCGACGCTCGGCGCGCCCCACGCCCTTGACCTCGGCGACGAAGTCCAGGTACGGCGCGACGCGGAGGTCCCCGTAGAGCGGGACGCTCTCCGGGAGGTAGCCGATCCGCCTGCGGACCTCCAGCGACTCGCGGAACACGTCGTGTCCCGCGACCTGCGCCGTCCCGCTCGAGGCGGGCATGAAGCAGGCGAGGATGCGCATCGTCGTCGACTTCCCCGCCCCGTTCGGGCCGAGGAAGCCCACGATCTCGCCCGGCGCGACGCTGAACGACACGTCCCGGATCGCGGTGATCGGGCCATAATGCTTCGTGAGGCGCTGTACTTCGATCATTCGAGGCTGACCGACGGATTATACACTGTCACGGGGCCCGCGAGGCCGGCATCAACCGCAGGTGGCCCGAGAAAGGCACGCTCAGCTCCGTTGTCACGGGGCCCGCGAGGTCGGCGCCACTGTGGGTGGCCTGCCATGGGCACGCGTTCATGCTTGTCACGGGGTCCGCCGGCGCCAGCGTGGGTGGCCTGCCGTCGGCACGCTACTCCCTCCCGACCACCGGCATGATCTCCCCGAGCCACGCGGGCACGGCGATCATCTTGCTCGTGGCCGGGTCCAGGCAGGCGTGGAGCGTCGAGCCCGTGGCCACCGTCGCGCCGTCCTCGCTCACGATCTCGTAGGAGAAGCGGAAGCTCGCCCGCCTGCGCTCGCTCACCCAGCAGCGGACCTCGAGCAGGTCGTCCAGACGCGCCGGGCGCACGTAGCGCACGACCGCCTCGACCACAGGGAGGTGGACCTTCCGGTCCACGTCCGACATCGGGAGCCCCTGCGCGCGGAGGAATTCGACGCGGCCGACCTCGAAGTAGGTGAGGTAGTTGCCGTAGTAGACGATCTGCATGCAGTCCGTGTCCTTGTAGCGGACCCGGATTTTCGTGCTGTTCATTCCACTCAGAGATACTGGCCGTAACGGATCTTCTCGACCACGCCGCGCACGCCCTTGTAGCCGTCGATCGCGTCGAGCACGTTCTCGGTGGTCACGAGCGACGGCGGGGTGCCCGCCGCGACGGCGTGCACCTTCGCCTCGAGGGTGCGCCTGAGGATCACCGAGATGTCGGCGCCGCTCATGCCACCCATCACCGGGAGCACCTTGTCGTAGTCGATCGGCGCGAAGATTTGCCGACCGGCGTTCTTCTCCGTCCGCACGCGGATGAGCTCCAGGATCTCCCGCTGGTCGTCGGTGTCCGGGAGCGCGATTTCGATCAAGTGGTCGAGGCGTCCCGGCGCGACGAGCGTGGGATCGAGCGCGTCGGTGCGGGTCGTCGTGGCCACGACGAGGACGCGCGTGGACGGTTCCATCGCGTCGAGCTTCTCGCAGAGCGCGGCGACCAGGCGGGCGCTCGCCTCGCGCGCTTGCGGCGGGGGCAGGAGGTGCTCGAGCGACAGCGCCTCGGCCTCGTCGAGGAAGAGTACCGCCGTTCCCTCGCTCGTCACGATCCGGAGGATCTCCTGGAGCAGCTCGCCCGTGTTCACGCCGAACTTGGAGGTGAGGTTGGTCAGCTTGAGGTGGTAGAAGATCGCGCCCGACGCCGTCGCGAGCGCCTGGGCGAGCTTCGTCTTGCCCGTGCCGGGCGGGCCGTACAGGAGCAGACCCTTCGGCGGCGCGATGCCCCACCGCGAATACAGATCGGGGTTGGTCAACGCGACCGCGAATCCGCGCAGCTCGGCCTTCGCCTGCCGGACGCCGCCTACGTCGTCGAAGGTCACCGTCGGCCGGAACTGCGTCTCGACCCGTCCGGTGAGGTCGCCGAACTTCTCGCCGAGCTTTGCGAAGACGTCTTCGAGTCGCCGCTGGAGCGCCCACTCCTGGTCGTCGCGCTTCTGGCGGTCGGCCATGGCGTCAGATGGACGGCCCGCCGCGCGGGGCCCGGGCGCCAGTCTTCTCGAAAACGCGGTCCTCGACAAGCACCGGCGCCTTGGCGCGGATCGCGAGGGCGATCGCGTCGGACGGGCGGGCGTCGAGCTGCACCTCCGCGCCGTTGGCCGTGAGGTAGATCATCGCGTAGTAGGTGTCGTTCCTGAGGTCGGTGATCACCACGCGCGTCAGCGCCACCTTGAGGCGGCCGAAGAGCGTCAGGAACAGATCGTGCGTCAGCGGGCGCGGCGGCGTCGCGCCCTGGAGCGGCACCGCGATCCCGGTCGCCTCCGCCAGGCCGATCGTCATCGCCAGCGACCGCTTGTCCCGCTTGCCCTGCAGCAGCACCGTCGGCTGCTGCGTCCGCTGGTCCATCAGCACCGCGACGACTTCAACTTCCTGAGGTCCCGTCGCCTTCGGCGGGCTCACGTCCGCACCCTCGGGTGCGAGCTGCGCCCGCTCGGGCGCCCCCAGCACCGCAAAACTCACCAGCGCGATCACTCCGGCCCGGCCACTCGTGGTCATTCTCGCCACCCCGTTTCCCCTGCGACTTCCGAGAGTATAACGTCGTCCGCGCGCGGTGCGCGAGAACCACCTCGGCGCGTGTCGGACTCGCCGCGGTCGCGCGCCGGCTTCGCCCGCGCAATCCGTTCACGGGCGAGGCCGCCGCGGGTAACCGGGGGGAGCGGCGTCGCTCCCCCCGACGTCGGACTAGGCGCGCTCGAGCCGGAGGCTCAGCGCGAATCCCGCGAAGAGCAGCGACGTCAGGATCGTCCACATGAACGCGTAGCCGACGCTGTGCGTGACATAGCCGAAGACGAGCGCGCCGGCCGTCTGGCCCGTGAGAAAAACGGAGCTGAAGATCCCGACGACGACGCCGCGGCGCCCGGCGGGCGTCTGGTCGGTCACGAGCGCCGCGAGTCCAGGGTAGAGGAACCCATGGGCGCCGCCCGCGAGGAGGCCGGCCAGGAAGAGCACGGGCACCACCGGCGTCTGACTCGTCCGGGCGACGAGAAACGCCGTGATGGCCAGGAGTGCGGTAGCGACCGCCTGCATGAGCATGGACGGAACGATGACGGCCCGGCGGCCGCGGGTGTCGATGAGCCGTCCGCCGAAGACGCGCACGCCGATCGCGGCCAGCGCGTACGCCGTGTAGAAGAGGGCGAGCGTCTGCACGCCGAGGCTCTCCGCGAACGTCGGCAGGAACACGAAGATCGTTCCGGCGCCGAGCCCGAAGAAGACGGTCACCCCCATGCTGAGGCGGAAGACCTCGCCGAGCGCCCCGCGTTCCCAGAGAAACCCCTGGACCGGGCGTGGCGTCGCGCGCCCCTGCTCGCGCAGGCCTAGCACGATCCACCCGGCGACGGCCGCGACGGCGGCGGCCATCGTGAAGAGCGCGCGAAACCCGAGGCGGCGGATCACCCACTCGCCGAGGAGCGGCGCGATCGCCGTCGCCGTGAGCCCCGCGACCCCGTAGATGCCGAGCGCCCACCCTCGGCGGGCGGGCGGCACCAGGTCGATCACGAACGAGTAGTTCGACACGAAGAAGCACGAGAAGCCGAGCCCCTGGACCGCGCGGACGAAGGCGAGCAGCAGAATCGACGGCGCCACGGTGGAGACAAGCGCGGCGAAGATCACGAGGGCGACCCCCACGAGCATGAAGGGCCGCCGGCCGACGGCGTCGGTCCACGGGCCGATGAGCGGCTGGCAGACGATCCCGACCGCGTTGTACAGGCCCATGACGATGCCGATCTCGACCTCCGTCCCGCCGAGGGCGGCGATGTAGAGCGGCAGGAGGATGAAGCCGTTCATGCTGAGGAAGAAGAAGAAGTTGGTGGCCGTCGCCCGCAGGAAGATATTGTCGGCTAGAATGGGCGACACACGCGATTATCGCATGACGACGATCGACTCCGTGCTGCGCCGGTCGCTCGACGACCGGTCCGGCGAGCTGATCCTCACGCTCGATCCCCACTTCCAGGGCCTGCCCGACACGGCGCACGGAGGCTCGGTCCTCGCGGCCTTCGACGCGCTCGCGGGCCTGACCGGTCCGCGCCACGTCGGTGGCGTCTACCGAAAGCGCGTCCCCGTCGGCGTGCCCCTCGCCCTCACCCACGGGCGCACGGAGGCGACGCACACGTTCGTTCTCCGCGATGCCACGAGCGTCCTGGTCAATGGTCGTGTGGCGCCGGTAGCGGATACGCGCCGGGGTGCGCCGGCGCCTCTCGGAGACCCATGGCTTCTGGGCGTTGCCGAGCACGGCACGGGTGAAACGTTCGCCTTCGGCTCGGTAGCTAGTGTGGTCGACGAGGGGCGCCGGCGCACCCCGGCGCATCAGCTGCCGATCTCGCGCACGTGCTTCGCGTGCGGCGTCGACAATACGCTCGGGCTGCGCGTGCGGCTCGAGTTCGACGACGCGGAGGTCCGCGGCGCGTGGACGCCGCGCGAGCCGTTCAGGACGGCTGACGGCACGCTGGCCACGGTGGCGCTCACGACGCTCTGCGACGAGGCGGCGTTCTGGCTTGGCGCGCTCGCGACGGGCGAGTCCGGCATGACGACCGAGCTCGCGGTCACGCTCCGCCGGGCGGTCCCCTTCCTCGGGGCGCTCACGGTCACGGGCGCCCGCGCCGCCGCGCGGCCGCAACCCGACCCGCGCTACTGGGACACGGAGGTCCTCGTGTGGACCGAGGACCGCACCCTCGTCGCGTCGGCGCGCATCACGTTCGTCGTCGTCCGCGGCGCCGCGCGTCGGCTCGTCCAGGGCATGCTCACCATGAACGACCCGGCCGTCGTCGCGCGGGTCTTCCCCGCGTACGCTCGTTAGCGGCGGACGGGCCTCGGCGTGACGCTCCGCACGGCCCGCTGGGTGATGCTGCTCGTACCGGCCTCGCTTTACGTCTTCTCGTGGGTCCACCGCGTCGCCCCCGCGGTCGTCGCCGCCGACCTGATGCGCGCCTTCTCGATCACCGCCGCGGCGCTCGGCAATCTCGCGGCGATTTACCCCTACGTGTTCGCCGCGATGGCGCTGGTCGCCGGCGGCCTCACCGACACGCTCGGCCCGCGCTGGACGCTCGCGCTCGGCGGCGCCACGATGGGGCTCGGCGCGGCAGTCTTCGGCGGCGCATCGACCTTTGGCGTGGCGTTCGCGGGGCGGCTCCTCGTCGGGCTCGGCGCGTCGGTCATGCTGATCGCGTGGCTCAGCCTGGCCGCCGCGTGGTTTCGCCCCGACGAGTTCGCGACGATCTCGGGCTGGACGCAGACGGTGGGCAACGCTGGCGCCCTCCTGGCCGCGTCCCCGCTCGCGCTCCTCGTAGAAGCCGTCGGGTGGCGGCACACGTTCGTCGTGATCGGCGGCGTCACGCTCGTGCTGGCCGCCGGCGCCGCCGGCCTGATCCGCGACCGCCCCGAGGGCATGGGGTTCCCGCCGGTCAATCCAGAACACGCGCGGCGGAGCGTGCCAACGCTCCGCGAGGTTCTGCGGGGCGTCCCCGAGGTCATGCGGAACCCGCGCACGTGGCCGCCGATCCTCGCCACGTGCGGGATCTACTCGACCTTCATCACCTTCCTCGGTCTCTGGGGCGTGCCGTACCTGACCCAGGTGTACGGCCTCACCCGGGTCCACGCGGCGACCGTCGTCTCGATGCTCGCGGTTGGCACCGCCATCGGCTCACCCGTGGTCGGCTGGCTGTCCGACCGCTGGCTCGGCCGACGCCGGCTGCCGATGGTGGCCTTCGCGGCGCTTTACGCCGTGTGCTGGATCGGGCTCGTGCTGCCCGCCGACGCGCGCCTGCCGGTTTCGTGGCTCATCCCCTTCTTCCTCGTCACGGGCTTCGCGGCGTCGGGGCTCGTGCTGGTGTGGAGCTGCGTCCGCGAGGTCAACGACCCCGCGCGGGTCGGGATCGCGATCGGCTTCTGCAATGTGCCGATTTTCCTCGGCGTCGCAGTGCTCCAGTGGCTGACCGGCGTGATCCTCGACGCGAGGTGGGCCGGGCTCACGGCCGGCGGGGCTCGCCACTACCCGCCCGCGGCATACCAGGCCGCCTTCACCGTCTGCCTCGCCCTCGCCGCGGGCGCGCTGGTGGCCGCGCTGTGCGTCACCGAGACGCGCTGCCGCAACGTCTGGACACGCCGCGCCTGACGCTAGCCCTTCAAGTGCTTCGCGAAGAACGCGAGGCAGCGCTTCCAGCCGTCCTCGGCCGCCTCCTTCTTGTAGACCTGCGGCCGGTCGTCCGAGAAGAACGCGTGCGGGGCGCCCGGGTAGAGCACGAACTCGACGTTCGGGTTCGTCTTCTTGAGCTCGGCCTCGAAGCGCTTGACGTCGTCCGCCGGGATCCCGCTGTCGGCCTCGCCGTACAGACCGAGCACCGGCGTCCTGATGCGCGCCACCAGGCTAAACGCGTCGACGCCCGGCGCGTCGGGGTACGTGCGCTTGACGTGGCCGTACCACGGCACCGCCGCGGTCACGCCAGGGTACTCGGCGCTCACGTGGAGCGTGAGCGCGCCGCCGCCGCAGAAGCCAGTGACGCCGAGCCGGTCGGCGCGCGCCCAGCCCTGCTGCTTGGCGTGGTCGGCAGCGACCGAGATGTCGCCGAGGTACTGCGTCCGGGTCACTTTGCCGGCGATCGCGCCCATCTCCTGGAAGTTCTTCCCCTGCATCCCGCCCTCGCGCTGGTAGAGCTCCGGCGAGATCGCGTAGTAGCCGGCGTGCGCGAAGCGCCGGACCACGTCCTTGTGGTGCTCACTGTTACCGGTGAAGCCGGAGATCACGACGACCACGGGGTAGCGACCCGGTGCCTCCGGGCGCGCGTCGTACGCCGCGATCATCGTCCCGCCCACGTTCAGCTGGAGGTCGCGGGCCGTGATTCCCTTCGTCTCGGTGACGATCGCCTGCGCCAGCGAGATCCCGGGGGTGAGGACGCCACCGACCGTCGTGTACGCGCCGAACTTCAGGACTTCCCTGCGGCTGAGCGGATTGGCCATTGGGGTCTCCATTTCGGTTGAGTCAATCAGCCTTGAGGTACGGAGCCAGGTTGCGCCGCTCTCAGGCCACTCACGGTTCGGACGCGGCCACGCGGACCCCGGTACAACAGCGCGCGCCGGCTCCGTCCCTCCAATCAACAATCCGTTGACGGCCCGGGTTCCCGCATTCAACGGGCCGAGGACTTCTGCTTCTCGGTGTCCACCCAGTCCTGCCACGCCTGCTGGGCCAGGCCGACGGCGACTTTCCCCCCACAGCGTACAAGCGGCGTCCGAAGCAGCCGCGGCTCGTCGAGGGCGCGGGCCAGGAGCCGCTCGGGCGAGTCGCCTGCGACGTGCAGGCCGAGGGCGCGGAAGCGCGGGCGATCGGGGTCGATCAGCGCGGCGGCGCCGAAGCGCTCGGCGAACCGGCGAAGCTCACCGCGCGTGGCCGGGCGCTCCGCGAGATCCACGAGGTGCACCGGGACCCGCCGCTCCGCGAAGAAGCGGAGCGCCTTGCGAGTGTCCTGGCAGTCGTGGAAGCCGAAGATCTGGACGTTCGTCGTCACGCGCCGCGGCGGCGCTCAGCTGGCACTGCCACCCCGGGCCTGCGCGGCGCGCGCCCTCAGCGCCTCCCAGACGGCGAGCGGGATCGCGGGGGTGCCCGGGTGAGCCGCCTTCCCCAGGTGAGGCCCGTGATAGTCGGAGCCGCCGGTCGCGACGAGGTCGTGCCGCCGGCAGAGCTCGAGGTATGTCGCGGTCTGGGCCGTCGAGTGCTCGGGATAGTAAGTCTCGATCCCCATGAGCCCCGCGCGCGTGAGGTCGGGAATCAGGTCGTCGCGCCCCGCGAGGCCGGGGTGCGCGAGCACGGGCACGCCCCGCGCTCGGCGGATCACGGCCACGGCGTCCGCGGGCGTCAGGCGCTTGCGCGGCACGTTGGCCGGCCCGCCCGCGCGCAGGTAGCGATCGAACGCCTCGCGGACGGACGCGACGTACCCGCGGTTGACCATGACCTGGGCGATGTGGGGCCGGCCCGCCGACCCGTCCCGCGCGAGCGCCAGGACCTCGGCGGGATCGATGGGCATGCCGAGCTCGGCGAGTCGCTCTGCCATACGGTAGACACGCTGCCGGCGCTCCGCGCGCTGCTCGCTCAGGAACTGCTGGAACCACGCGGCCTCCCAGTCCACGGAGTAGCCGAGCACGTGGATCTCGGCAGGCCCGCCGTTCCCCCGGCCGGGCACGTCGCAGTTGATCTCGAGCCCGGGGACGATCTGGAGCGGCGGATGGTGGCGCGCTTCGTCCATCGCCTCGGCGAGCGCGTCGGTCGAGTCGTGGTCCGTGATCGCGAGCACGCGCACCCCGTGCTTGACCGCCAGGCGCACGAGCTCCCGCGGCGCGAGCGACCCGTCCGACGCGGTCGTGTGCGAGTGGAGGTCGACCGCCCCGCCCACTAGCCCGCCAGATAGGTGAGGATCGTGCGGACGGCGACGCCGGAGGCGCCCTTGGGGACCAGTGGGAGGTCCTTCTCGCTCCATGCCGGCCCCGCGATGTCGAGGTGCGCCCAGGGCAGGTCGCCGGTGAACTCCCTGAGGAAGAGCGCCGCGTT
Source organism: Candidatus Rokuibacteriota bacterium (assembly GCA_003220315.1). GTDB lineage: Bacteria > Methylomirabilota > Methylomirabilia > Rokubacteriales > CSP1-6 > 20CM-2-70-11. The sequence continues at coordinate 17,070 of QHSA01000115.1, forward strand.
GATCGCGCCGGCGCCGCGCGGCCCGACGTTGTTGAGGTCCGCGATCTCGCTCTTGAGGTGCTCGCGGTACTCGTCGATCAGCGGGAGTTGCCAGAGCCCTTCGCCGGCGGTCCCGGCGGCGTCGAGGAGGCGCTTGGCGAGCCCCGCGTCGTTCGACAGCAGACCGGCGCAGAGCGGGCCGAGCGCGACGACGCAGGCGCCCGTGAGCGTCGCCAGGTCGATCACCTCGTCGGGCTTGACGCGCGCGGCGGCGTAGGAGAGCGCGTCCGCGAGCGTGAGGCGTCCCTCGGCGTCGGTGTTCCCCACCTCGATCGTCGTCCCGTTCATCGCCCGCAGCACGTCGCCCGGGCGGAGCGCCGTGCCCGACGGCATGTTCTCGGTGGCGGCGATCAGGCCGTGCACCTCCACCGGCGACCGCAGCTGCGGCAGCGCGCCCATGATCCCGAGCACCGCCGCGGCGCCGGCCATGTCGTACTTCATCCGCAGCATCCCCTCGGAGGTCTTGAGGTCGAGCCCGCCAGAGTCGAAGGTGATGCCCTTGCCGATGAGCGCGACGCGCCTGGTCCGACGGCCCGGGGGCGCGTACGTCAGGTGGATGAACTTCGGCGGCTCGGCGCTCCCGGCCGCCACGCCGAGGAACGCGCCCATGCCCATGCGGCGGCAGTCGGCACGGTCGTAGACCCGGAGCGCAAGCCGGTGCTCCTTCGCGACCTGGGCGGCGGCTCGGCCGAGGTCGCTCGGGCTCAGCTCGTTCGCCGGAGCGTTGATGAGGTCGCGCGCGTAGGCGGTCGCGCGCGCGAACACCTCGCCCCGGTGCGCCCCCTCCGCGATCTCACGCCCGTGGCGACCGTCGGTCTCGACCACCCGCAGCTCCTCGACGACGCGCTCGGACTTGTCCTTCTTGTAACGGTCGAACGTGTACGTCCCGAGGAGCGCGCCCTCGACGAGGGCCTGCGCGCGCTCGCGGACGGGCAGCCGGTCGCCGAGGAGCCCCGCGGCGACGGTGCGGGCGCCCAGGTCGCGCGCGCGGCGGAGCGCCCCCGCGGCGCCGCGACGCAACACCTCGAGCGTCGTCTCGGCGCGCCGGCCGAGCCCGGCCACGACCACCCGGCGCTTGCCCGCGTGGACGTGCGTCACCTGCCCCGCCTTCGCCTTGAACCTCTCGGCATCGAGCGCGGCCTTGATGTGCCCCGCCGCCGCGCGGTCGAGGCGGGCGAGCGCGTCCGGCAGCTTCGTCTCCTCGGCGTAGAGCCCGACGACGAGCGCGTCGGCCGCGACCTCGTCGAGCCGCTTGGTGACGACCTCGATCTTCACGCTCGGGCACCTCCCCTGAGGGTCTGGGCGCGGCGGATCATGTCCACGAGCCCGTCGGTCGTGTCGAGCTCCGCGACCCGATCGATCTCGACCCATCGCGCCTCGGCGGCGTCGCTGCCGGACGTGAGCCGCGTGGACTCGGGGTACGCGAGGTAGTCCACCAGCACGTAATGATACTTGACCCTTCCGGCGGCATCGCGGGTGACGCGGTCCACCACGCCGGCGACACCCGCCACGGTGATCGCGAGCCCGCATTCCTCGGCGACCTCCCGCAGCACGGCGTCCCGCGTCGTCTCGCCGAGGTGGACGAGGCCGCCGGGCAGGCTCCACTTGCCGAGGGCCGGGGGCCGGCCGCGCTTGACGAGCAGCACGCGGTCGCCGTCGAGGACGACCGCGCCGACGCCGACGCGCGGCTCGGCCGGATACTCGCGGCTCACACGGGGCCGGCGAGCCACTCGGCCGTGGCGTACTTCTCCTCGACGAGCCGGGCGGCGTGCGCCGTCTCGTCGGCGGTGAGGCCGTCGGCCCTGAGGCGGAGACCGTGCTCGCGCTCGAAGGCGTGAGCGAGCGCGGCGGCGACGTCGTCGAACTTCGGCCGGTGGCCGAGCGCCGCCTCGAGCGTCGTCAGGGTGGCGAGCGGGTCGCGCGTGGTCGGAAAGAGCGTCCGGAGGCGCGGCGCGTCGACGCCGAGCAGGATCGAGCCGTGCTGGACGAAGCACCGGCCGTGCCGCCGCTGGGCGCTGCCGACGACCTTGCGCGCGGCGATCTCGATCTCGTAGCTCCCGGTCCGCGCGAAGCAGAACGCGGGGGTCGGGTCCCCGCCGCGCGCGACCGCGACCATCGCGACGGGCGCGCCGAGCGCCCGGAGCCCGGCGACCAGCGCGCGCGCGATCCAGCGATAGGTCTCGCCGAGGTCGCGGGCCCCGCCGAGGTCGTCGGTGGTGGCGACGACGCTGTAGGTCAACTCGCGCTCGGGGCCATCGTGGTAGATCGCGCTCCCCCCCGTCGGCCGCCGCACGAGACCGACGCCGAGCCGCCGGCACGCCTCGACGCTCACGTCGCGATCGAGGGGCTGGCCGTAGCCGAGCGACACCGTGGGCGGCGCCCAGGCGAAGAACCGGACGGTCGAGGGGGAGGTTCCCGCCTGACGCCCGCGCCAGACGGCCTCGTCGATCGCCATGTTCGTGGCGCCGTCGCACGGCTCCGTGACGAGCAGCCGCCACGGGCGTCCCGGCGTCACTTCGCCGCGGGGCTCCACCGGAGGTCCGGCTCGCGCGCGGCCCGGGTCTGGTCGAGGCGGCGCACGGGTGTCGTGACGGGCGCGTCCTGGACCACCTGGGGCGACGTCTCCGTCTCGCGGGCGATCTGGATCATCGCGTCGCAGAAGGCGTCGAGCGTCTCCTTCGCCTCCGTCTCGGTGGGCTCGATCATGAGCGCCTCCTCGACGATGAGCGGGAAGTAGGTCGACGGCGCGTAGAAGCCGAGATCGAGGAGTCGTTTGGCGATGTCGGTCGCGGTGACGCCGAGTTTCTTCTGGCGACGAGCGGACACCACGCACTCGTGCATACACGGTCCCGGCACCGCGACATCGTAAGCCTTCTCGAGGCGCTTCATGATGTAGTTCGCGTTCAGGATCGCGTTGTCCGCCACACTCCGCAGGCCGTCGGCACCCATCGTGCGGATGTAGGTATACGCGCGCACGTGCATCCCGAAGTTCCCCCAGAACGCCTGGAGCTTGCCGATGGACTGGGGCCGCTTCCAGTCGAGCGCGTAGCGGTCGCCGTCCTTGGTGACCACGGGCACCGGCAGGAACGGCTCGAGGTGCGCCTTGACGCCCACGGGACCGGCGCCCGGGCCGCCGCCTCCGTGCGGGGTCGTGAACGTCTTGTGGAGGTTGAAGTGGCAGACGTCGAAGCCGAGGTCGCCCGGGCGCGTGATCCCGAGGATCGCGTTCAGGTTGGCGCCGTCCATGTAGACCTGCACGCCCTTGGCGTGGCACAGCTCGGTGATCTCGACGATGCGCGGCTCGAACATGCCGAGCGTGTTGGGCACCGTGATCATGAACGCGGCGACGTCGGTGTCGAGGTGGCGCGCCAGCTCGTCCAGGTCCACCTCACCGTTCGGCTGCGACTTCACCTCGACCACCTCGTAGCCTGCGAGGGCGGTGGACGCAGGGTTGGTGCCGTGGGCCGAGTCGGGCACGAGCACCTTCGTCCGCTTCTCGCCCCGCGCCGCGTGGTAGGCGCGGATCATGAGGACGCCCGCCAGCTCGCCCTGGGCGCCCGCGGCCGGCTGGAGCGACACCGCGTCCATGCCCGCGATCTCGGCGAGCATCGCCGCCAGCTCGTGCATGAGCCGGAGCGCGCCCTGGCTCAGCGCCTCGGGGGCGAGCGGGTGGAGGCGGGCGAAGCCCGCGACGCGGGCCATGTCCTCGTTGATCTTCGGGTTGTACTTCATCGTGCACGAGCCGAGCGGGTAGAAGTGCGTGTCCACACCGTAGTTCAACTGGGAGAGGCGCGAGTAGTGGCGCACCACGTCGAACTCGGAGACCTCGGGCAGCCGCGGCGCCTCGGCGCGCAGGTACGCCTCCGGAAGGAGCGAGCGCGCGTCGCTCGTGGGCACGTCGGACTCGGGCAGCGAGTACGCCACGCGGCCGGGCGAGGACAGCTCGAAGATCAGCTTGTCGTAGCTCGCAGCGCTCATCACACGACCGCCCGTTCGAGCGCCTGGGCGAACGCGTCGATCTCCTCCTTCGTCCGCTTCTCCGTGACGGCGACGAGGAGGCAGTCGGCGAGCGCCCGGTCGAACGCCTTCAGGGGCACGCCCGCGAGGATCCGCTCTTTGGCGAGGCGCGCGACGACCCGGTCGGGCGGTTTCGGGAGCTTGAGCGTGAATTCCTTGAAGAACGGCGCCTGGAAGCGGAGCGAGACGCCCGAGAGCGCCGTCAGCCGCCGGGCGGCGTAGTGGGCCTTCGCCGCCGAGAGCTCGCCGACCTTGACGAGGCCGTGCCGCCCGAGCGTCGCGAGATAGATCGTGGCCATGAGGGCGCAGAGGGCGACGTTGGTGCAGATATTGGAGGTCGCCTTCGCGCGGCGGATGTGCTGCTCGCGCGTCTGGAGCGTGAGCACGAAGCCGCGTCGCCCGTCGCGATCCACGGTGGCGCCGACGAGGCGGCCCGGCATCCGGCGCACGAGCTCTCTCTTGGCCGCGAAGACGCCGAGGTTGGGCCCGCCGAAGCTCATCGGCACGCCCAGCCCCTGCCCTTCGCCGACGACGAGATCGGCGCCCAGCTTGCCCGGCGCCTCGAGCACGCCGAGATTCACCGGATCGGCGACGACGATGAGCACGGCGCCGGCCGCGTGCGCGATCTCGGCGGCCGACGCGATGTCCTCGAGACACCCGTAGAAGTTGGGCGACTGGACGACGAGCGCGGCGGTCTTCGGCCCGCAGAGGCGCGTCGCCGCCGCGAGGTCCGTCGTCCCGCCGGGCGCGCCGGCGTCGCGCAGCCGCATCCGCGGCCCCTCGCAGTAGGTCGCGGTCACGCGCCGATAGAGCGGGTTCACGCCGTGGGAGACGACGACCTCGGTCCGCTCGGTGGCGGCGTGCGCCATCAGGACCGCTTCGGCGACGGAGGAGGCGCCGTCGTAGATGGACGCGTTCGCGACGTCCATGCCCGTCAGCTCGGCGATCATCGTCTGGTACTCGTAGATCGTCCTGAGCGTGCCCTGGCTGGCCTCCGGCTGGTACGGCGTGTACGCCGTGAAGAACTCGCCGCGCAGCACCAGGTGGTTGATCGGGCTCGGGACATAGTGGTCGTACGAGCCCGCCCCGAGGAAGCAGGCGTACCGGTCGGCGTCGGCGTTCGCGTCGGCGAGCGTCTTGAGGTGACGGATCAGGTCGGTTTCGGCGAGCGCGGGCGGCAGCGCGAGCGGCCGCGAGAGCCGCGCCTTGGGCGGGATCTTGACGAGAAGCTCCTCGACCGACGCGGCGCCGATCACACGGAGCATCTGGTCCTGCTCGGCGGGCGTGTTCGCGATGTAGCGTGACGCCATCAGTGGGCCCCCTGCGCCAGGAACTCCTCGTACTGCTCGGCCGTGAGGAGCTGGGCCCACTCGGCTTTGTGCGAGGGGGCGATGACGAGCATCCAGCCGCGGCCGTACGGATCCGCGTTCACCGTCTCGGGTGCCTGCGGCAGCCCAGTGTTGACCTCGACGATCTCGCCCGACACGGGCGCGAACAGGTCGGAGACCGCCTTGACCGACTCGACGACGCCGAACGGCTTCTTCGCCGTCGCCGTGGCGCCGACCTTCGGCAGCTCGACAAAGACGACATCGCCGAGCTGCTCCGCCGCGTACGCGGTGATGCCGACGCGAACGCGATCATCTTCCCGCTTGGCCCATTCGTGGTCCCGCGTGTACCGGAGCTCCTTCGGAACGTGTGGCATCGTCAGCCCTTCTTCACCCGGGGCGGATGGAACGGCGTGCGGACGACGCGCGCGGCCTTGGCCTGCCCCCGGACCTCGACGGCCAGCGCGGTGCCCACCGCGGCGAGCGCGGTCTCGACGTATGCCATCGCGATGTACCGGTCCACGGAGGGGCCGTAGGAGCCCGACGTGACGACGCCGACCCGACGCCCGTCCTTGAGCACCGGATAGCCGTGGCGCGCGACCGCCTTGTCCACCATCTCGACGCCGACCAGCCTACGACGCACACCCTCCCGGCGAACCTTCTCGAGCGCCTCCCGGCCGATGAACTCGCCCTTGGCCGGCTTCACGACCCAGCCGAGCCCCGCCTCGAGCGCGTTCGTCGTGTCGTCGATGTCGTTGCCGTAGAGCGCGTACTTCATCTCGAGCCGCAGCGTGTCGCGCGCGCCGAGCCCGATCGGCTGCGCCCCGTCGTCGCGCCCCGCCTCGAGGAGTGCCGCCCAGAGCCGCGCGGTGGCCGCCGCCGGCGCGTAGAGCTCGAACCCGTCCTCGCCCGTATACCCTGTTCGCGAGATCAGCGCGTCGATTCCCGCGACCACGCCGCGCGCGAAGCGGTAGTACCCGATCTTCGCCACGTCCTCCGCGGCGAGGCGGCACACGAGCGCCTCGGCCCGGGGCCCCTGCACCGCGATGAGCCCGGTGTCCGCCGAGACGTTCTTCCAGCGCGCGCCTTGGCCCTGCCCGGTGTATTGATTCACATGGGCCCAGTCCGTGTCGATGTTCGCCGCGTTGACCGTGAGCATGAACCGGTCGTCCGCGAGCCGGTACACGGTGAGGTCGTCCACGATGGTTCCCCTCGGGTAGCAGAGGAGTGAGTACTGGACCTGGCCGACCGCCAGCGCCGCGACGTCGTTGGTCGTGAGGCGCTGGAGCGCGTCGAGGGCGTGCGGCCCTGTGAGCTCGAACTCCCCCATGTGGCTCACGTCGAAGAGGCCGACCGCGTTGCGCACCGCCCGGTGCTCCTCGATGATCCCCGCGTACTGCACCGGCATCTCCCAGCCCCCGAACGGGACCATGCGCGCGCCGGCCTTGACGTGCGCCTCGTAGAGCGGGGTGCGCTGGAGTGGTGTGTCCACGAGCGATTCAGTAGACCATCGCCGCGGGGCCAGGGTCAAGGCCGCGCGGCCGTCGCGAGCTCCGTGCACCACTCCTCGATCGCGTTCCGCATCGCCTCGGGCTGCTCCGTCGGGATCCAGTGCTCGGCGGCGAGCCGGAGGACCCGGCAGTTCGGCAGCGCGCGCAACCGTCGCTCGGTGAGCACGGGGTCGCTGAGCGCGCCGCCCGTGGAGAGGAGCGCCAGGACCGGGACGCGGATCGCCTCGAGATCGGCCACGCCGCGGTTCACGGCCATCAGTGACTGGAGATACACCGCGGTGGGCGTCGTGGCGAGGTCGACCCAGGGAGCCGCGTGGCGCCGCGCGATCGTCCCCGAGCCGCCCTGCGACATGGCGGCGCGCGTCCCGCGGTCGAGCTCGACCAGATCGAGCGGCGCCACACGCCGTCGGCGGATGCCGAGCGCGTTGAGGGCACGGACGAGCCACACCACCGGCACCGAGAGCGGCCGGAGTCGGGCGGTCGCGCTCAGGCTGCCACGGAGCGCGTCGCGCAGCATCGGCTCGATGAGCACGAGTCCGAGAACCGCCCCGGGATCGCGCCGGGCGAACTCGACGGCGATGTTGGCGCCGAGACAGTGGCCGGCGACGACGGCCCGCGGTGCGCGCTCCGCTTCGAGGACCGCGGCGAGGTCGGCGCACCACTCGTCCATCCCGATCCGCCCGCGGTCGAGCGAGCCACCGTGGCCGCGGAGGTCCGGGCGCAGGATGTCCCAGTCCGCCCTGAGCGACGTGTTGGCGACGAACTCCGACCAGCGGGTGAGGTTGCTGCCGAGACCGTGGAGCAGGACGAGCGTGCGCCTCGGGGCTCCCGGCCGCCAGAGCCGGTAGCCGATGACCGCGCCGTCCCGGGTCCTCAGGCTCCGCGCGGTGTCCAGGGGATCACTTCACCGCGTAGCCCCGGCCCTGCATGCACGCGGCGTAGGCGCGGTCGTATCCTTCCTTGCTCTTCGAGTACTGGTACGTCCCGCCGCCCGCCGCGCCGCCCAGACCGCCGACGGTCGCGCCCACCGCCGCGCCCCTGCCCGCGCCGCCCCCGGTGGCGGCGCCGATCGCCGCACCCGCCGCGGCGCCGCCGATCGCGCCGACCACCGCGCCGACCGCCGCGCCTTTGCCGGCCTCGGTCGCGGGATCGAAGCCGGTCTGCTGCTTCGCCCACGTCTGACACTCGCCGCTGTCGCGCGTCTGCTGCTCCGCGCTCTGGCCCTTGGCCGGGTACACCATGACCGAGGGCTGCGTCGACGACGCGCAACCGGCGAGCACGAGCGTGACCAGCAGAGCCGCAACCCCATGCTTCTCCATGCGCCCTCCTCGAGGATCGTCGGTTCTCGTCCGGGATGCGGTCAGGCCTTCGGAAGCCACTCGCGCAGCGGCCGGACGCGGCACCCCGCCTTATCGAGCGCCTCACGGACCATCCGCACGATCTTCTGCGCGCCCGGCGTGTCGCCGTGGCAGCAGATGGTCTGCACCGAGATGTCGATCTCGACGCCGTCGAGCGTGCGCACCCGTCCCTCGACCGCCATCTTCACCGCCTGGGCGGCCGCGCGCTCCGGGTCGGTGATCAGGGACCCCGCGAGCTTGCGCGAGACCAGCGTGCCGTCGACGTTGTACGCGCGGTCCGCGAAGCCCTCCGAGGCCACGCGCACGCCCCGTTTGCGGCACGCCGCGTCGTACTTGCCCGAGGCCAGCGTCATCAGAATCAGCTCCGGGCCGCCGGACTCGAGCACCGCCTCGCCCGCCGCGACGGCGAGCGCCTCGTCCTTCTCCATCATGTTGTAGAGGATCCCGTGCGGCTTCAGGTGCTGGAGGTCGCTCCCGGCGGCGCGCACGAACTCGCGCAGCGCGCCCGTCTGGTAGCAGAGGTAGTCCTTGACCTCCTGTGGCGTGACGTCCATGACGCGACGGCCGAAGCCCATGAGGTCCGGCAGGCCCGGGTGTGAGCCGATCGCCACGCCGTGCCGGAGCGCCAGCGCGACGGTCTTGCGCATCACGTGAGGGTCGCCCCCGTGGAAGCCGCACGCGACGTTCGCCGAAGTGATCCAGGGCATGATCTCCTCGTCGGCGCCGAGGGTCCACCGACCGTAGCTCTCGCCCATGTCGCAGTTGAGATCGATGTGCTTCGTCGCCATCCCCCTGACTCCTTAGCTCCGCGCCGTGACGCGGGCGAGCGCGTTGACGAACCGGTCGATGTCCTCCTCCGTCATCGCCAGCGAGCAGGCGCCGAGCCCCCGCTGGGTGAGGAGGATGCCTTCGTTCAGGAGCCCCATGAAATGCCGGAGGGGGGCCTCGGGGTCTCGGGGGCGGCTCGAGCGGTAGTCGGTGAGCGGCTCGGCGGTCCAGTGCAGACAGAAGAGCGAGCCGACGCCGGAGACCTGGCCCTTGCGTCGCGTCGCGGCCAGCAGGCGCGCCACGCCGCCGCGGAGCCGCTCGCCCAGGGCGTCGAGGCGCGCGTACGCTTCGGGCGTGAGCGCGTTGAGCGTCGCGACGCCCGCCGCCATCGTCGCCGGGTTTGCGTTGAAGGTCCCGCCGTGGCTGATGCGTGCTGCGCCCTTGCGCGGGTCGTAGTAGCTCATGACGTCGGCCCGACCGCCGAAGGCGCCGACCGGCAGGCCGCCGCCGATGATCTTGCCGAACGTCGTGAGGTCGGGCCGGACGCCGAAGCGCTCCTGCGCCCCGCCCCACGCGATCCGGAACGAGATGACCTCGTCGAAGATCAGGAGGATCCCGTGGCGCTCGGTGAGCGCGCGAAGCCGCTGGAGGAACCCGTCGACGGGCGGGATCACACCCCCGATCCCCAGGAGCGGATCCACGATGACGGCGGCCAGGTGCTTGGCCTCCGCCTCGATGATCGCCTCGCACGCCTCCCCATCGTTCCACGGAAGGACCACGGTGTGCTTGAGCACGGCGGGCGGGATCCCGGCAGACGCGGGCAGGGGCTTCGGACGCTTGCGGCTCCCGGCCGCCTTCGGGTCGGGCGCGACACTCACGAGCACCCAGTCGTGGGTGCCGTGGTAGGCGCCCTCGAACTTCGCGATCTTCGGCCGACCCGTGAACGCGCGAGCGAGGCGCACGGCGTTCATCGTCCCCTCGGTGCCGGAGTTCGTGAAGCGGATCTGCTCGACCGACGGCACGCGCCGGGTCAAGACCTCCGCGAGCCGCACCTCGTGTTCCGTCGGCCCCGGGAACGAGAGCCCCTGCGCGACCGCCTCCTGGATCGCCTTGACGACCTCCGGCGGCGCGTGGCCCAGGATCAGGCTCGTGTAGTTGCCGTTGAAGTCGAGGCGGTCGTTGTCGTCGGCGTCCCAGACGTGGGCGCCCTGGCCGCGCTGGATGTAGAACGGGTACGGGTCGAAGAACGTCGTCGTGCGGCTGTTGCCGCCGGGCATGACCGCCACCGCCTCTTCGTGCAGGGCACGGGAGCGGGCCGTCTTCGCCGTGTACTCGTGGAGCTCCTTCTCGATACTCATGCGATCTCCTCCCGCAGCCCTGTCTCGAGGGCTGCGTCGGCAAGGTACAGCAGCCGGTGGGCCTCGTCCACGGTGACCGCGCGGAACCGGAGCGATTGCCCGGGTCTGACCTGCCCGACGCGCCCGATGTCGAACGAGCAGACGGTCGCAACCTTCGTGTAGCCGCCGGTGGTCTGCCGATCGACCAGCAAGACGATCGGCAGACCGTCTCCGGGGATCTGGATCGAGCCGAGCGCGATGCCGTCCGAAATGATGTCGTGGCCGCGCGCGTGTGTGACCCGCTCGCCGGAGAGCCTGGCGCCCATGCGGTCTGACTGGGGCAGCATCGCGTAGGCGCCGCCGAGGAGGGCGCCGATGCCCGCCCGGGTGAAGCGGTCGGCCTGAGGCCCGAGCACGATGCGGATTGTGGGCTCGCCGCCGTACGCGGGCACCGCGCGGGGCGCGACGCGCCAGGGGCGTGGCGGATGGGCCGCAAAGAGGCGGAGCCGGTCTTCTCTCCGGAGCGCGCGTCCCTCGAGCCCGCCGAGCCGCCCGCGGAGATAGGTCGAGCGTGAGCCCATCACCGGGGGAACGTCGAGGCCACCCGAGAACGCGACGTAGCTCCGCACCCCGGAGCGCGCCGGACCGAGCTTGACCACGTCGCCGGGCTTGAGCGTGAGCGTCGTCCAGGCCGGCGCCTCCCGGCCGTTGATCGTCACGGGCGTGTCGGCGCCGGTGACCGCAACCGCGCACGGCGCGTCGACCTCGAAGCGCGGCCCGATGAGCGTCGTCTCGAGGGCCGCCGCGCCGTCGGGGTTGCCGACGAGGCGGTTGGCGAGGACGAAGGCGCGTCGGTCCACCGGGCCGGACGGCGGGACGCCGTAGCGAAGCTGACCGGACCGGCCGAGGTCCTGTACGGTCGTCTGGGGCCCTGGGTCGAGGATCCCGATCACGTGGTCACCGGCGCGTAGGCTCGCGCGGCGACGCGCGCGGCGATCGTGTCGTATTCGCCGCGGTCGATCGCTCGGAAGCTCACGCGGTCCCCGGGGCGGAGCAGAACCGGCTCGGGCGACTCCGGGTCGTAGAGGCGAAGCGGTGTGCGACCGAGCACCCAGAAGCCGCCGGGGCTGTCGACCGAGTAGACGCAACACTGCGTGCCGCCGATACCGACGCTCCCCGCCGACGTCTTCGTGCGTGGCGTCTCGAGGCGCGGGATCGTGAGCCGCTCTGGCATTCCGGTCATGTACGGGAGCCCCGGGGTAAAGCCGATGAAGTAGACGAGGTACTCGGCGCCGCTATGGAGCTTCACGAGCTCGGCCGTCGAGATGCCGAGCCGCGTGGCCGCCGCTTGGAGCTCGAAGCCGAGCGCCGGGTCTTCGTAACAGCAGGGCAGCTCGACCAGGCGCGAGGGAGGCAGGACGGCCGTCCCCGCCTGGGGCAGGAGCTCTGTGATCGAGGCGCAGACGGCGT
>QHSA01000084.1 GCA_003220315.1 Candidatus Rokuibacteriota bacterium
CCGCTGGCGCGAGCGGCCGGGCATGCTCGGGTTTCGCTTCACCTTCAACCAGCCACATCAAAAGGCGTGGTGGACCGATGGCTCGCTCGACTGGTTCTGGGCGGCGTGCGAGAAGGCGAGATTAATCGTCACGGTCGCCGAGCCGCTCCTCGCTCGGGCAGGCGAGGCGCAAAGGAGATCCGGAATGAAGACGCTCTACGATCCAGCGGCAATGTTCGAGCTCAAGGTCAGCGAAGTAGAGTTCCGGCGCACGCCGGCCGGCCGGCAGCTGATGGCCCGCATCTATCAACCGCAGGGCACGGGGCCGTTCCCGACGGTGCTCGATCTGCACGGCGGCGCCTGGCGCCGCAAGGATCGTCTTGCCGAGGAGCCGATGGACCGCGCCATCGCGGCCAGCGGCGTCCTGGTGGTGGCCATCGACCTGAGGCTCTCGGAGGAAGCGCCGTACCCGGCGTCGGTGCAGGACGCGAACTACGGCGTGCGCTGGCTCAAATCCAGAGCCGCCGAATGGAACGGCGACCCGTCGAAGATCGGTGTGTACGGCAGCTCCAGCGGCGGCCACGTCGCTCAACTGCTGGCCATGCGCCCGCGCGATCCGCGTTACAACGCGATTGCCTTGCCGTCGGCCTCGAACCTCGATGCGACGGTGGCCTATGTCGCGACCCGCTCGCCCATCAGCGACCCGTACGCGCGCTTCCAGCAGGCGGAGCGGATGAAGCGCGAGGGGATGACCGAGAACAGCCGGATCTACTTCAACCCCTGGGAAACGATCTACGAAGGCAATCCGCAGCAGATCCTCGAGCGCCGCGAGCCGGTGACATTGGTGCCGATGCTGATCATGCAGGGCGCGCTCGACGACAACGTGCTTCCGGCCGTGCAGGAGAAATTCGCTGCAACGTACAAGGCGGCTGGCGGTGTGTGCGAGCTGACCGTCTTCGAGGGCAGCGAACACGAGTGGGTCGCCAAGCCCGGGCCGCAAACCGATCGTGCGCGCGAAATGGTCAAGGCGTTCATCGCGCGTCAGCTGAAAGCATAGTGGAGGTGCGACATGGCACGCGACGGCTTTCTGATCCTCGACAGCGACCTTCACATGATGGAGCCGGACGATCTCTGGGCCCGGTACCTCGAAGGGCCACATCGAGCGAGCCTGCCGCGGTTCTTCGGCGGGCAGCAGCAAAAACTCAGCGATAGCCCCGAGGACAAAGGTCACGCCGATACCATCATGGGGATGGAGGTGCAGGGTCTGGCGATTCCCGCGCATGGCAAGGCGACGGCCGCCACCGCGTCCAGCCGCGAGCTGCGTCGCCGGAGCCGCGCGCGGCACCCACACTTCCAGGTCGCGCGCGGGCGCGGCTTCGACCCGGAGTCGACCCTGACCGCCATGGATATCGAAGGCGTCGACGTCGCTGTCATGTACGGCACGCGCGGACGGCAGATCTTGATGCACGACGACCTCGCGCCGGACTACGCGGCGGCGCTGGCGCATGCCTACAACAACTGGGCGCACGAATATTGCCAGAGGCAGCCGAAGCGGCTGAAGTTCGCCGCCCAGGTGGCGATGCACAGCATCCCGGCGGCGATCGAAGAGGCGCGCCGATGCGTCAGGGAGCTTGGCGCCGTCGCCGTCATCGGCACCCCGAACCCGGTCCACGGCCAGCATTTGCACGACGAGGCGTGCGAGCCGCTGTGGACCGCGCTCGAGGAGCTCGACGTGCCGATCGGATTTCATCCGACCGGCAACACCTCGCTCAAGGACGATGCCGGGCGGCGCTTCGTCGGGCACGCCAACTTCCACCCGATCGCCCATGCCATTCGCAATCCAGTCGAGCTGATGGGGGCCATCGCTAGCATGACCACCGGCGGAATCCTCGAGCGCCACCCCCGGCTGCGCTGCGCCTTCCTCGAAGGCACCGCCGGATGGCTCTGCTGGTGGCTGTGGCGGCTCGATGACCAGTGGGAGAAGTTCGGGCCCGGCTGCGAGCATCAGCTGTCGATGCTGCCGAGCGAATACTTCAAGCGCCAGTGCTTCATCGCCCTCGATGTGGACGAAGAGCCGGCGGTCGATGTCGTCAACAAGATGGGAGCCGGCTACTTTGTGGTCTCGACCGACTATCCCCATCCCGACGGCGCGTTCCCCGAGGCGATGGAGCAGTTCTTCGGGCTGCCGTTCGGCGACGAGGTTCGCCGCAAGATCCTCTGGGACAATTGCGCGCGCCTCTACAACATCGAGACGCCGGCAGCCGCCTTGACGAAGGACGCCTACGCGTGAAGGAGCTCGATCGCCTCCTCGTAGACCTCCATGTTCTTGCCGTACGAGATGGCCGACGCCTGGGCCGCGCTCACGAGGTGGCGCCAGCGCCACGGTAGCCGGGTGGCGTGGAATTCCTCGAAGGTGGCCTGATGGTGCTTGAAAGCGTGCATTTCGGTGAAGTTGTCGTGAACGACGATGTCGGCGAGACAGCTGATCAGCGCGGCCGGGTCGTACCCGAGGTCGGCATACTGTTGCGCGAGGTTCACGGTGTTCTTCACCTCGGGCACGGCGCGCATCTGCCCGAGATTGGTGACCTTCGACCAGTCGGTGGGGGGCTGCGTGTAAATGCTCTCCGTGAGTGCATCCAGCAATGCGGCCTGGGTGCGATGGGGTAACGCGGCGACGGCCTCCGGATCCGGCTGGGGCGGTGGCTCCATGCGGTCCTGCGTCGAGCGCACCTCGGGTCCTGTGTGCCACGTCAGCAGCGCCAGCAGCTTGTTTCGCAGGCTCACGCCTTCCAGATTCAAGAGATACCGGCGCAGGTTCGCGCCCGTATGCAGGTGCACGTCCATCGGATTCCCCGTGAGCGATCGCATGAACAGGCCAGCGGCACCGATGGACAAGGCTTCACCGGCGCCCTGGAGCGACAGACCGTCCGCGAGGGCCTTCGCGAGCATCCTCGGGATCTCCGCATAGGTATCGCATCGGGTGACTGCCTCGCCCAGGAGGCCGATCGCAGGAGCTTCGTCCGGGCTCGTGTGGAACCCGAGTGGGCGCTTCAGGAGCTCGTACTCCTCGAGCAGCGGCTCGATATCTTTCAGCACAGGCGGCGTGGGGAACCGGGTGACGTACCGAACGGCGGGACGCATCAGAAACGACGTGTGCTCGCGTCCCAGCCAGTCGAGTGCGCGCCACGTGAACATGGGGAAGATGAAGTAATGATCGTCGAGCGTGTTTTTCGGGATCGCCACGGTCAGCAGCAGGTCCAGCGCCTCGGCATGGGGGATGTTGCCCCAGAGCCAGAGGAAGTGGTGGTCCGCGGCGTTGTACAGGCCGCGATCCACGGCCGCGAAAAAAGCCTTCTTCGTGGCTTCGACGCCGCCCGCGTCCACGGGCTTGGCATCCGCCAGGATGTACGGGCCCATCCCGAGGTGATTGATGTGCTTATTCGAAAGCGCGACGTGCTGAAGGATCGGCAGGAGGCGCTGATCGCCCGACACGCGCTCGACGGTGTTGTGGAGCGCATGGATCCCGACGAGCGGGTGCAGCGGCCCACCATGGTGGCCGGGTGGCAAGTCCGACGAACGAGTGACGGCGAGCGCCGACGCGGTCAGGAGCTTCTTGACCGACAGGCCATCGCGCAGTTTCCCCAGGGTCGCTTCGAGGATCCGGCTGGGCTCGGTCTCCTCGACGAACTGTACCAGCGGCTCGATGTCATCGGCAAACCGCACGGGCCTGTGCATGATCTCTCCCCTCTCGTTCCATCGAGAGCGCGTCGCGCCCGAACACGTACTGCCGACACGCCGCCAGTCAAGGGCACCGACGGACGGCGCGAATGCATCGTACCGTGTCGCCGGACCCATTGCAGCAATCTTGTGATCTGGCAGGTTATGGGTGCGAAGATCCTCTTCTAATGTCCAAGGGCGTTGCGGCGAATCGGACAGGTGTAGCCGACATGCCTGGACAGAACGAGCCGTGGGCCAGCCTGAGAGCCTGGTCCAGTGCTCGCGGAAACGGCGCCGCTGCCACCGCAGAACGGTGTCCGCCGGACGGAGTTTTGTCGAAGGAAGGGGCGCGTCTCGCGACCTGCTTCCCCGGGGCTCATCCCGAGGTACGCACTCGAATGGTGCAGTCTGGTGCATCATGGTGTAGCATAGCGACATGGCCGGAGCAGAGAGATCAGTTCGGCAAAGCGTGTCGATTCCGGCCGGGATCGCCAAGCGTGTGCGCACGTTGGCCAAGTCTAGGAAGACGAGCGCCAATCGTGTGCTCGTCGATTTGATCGAGGCCGGTCTTCAATCCAAAGAAGCTGAGAAGGAGCGCTTCCTTTCCCTCGTGAAGCGACTTACGAAATCTCGAGACGCTGCCGAGCGGCAGCGATTGAAAGAAGAACTTGCGCGGATGACATTCGGTGATTGATGCCGAAGATTCGGTGGACCAATCTTCCACCGAGTCTCCGGGAGCACCTGTTCGATCGGGTCGCGGAGCGGCAAATACCAGCGGAAGACCTTTATAAGCCGAAATTGTGGCGCGAATCCGAGCCCGAGGCGCCTGACGGCCCCTGGTACAAAGATTTCGGATCGTTCAAGATTTGTGGCGAAGGTGAGTTTCCCAAGACGTTCCTCTTGAAAGGACAGGCCGCAAGAGGGAAGTCACTGTAGACGAATCGTCATCCCGAAACAGGA